>CAKPFH010000007.1 GCA_934153655.1 uncultured Bacilli bacterium
AAATAATACCGAAGTATTATCCAAACATTTCAATTATACCCAATTTCAAAAAGATTTACAAGTAAAAATGTCAAAGACAGAAAAAAATGTAACACATTTGCTACATTATTTATCTTTATTTTAATTTTTTAAGGCTATTGTGAACGGATCAGATTTAGTTCCAGATCCACCTGTTATGACAACATTTGATTTAAGATATATTGAAGGGCGCGCAGCACGGCCATAATACGGAAGGTAGTTGTTGGCGTTACCGCTGTAGTTAACGCCCCAAACATAAGAAGAGCTATATGGTGTTATTAACCACATATCACTAGAACTATTATAACCACTTCCTTGTTGACTGGCAAACATTTCTCCGTATCTTGGTAGTCCTACATAACCTGAGTTCCAAATACTTGTTGTTTTAACACAAGTTTTAGTTGTTTCGGTAGTATTATCTGTATTACATAAAGAATTTTTATATGATCCTGACGATGACGACCTTGCTTTTATATAATATGTTCCTTTGTCTAACATTTCCTTTGATGCTAAAGTATTATACCATGTATTATTCAAATAATAATCCCAGTAATCGTCGCGTGCACTTCCTCCATAAGTTGCACTTGTATTAAACTCTTTAGTTAAAGTTGTGGTTTCACTTTTTACATAATCATTTTTATTTAATTTAGTCTTTCCATCTTCTATTCCTACTATTCTATAAATTTCTTTAGTTGAACTATCTCCATCTTCATCAAATATTACATACTCGCCCATACTTCTTGTATTTAAGTAAGTTGTGTTTGGCATTACATCTTCCCTATCCCCTGCTATTTTATACGGATTATCCTTGGTTCCATCTCCACCTGTTAGCTGGATATTAGATTTTAGATTAATAGATGGGCGAGCAGCAGAGCTACTAGACGGATTGTTGTGGCGGCCGATACCGTTGTTGCTAACGAACCAAACACGAGAAGAGCTATAAGGGTTTATTAACCACCACCAATATCCAATATTTAAATAACCAGAGCCATAACTTGTGTTTATATAACTTAAATAATATTCATAACTATTTAATAGTCCTACAGGAGTGTTTTTTCCTATGGTTGAATTATTCACTAAAGAAGAACTAGTTAATTTATTACTTATATTACCTTCATTAGAATTAGTTATATTCCAAGTACTATCTTCTACTATTATATTTTCATGATTATATAAAGTATCTAAAAAATCTTCGTTTAACCATTGATACATGTATGAACCAGTATATGTTGCATCATCTTTTTTAGATATATCATAGAAATTAACATCACTATCAGGGTTATATGAGATAGTTGTAATTAAATCATCGGTTATCATTTTCATAGTTCCATCAGGATTAATGGCTGTTATTCGCCAAAGTTTACCACTATACCAAACATAATTATAATCTATATCATTACTATTTCCTGATAAATATATAGTATTATCTTCCTCTATATAAGTATTACTCTTTTCTGTTAAAACCATCTCTTTAAAAGTAGGTATATCAGTTACAAGAATATTAGTTGTTCCTAAGACATTCACTTTAACACTTGCAAATATATTGTTCCACTCATCAATTGTATAGTCTTGTCCTACATTTCCTATTACAGTATTATAACTTATTTTCATATATAATCTATATGTTTTTAGATAATTATTTGTATTACTAGGTATTGTTGCCATGTAAAGTCTAGCTTTGGTTAAAGAATTAAAATTAATTGTATCTACTAAAACATTTTCTTGATTATTAACAACTTCTACTAATTTAAAATCTAATAAATTATCTTTTATTCTTGTTGTTCTATTACTTGGAATATCTCCATAAGAAAGAGAAATTAAATAATTAATATTTTTATTACTTGTATTCTTACCATCTACTGTAAACTCAAAGTAATCATTTGAATAAGTATTACTTGGCATAGCATTAGATAAAGATATTTGTTTATTTCCTTCGTTATAGTGCATATAAATATCTCCTACTACTAAGGAAGAATTTTTACCAGTTTTACTTAAATAATCAACTACAATAGCATAGGTTGCCCCTAGAAATAAAATAATTGTAAATATAATAATTAATATTATTACTTTTTTCTTTTTATTATCTTTCATGCTATCACCTATTCATAATCCCCATCTACATTTACTTTAATACTTGCAAATAAATTAGCATAGTCATTAAAACTATAATCTGATCTATCTGTATTACCAACTATTAAGTTAGGATCTACTATCATATACAATCTATATGTATGATTAATTTCTGTATTAGTATTTTTTAACACTTTATCACTATATAAAATAGTATTATTTATAGTTGTAAATGATTTATTATTAATAAGTTCTACTTCATTACCATCTACTACTTCAACAAGTTTAAATATTAAAAATTTATCACTTATTCTATTATTTTCACTTTTACTACTAACAATCTCTCCATGAATTAATTTAACATTATAGACAATATCTTTATTACTTGTATTTTTACCATCTATGGTAAATTCAAAATAAGGTAATTGCTCTTTTTCTGAAACTGCAATATTATTGTTATATAAATAATTGCATTCTTCTGTTCTAAACCCTGATGGTGCTGCAGCTAAGGGTAAAGCAAAAGTATTATCATTATCATTATTTGAATAAGATCCTCCACCTGAAGAATTACAAGTTGCAAGATTTCTATAAATACTCATTCCATCCAGTGTTCCTGTTCCTTTACAAAAAGTTTCACCTGTTGAACCATCATCTATATGATTTTCAAAAAAATTCATGCATTTAGATAGTTCATTCCTTGTATCTTCTTGATATTCTTGATTTGCTATATTTGAATTAATAGTATAAGTATCACCAGATTTAGAAATTATATTTTTACTTGTAAGATAAGTTAAATCAGTTCCTTTAAATTTATTATTAGTCAAAGCATCTTGAAAATTATAATCTCCAATTGTCATATTACCTTTACAATATTCTGTATAATCACTTAAAGTATAATTATTTGCTATTCCTATCATAAACTTAGCATTGTTATTTTTAAAGTAATTACTAATATTTGTTTCTATATATGCTATACCACCAGTTTCGTATTTATTATAAAAATAATTAGCACATAAAGTTACTTCATTTCTTGTATCTTCTTGATATGTTTGATTTTTAATATTTTCATTTAAAGTAAGATTACCTGTTTCTAAACTTGATAAAATACCACTATATTGAGTTATAATATTTAAATTTTTTAAATCATTTCTAATAGTATTATTATCAATAAAACCAATTAAATCATTATCATAAATAGTTTCTGTTCCTCGACATAAACCTATAAAATTATTTCTTGTATAACTTGAAGCAGTAGAATTTATTTGTTCTATGCTCATGAATTTAACATTATTGTTTTCGTGATTAAATTTATTCGGATTTGACTGTTGAGATGGTGGTGAATATGCTATACTAATATCATAGTAACCATAACTAATATCAGCACATTTAGATAGTTCATTTCTTGTATCACTTGTATAACTTTGATTTGCCATATTAGAATTAACTGTATTATTATCATCAATAATACCAGCATCATATAAATAACTAAAATAATATGAACCACTATTAATCATTTCTTGTAAAGTCTTACCCTTATATGTTCCTGTCCCTTTGCAAAAAGTTTCATTTGTTGAACCATTATCAAAAGTAAAATACTTAAAATAATCCATACACTTTGATAATTCATTTCTTGTATCACTTGTATAACTTTGATTTTTCATAATACTATTAGCTAAAGCTCCATCAAGATAAAATCTTGAGGTGTCTTCTGCTGTTGTTAAAATAGCTTCATTGCTTTCTTTATAATGCATATAAATATCACCTACTATAAGTTTAGAAGTTTTACCAGTTTTATTATAAGTATAAGCTGCAAATGTTAAACCAAAAATAAAGCTTATTAAGACTAGTACACTTATTATAATTAATATTTTTTTATTTTTCATTCTTACTCCTCCTATATTAATTACTATCGATTATTACTTAATAATAATATCATATTAATGGAGGTAATACAAGTATCTTATTTTTATTTTTTTATTCTTTTACACTTTTATTGAGGTGGTAAAATATGATTAAAATAAATATAGAGGAGTTATTAAAAAAGAATAATAGAACTAAGTATTGGTTATGTAATAAAATGAATATAACATCACGTAATTTAAATAGAATTATCTATGGTAAAACAACATCTATTTCTTTTAAATATATAGAAAAATTTTGTTTATATTTAAATACTAATCCTGTGGAATTATTTAGTTATATAAAAGAAGATATAAAAGTTAATAATTAGAAAAATAATTACATATAATTAGTAATGAAATTAATTTTATTATATGTAATTATTTTTTTATTAAGTTTAATTTTAATATTTAATAAATATAGTATAGGAGATGATAATATAAAAAAAGAATATGATATAAGAATTAAATATCCAAATACTAATTATAAAGATTTAAATATAGCAATAAATAATATTATTAATAAATACGAAGTAGATTTTAAAAACAATATTTTAAATATGAATATAGGTTATTATTTATATATAACTTATAAAGATTATTATTATAAAGATTTTATTTCTATTATCTTTAATATATCTTATTTTTCAGGAGGAGCTCATCCTAATTATTATATAGAAACTATAAATTATAATATTAAAACTAATGAATTTATAACTATAAATGATTTAGTTAAAAATAATAATAATTTATTATATGATTTATCTAATATAAGTAGATCTTATTTTAAAAAGAAATCAGCTTTTAATAATATTTTAGATATGTTATATGAAGGAACTAAACCTAATATTAATAATTTTAGTAAATTTACTATTAGTAAAAATGGTTTTACTTTCTATTTTGAAAGGTATCAAATAGCTCCTTATTATTATGGAGAATATTCTTTAACTGTTGGTAATAATATAGTTAAGTATTATTAAATCGTTAATATATTTTTTTGACAATTACACTGAAATTAAATAAATTTTCAGTGTAATTGTTTTTATAATATTTAACTTTACTATAATCTTTTAACTATTAACAACTACTAATTCAACTTGTTCTATTATTTTTTCTAAACAATCTAATATTTGTTCAAATTCTATATCTTTTGCATACTCATATTTTCTTTTATAAATATTCCATTTATTTTTTAATAAATCACTATCTTTGATATTAGTTAAAGGTTCTAATAAGTTTAAACTTGAATTTCTTTTAGTAAATGTTTTAACTATTGCTTTTCTAAAATGATCTAAATTAATATTATTCCAATCTTTTATATAAATTAGATATATATCATAGAAATCTCTCATTCTACCATTTAATTCCATTCTGTTAAAAATTGTTTCTAATTTTTCTGCTAATACTGTTTCAATATTATAAGCCCATAAACTAATATAGTTATCATTTAAAATAGGTTTATATTTATATATTATCTCTTTTGGTGTTATTGGATCACCTGTTGCTATATCAATATGAAATTTTTCTTTAATACTTTCAAGTTCTACCATGATATCTACTCTAAATCCACCATATTCATCTTCATCTCTTATTGGTGAAATTCCAAAATAACTAACTATAGAATTATCTTCTAATTTTATAGATATTATTTCTTTAATTATTTTAACTATTGTTTTTTCTTCAAAATTTGTATTTTTTAAAGCTGTATCTATATCCATAGTAGTTCTATTTTCTACTCCGAATAAAGTACTTAAATAAAATCCTCCTTTTAAAATAAAATTATCTTTATATTTACTAACTGATAGTCTTTCTATAAATCTATCATACATATAAAATCTAAGCAACGTGTTAAAATCAACATTTCTTTGCTTAGATATATTTTTTATTTTATCTTTTAAACTTCTACTATTCATAAAATACCTCCAAATAATTCATTAATTCATCTTTAATTCCCATTTGACTTGCATAATATGATAGTTTAACTAAATCTTTATCTTTTCTTTTAAGATATGCTTTTATACTATATTTAACATGTTCAAAATCCATTCTATTTTTAGAACGAATAATATCACAGATACATCTTTCTATATCATAAACTTTTACCATATTTCCCATTGGTGTTATAACTTTAGTAAGTCCAAGTTCATATATTTTTTTATCAACATAAAAAACATTATGATTTTTTAGTTTATAGTTAAAATAATTATTTGGTACTGTTATATCGTATTTATCATTTGGAGCTTTAATAGAAAGTCCATGAAAATAAAGAGCTGTCATATGAGAATAAACTATATTAGGAAGTTCTAAGTTAAGAATAAAATAACTATCTTCAATTTTATTAGGATCAATATAAATACCATTACCTACTCTTTCAATCATATCTTTCTTTTTCATAATATTAAGATACATTCTATGTATTACAAGATTAGATAGTTCTTTTGATGTGATATACCCATTATTTTGTTCCATAATCGTTTTAATCTTTTCTATATTATCTTCCTTAAATTCATTTATTACTTTTTCCATAAAAACTCCTCCTTGACAAAGTTAATGAAATTATATCATTTTTCATTAGTTTTGTCAATTTGGAAGATGTTAAACTATTTAATATGCTTTTAATATTTGTTTTTCTAAATTCTTAGTGATAAAAAAATCAGATATTTTTTCATAGTTCCTCCCTTCCGTATAGAATATATACGGTTAAAATTGATTTTTTTGAAAATATGCTGATTTTTTTCATTTTATTTACTTATTTGGACATTTTTCAACTTCTTTTTTTATGTTAAATGTTGCAAACTAACGCAAAAAATTAAAAAAATGCGTTAGTTTGCAACATGAAAACAAATAAAAAAGCTAAAGAGTTTTATTTCTTTAACTTTTCAATTAATAAATCATTTGCTATTTTAGGATTAACAGAACCTTTACTTTCTTTCATGACTTGTCCCATTAAAAATTTTAAAGATCTATCGTTTCCATTTTTATAGTCATTGACAACATTTAAATTATTATTTATTACTTTATCAATTATTGTTACAACTAAGGAATTATCAACAACATTTTTTATACCTTTATTATCTAGAATAGTATCAATTGTATCAGTTGCCCCCATTACCTCTTCTATTATATCTTTAAAGTTTTTATGACTAATTTTACCTTCATCTAAATAATTGATTAAAGTTATAAATTTATCATTTGTTAAATTTGTATCAATTATTTTTTTATTAGTTTTATTTAAATAAGCCTGAATATCACCTAGTAATAAATTAGATGCTGTTTTTAAATTAATATTCTTGAATTTTTCTAAGTAATCTGATAATTCTTTGTTAGCAATTAATTTATTAGCATTTAATAAACTTATCCCAGCATTTAAATATTTTTCTCTTCTTGTATTTGCCATGGTTGGAATTTCTTTAATAGCATTTTCTATAATTTCATCAGTTAAAACTAAATAAGGAATATCAGGTTCTGGGAAGTATCTATAATCATTTCCTGTTTCTTTAACACGCATTAGAATAGTTTTATTCTTAGTTGCATCATATCTTCTAGTTTCTTCTTTTAAAGTTTCTCCCTTATCAAGCAATTCTTGTTGTCTTTCTCCCTCATAATCAATGGCAAGACCAACATTAGTAATAGAACCTATGTTTTTAATTTCAACTTTAGTTCCTAATTTCTCTGTTTTACTAATTGAAATATTAGCATCACATCTCATGGAACCTTCTTCTATTTTACAATCACTAACACCTGCATACAATAAAAGTTCTCTTAAAGCCTCAAGATATAAAGTTGCTTCTTTAGCAGTATGAATACAAGGTTTGGTTACTATTTCAATTAAAGGTACCCCAGCACGGTTAAAATCTAAAAGGGTTTTTTCTTTAGAATGAATACTTTTTGAGGTATCTTCTTCGATATGAAGTTCTAGTATTTCAATTCTTTTAGTTATTCCCTCATCTTGAATTTCTACATACCCGTCATACCCAATTGGAGTTCTTTCTTCAGTTATTTGAAAATTCTTAGGATTATCTGGGTAAAAGTAATTTTTTCTATCAAAGTGTTGAACTTTTCTAATTTTACAATTTAGGACATGACATGCCTGGATTGCTAGTAAAATGGCTTCTTTATTTAACGTAGGAAGCGTTCCAGGATAACCTAAATCAATGATATTAACATTAGAATTAGCAAGAGAACCATAGTTATTACTTGCTGGAGAAAATAATTTTTCTTTAGTTTTAAGTTCACAGTGAACCTCAATTCCTATTGTTTTTTTATAATCCATTTTTATTCTCCTTCCCTAAATTCTTTTTCAATAAAGCTTGCTAATTTATAAATTAAAGCTTCATCAAATTGTTTTCCCATTATTTGCATTCCAATTGGCATTTTATCAATTAAACCAACCGGAAGTGATAAACTTGGAAATCCTCCCATATTAGCATGCATTACTAAGATATCGTCCATGAAGCATTTTAAAGGATCATCATTATTTAAATTTAAATCATAAGCAACTCTTGAGCTAGCTGGTCCAATAATTAAATCATATTCTTTGAAAATATTATCAAAACTTTTCTTTAAATCATCTCTTATTTCCAAAGCTTTATTATAATAAATCTTAGCATTTTCACCTGATAAAATATAAGAACCAACCATTATTCTTCTTTTAACTTCCTTACCAAATCCTTTACTTCTTGTTTTCTTGTATAACTCTTCTAAAGTTTTAGCATCTTCTTTTAAACCATATCTAATTCCATCAAATCTAGCTAAATTACTACTTGCTTCTCCCATAGCAATTATTTGATATAAAATAACAGCTTTATCAATGTTATCAATATCAACATAGGAAACACTACAACCTTTTTCTTCTAAGAACTTAACTATTTTTTTTATTCTTTCTACTACTTTTTCAGAAACTACATCACTAACAAAGTAATTAGGAATAGCAATTTTCATTCCTTTAATGTCTTCTCCGATTAATCTTGTAAAATCTTCTTTAGTTTCAAAACTAGTTAAGTCTTTCTCATCATACTTAGAAATTATATTTAATAAAAGAGCATTTTCATAAACATTTCTTGTCATTGGTCCTATTTGATCAAGACTTGAGGCAAAAGCAACAAGACCAAATCTTGAAACTCTTCCATAAGTTGGCTTCATACCAACAATTCCCGTAAAAGATGCTGGTTGTCTAATTGATCCTCCTGTATCACTTCCAAGAGCTAAAGGGGTAATACCTGAGGCAACTGAAACAGCAGATCCTCCACTTGATCCACCTGGAACTTTATCTTTATTCCAAGGATTAATAGGTGGACCAAAATAACTTGTTTCACTAGTTGATCCCATAGCAAACTCATCCATATTAGTTTTACCAATAATAATCATGTTATTTTCTTTAATAAGTTTAATAACGCTTGCATCATAGATACTTACAAAATTTTCTAAAATATGACTAGCACAAGTACATCTTAAATCTTTAACCATGATATTATCTTTAATAGCAATTGGTATACCAAATAATAAATTATTCTTATCAATTTCTATATTTTCAAGTTCAATTGCCCTTTTTCTAGCACCTTCATAATCAACTGTAATAAAAGCATTTAATTTATTATTATCTAATACTTCAAAAGCTTCTTCAACTAAATCAATTGGTTTAATCTTTTTACTAATTAATAACTCATGAATTTCTTTTATATTTAAATTTAAATACTTACTCATCTTTTAACACCTCAACTGAAACAGCAATAAAATTACCTTTTTTATCTGGAACTTGACTTAACACATCACACTTATCTATTTTAATACTATCATTTTCCCTTAATTTACAATTACTTGTCCAAGGTGCTATCATTAAATCACTATCATAATCTTTTATATCTTTTATCTTATCAATACTTTCAATCATTTTGAAAAGTTCTACTTGATACTTTTTAATTTCTTCAAAACTTGCATCTAATCTTGCTAAATCTAAAACATGCAATACTTCTTTTTCTGTTAACATATTCCCTCCAAAACATTAATATTATATAATATTATTTCAAATTAATAAAGTTTTTTTTAAAATTTACTTTATTTTATTTGACTTTACTAGTATTTTATGATAAAGTTAATAAACGTTGAGATATTAATTAAAAGAAGGAGTGAGATTATGGCTATTAAAGCTACAGCTAAAAAACCAATGTTTGGTAATAGAAGAAGTCATGCTTGTAATGCTACAAGACATATGCAAAAGTTAAATTTACAAAACGTAACCTTAGAAAATGGTACTAAAGTAAAAGTAACTACTCGTGAAGCTAAAAAATATAGAAAAGATATGAAAGATGTTAGTTTATAATATCTTCTTTTTTTTACTTTAAAGAATAAAATTAAATATGAAAAAGATATTTAATTTTTTATTTACTATAATTCTTTTAATATTTAGTTTTTACTATGCTAATATAGTTAAAAACTTTTTAAAAAATAAAGATCCTTTAATGCAAGAAATTAAAAGTAATCAAGATAAATACTATAAAGAACCAATAAACGCTATTATTACTAATAAGACAATTATACCAGGTATAAGTGGTACTAAATTAAATATAAATGCTAGTTATCAAAAACTTAAAAAAATTAAAAAATTTGATCCCTCTTCTTTAATAATAGATAAAGTTAAACCAAGTATTTCTTTAACTAATAACATAGATAAATATATTATAAATGGTAATTTAAGCAAAAAAAATATTAGTATTATTATAAGTACTAATAACTTAGAAATAGTCAAGTACTATAAAAATACTAATATAAGTTTTATTATTAATAAATATTTTCTTCTTGATAATTTAAATTATTTAAATAGTATTACTAATAATATTATTATTTATCAAGGTAATTTAATTAAAAACAAAAGAATTAATTATTGTTATGAAACTAATATTAATAATTTAAATATTTGTTCTTATTATAATTTATATACTATTATACCTAATATTATAACTCATGATTATTATTATAATGTTTATAATAATTTAGAAAATGGTAAGATATTTATGTTTTATCTTAATTCTAATTTAGATGAATTTAATATTTTACTTAAAAGTATTAGTAATTTAAATTATAATCTTGTAAGTATTGATAAGTTAATTGAAGAATAATTATTTTAGATGCTCATATTCTCCAGTTATAATTGCATATAAATATATATTTATATCTTTTTTAGTTTTTGTTTTTATATATTCTTTATAACCTAGTAATTGTTCATGGTAGTTAATATCATCTATATTTTTTAATTTATAATCTATTATATCTATATAAGTATCATGTTCTATCATTAAATCTATTATTCCATGGTTATTATTATAAATAAATTCATATTCTTTATAAATAGTTGTATTAGTTAGATCTTCAAGTAATTTTGATTCAAATAATTTTTTAAAATACTTTTGATAATTTATTGGAATATTAGTTAAATCTTTCTTTTTAAAATCAGTTATTTCAAGTAGATAATGTAAATATGAACCAAATTCTAGTTTTTCTTTCATTTCTTTAGTTATTAATTCATGATTAGTTTTAGAATATCTTTCTTTTTTTAATTCTTGATAATCGAGATTTAATTCAGATACATTTATAGTTTCTTTAGTTTTATTAATTCCAGAGAATAAGTTGTTAGTATTAAATACTAAGTAATCTTTAGTTAAATTTAAAGTATTTAAATCAATATTCTTAGTAAACTTTAATAATTTATCGGAAATAGAATTTAAAATACTAGCAAATGAATTATATTTAAGTCTAATATCAATATCTACTAAATCATTATTATCAACTTCATCTTCTTTTAAAGACGTTATCAAAATCATTTTTTCTTTAGCTCTTGTCATAGCAACATATAAAAGTCTTATTCTCTCACTTATATCTTCTTTTAAATAATTATTCTTATATAAAGTATGTAAAATCGTATTTAAAAATCTATTATCATATAAAATTGGAGTTATAAAACCTAAAGTATCATCATAGATAAATCTTTCTTTTAAATCTCTTGTATTAAATTTATTTGTTAAACCGGTATAGTAACAAATAGGAAATTCTAGTCCTTTACTTTTATGAATAGTCATGATTTTAACACTATTATTGATTTCTTTATTTAAAGAATATTTAATACTTTCTTTATTTTCAATCATTTTCTCTAAATAAATTAAAAAGTCTTGATAAGTATAACCTAAATCATTTAAATCTAAACTTAAGTTTTTTAAATAATCAAATCTTATAATAGATTCATTTATATTACTAATTGTTATTAATTTTTCTAAGAAATTAAATTCTTCTAAGATTTTATCAATTAAGTCTGGTATAGGTGTATAATCTAATATTTTATAAAGTTTAGTAAGTTTAGTAATTATTATATCTTGATAAGTATTTGTTTTTAAATCTTGGTATAAAACTTTATCTTCTAAGTTAAATAAATAACTTCTTCCAAGAGATAAATAAGCATATTTAAAACTAGTACTAGTTTTGTTAGTAAAATTAGCAAGGCTTACTAAGATATTTTTTAAAATATATAAATCATCTGTATCCGAGATATCTTCATCTTTTAAAATAGTTAAAGGAATCTTTTTATATTCAAATATTTTTTTATATAAAGAAAAACTAGTTGATTTATCAATTAAAATAACAAAGTCATCATTTTTAACAGTTCTTAGAGATTTTAACTTTTTATCATATACTTGATAATTATTATTAATTTTTGTTATTATATCATTTAAAACAATAAAAGCTTCTACTTCATCTTTTGTATATTCTTTAGTTGGTTCATAATTTAAAAGTTCAAAGTTATTATCTTGATTTGGTTCTTTATATTCAGAGTATAAAGTATTACCAAAGACCATTTGATGCGTTTCTTTATAATTAGCTCCTCCTAAATCTAAATCCATTATATAATTAAAAACATAGTTAATATTATCTAAGGTTTCCTCACGTGATCTAAAGTTTTTAACTAAATCTATTTTTATACCTTTAACCCCTTCTTGATAAGAAACATATTTTTCTTTAAATAAATTTGGATTAGCATTTCGAAAACGATAAATTGATTGTTTAATATCACCTACCATATAAACATTGTTATTACTAATTAAAGAAATAAATAATTCTTGTAAATCACTGGTATCTTGATATTCATCAACTAAGATTTCATGGAAAGAATTAGTTAATTCTTCTTGGACTTTTTTATTTTCTTTAACAACTGAAATTGCCATTTTACTAATATCTAAGAAGTCATATAAATTATTTTTACTTTTATATTCTTGATACTTTTTATCTAGCTCTTTAATAATATTAATTAAAACTAAAACATAATCTTTAGTATTTAAAATACTTGTTTTTAAATATAAACGAGACTCATATACGGTTAATTTTTTTAAATTGGTAATTAAACTAGTAATATCTTCTTTTAAAGGTTTAACCACATCCATGCCTTTTTTAAGTCTTGGAAGAGATATATCTAAACTATTTTTAATGTCATCATAGGTATTACTATTTAATAAAGGAGTTAAAGTTTCTAGAAATAAATTATAAAAGTCTCCGTCTACCATTAAAGATAAAGTATTAAGTTTTTCTTCAATTTTTGAAATATTAGATTTTAAAATACTTTCATATTCTTCAATTCTTTTATCTAAATAAATATCATCATAGTTATTAGAAAAATAATTATCTAAGTATTCTTGCATATCATATTTTAAACTTATTTTATTATACATAGTAAGAAGATAATTCTTAATACTTTTATCATCTCTTATGGTGAAATCTTTAATTAATTTTAAAAATAAAGGATTGTTATCATCATATAAATTAGCAAATATATTATCAAGAATATTCTCAAGTTCATGTTTTAAAATTAAAGAATCAGCTATTTTAACATTGGAATTTATATTTAATAAATAATGATATTTTTTAACAACTGATAAGGAAAAAGAATCAAATGTTGTTATATAACTAGAATCTATTTTATCAAGTTCACTTACTAAATTATTTTCCATAATAGCATGACGAATTCTATCTTTCATCTCTTTAGCAGCTGCATTGGTAAAAGTTAAAATTAAAAGTTTATCAACACTTTCTCCATTTTTTAACTTTTGAATAACTCTTTCAGTTAAAACAGCAGTTTTCCCAGATCCAGCTCCAGCTGAGACAATGATATTTTTTCCACTTGTTGTAATTGCTAACAATTGTTCTTTGGTCCAGTTAGGCATTTTCTCCTCCTTCTAAATATGATAAATCATCATTTCCTTCTAAATAAACTAAGTCTTTTCCTGTTTTAAAACAAAGGTCTTTATAGGAACAAAAACTACAACCTATATTTTCTCCCTTTATTACTTTAGGATTAATATTAAACTCACCTTCTTTGATACTTTTAAATGCTTCTTGAATTTTTAAATCAACTATATCAACTAAATTATTAATAGCATCCTCTGATAATACTTTAGAGTAATAAGCAAATCCTTTACTAGTTATTTTCATTCCTTTTATCATTTGACTATTTTCATAACTAGAATCAAACATCGAAACTAAATACGGATCATTAATTGAATAACCCATTAATTTTAAATTATCAAGATTTGCTTCAGTAAAAGTTTTCTTAGAATCATAACTTAATTTTTCATGTAAAATCTTTTGAAAATAAAAACCAATTATTTGAGGATTTACAAACATCTTACTTTTCTTAACTAAATAAACATAGATTGGTAATTGCATATCAATTCCATATTGCAAATTAGACATATCAAGACTTGGATTACCAGTTTTATAATCAATTAAACTAATATATGTATTATTATCTTTTTCTTTATACATGATTTTATCAATTATACCTTTAAAAGTATCTAAACCAAATTTAAGTTTAATCTCTTGTTCTAATTTTACTTTATCAAGACCAGTTAACATTTTACTATCTAATATAACCTTGATTAAATCTTTAAGTTCTTCTTTTAAAATACTTAAATAAAATAGTTCTTTAGAAGAAAAAGTTCTAGTATTTAAATACTCTGTAAATAAAGTTTCAAAATCAAAATCAGGTAAATAAATCTTAGATAAGATAAAATGAAATAAATTACCTATAAATATTTTAAAAGTATCTTCATAAATATTAAGTTTTAAAATATTATCAATATAAAAACGAAAAGAACAATAATAAAAATTATTAAGTGAAGTATAAGATAAACTAAGTTTTTCAAGATTAAAATTTTCTAAACCTGTAAATTTATTATCATAACTTGAATAATTAATATCTTGATAAGTATTATATAAAATACTAGTATCATTAGTTTTAGTCCCGTATTTAAGCATTAAATCTAAATTAGAAGCTAATTTAATTTTATTATATAAATTAGAAGTTGTATTAATATTTAAAGTATCATAATAAGTTATATCTAACTCTTCTAATAAACTACTTGGATAATAACTTTTATAAGGATCAGTTTCTTTATAAGTAATAACTAAATTAGAAAAACTATTAATTATTTTTTTTAGATTACATCTTTCTAACTTATTAGCTTGTATACTAGTAAATAAACCTATTTCTTTTTTTAAACTATCATTCAAATAACTAATATCTTTATAAGTAGTAGGAATATTTTCTAAATTAAAACCGATTAAATAAATATAATAATCAGAGCTTACTGGTTTAACATTTAATACTTCTATTAAATCATTATATATAGGTTTGGTTAAATAAGTATTTTTAAAATCATTACATAATTCTTCATAACAAGAACTTAAATCATTAGTAAAATAATAATCACATAAAATATTAAATATTTTATTATAAATATCACTTTCTTTATAATTTTCTAAATATAACAAAATGTCTTCTCTAGTTTTATTTTCTTTAACTAAATTAAGTATTTCTTTAACAACCTTAGTTCCATAAATACTAACTCTTGAAAAATCACTTACTTTTATTTTATATAAATTACTAAATCTTTTAATAATATTTGTATATTCACTTGTAGCATTCATAATTTTAATATTACTTGGACTAATTCCTTTTTTAATTAAAGAACTAATTTCATTAAAAAGAAAACTAACCTCTTCTTCTAAACTTTTAAATTTATAAGTTGGAATACTTTTATTCCTCTTAGGTAATTCTAAATCATAATAAGTTGGATTATATTTAGCTAAAATATTTAAATAAAAAGGTTCTATATTATCTTTAGATAGAATAATAATATCTATATTTTCTAAATAAGGTTTAAACATTAAATCAAAGACTAATAAATTATTATTAACTAAGTCTTGATATAATTCTTGTAAATAAATAATATTATTACTTGTATTTTTTAAATTTAAAACATACTTCATGTTATCTAAAAATAATATTGCATTTTCAACACTTATATTATATTTATTAACTAAGAAATGAATAGTTTCTTTAGTATAAGAAAAAAAATAAGCATCTGAAAATTCCTTTATTGTCATGACTTTTATATTTATTAATTTATTTTCTTTATTAATAGTTTCTAAAATATAATTCTTTAAATTATTAGGTACAATTAATAAAGTTCTATTTAAAATATTATCTAGCATAAGCACCTCTTTTTAAGTATACATTAATTTAGGACAAAAGCAAATAAGTTTGCTTACATCACCTCACGGTGATGTGATTTCTGCTTCATAGAGATTAAATAAATCTTCTCCACAGACTTAAATTCCGATAGTCGCTACCGTATTTTTTTCTTAAACCTTAAGAAATCTTGTTCGTCCTAGTTTTTTTTAACATCTTACTAAATTTTCCATATATAACTTTAATCCTTCAAACATAATATTTATATTTGCATTTAAATCTCTATCTATTTCTTGACCACATTTTATACATTGATACTCTCTCTTGGTTAAATCTTTATATTCATTATTTCTATTTAAACATCTACAACATATTTGACTAACCAAAGGTTTTATTAATGAAAATCTTTTGTTTATCATTTGGGTAAATTCTAAATTTATATGCCTTGTACATCAATGTCACCACCCTTTTGTTCCAATGATACCATGTTCTCTGATGGTTAGCAATACTTTTTTACGAATTTAGAAATATTTTTTTAATTTAAAAATAACTTTATCATCTGAATTTTAATTATATATTTTTTATAATTTTCGGTATGACTTTTCTATTATATAAAAAAATGAAACGTTTAAGTCTCATTTTGTCTTTTTAAAATTATCATGCGTTATAAAAATTGCTAATAAGATACCAGTTATAATAACAAATAAGTAGAAATTAATAAATCTGGTTATAAACATAGCACTTCCAAGAATAGCTGGATTAAATAAAGTTTTATATAGTTTCATGAAAACGGCTTCACTTATACCAACAGCTCCTGGAAATGGTAAAGCTGAAACTGATACATATAAAATAGCTTGCGTTGTAATAAATTTAAATAAAGAAGCTCCTTCTAAATTGAAAGCTAAATAAACTAAATAAGGAATTGTAAATAATAAAAGAACTTGAATTAAAGTAGTTAAAATAGTTTTAATAAATATTTGTTTATTAGTTTTTAAAATATTAGCAGCTCTTGAATATTCTTCTACTTGTAAGTTTATTTTTTCTTTTAAAGTATCTGTTTTCTTGTAATGTAATTTATTTAATAATTTACAAAGAATTTCTACTAAATAAATTAATATTTGCTTAAAGAAAATAGCTAAGAAATAAAGAGTAAAGACCAAAATATTTAAAGTTAAACCTAGAAAAACTAAAAATTTCATATTACCTAGTAAAGCGACAATTTGTTTAAAAGAAATAATAAAACTAGTGGTTGCTAGTATAATTATAACCATTTGATAAACTAATAATTTAGTAAGTAAAGTAATAGCTGAATGGCTAACTGAAAGTTTATCTTTAGACATCAAATAAAGAGCCATCGGATCTCCCCCAGATGAAGACGGAGTAATTGAAGCTGTAAAAAATGAACCAATGGCATATTTATAACAATCTAGAAACCTCGGTTTATCCCCAAGAGAAGTTAAAATAATTTTTAAATTCAAAGCTTCTAATATGTTATAGGAAAACATGACTAGTACTCCTAATAAAAGATAAAACTTATTAGCTTGTCTAAATAGAACTAAGATATCTTTAAAAGCTAAATCTCTAAAGATAAAATAAAATACTATAACAACTAAGATAATAAATAAAACACTACTTAATAAACTCTTTTTTAAAACATTATTGGTTTTCATAACATCATCCTTAATATAATTATAATCATTTAAAGTGACTTTTAAATGACTTAGTCTTAATAATCATATCATATTTTTAAAGAAAAGAAAACATGAAAAAAGATGAATTTTCATCATCTTCTTTTACTAGTTAATTCCCTACTAATTTCTTTTTTTATTTTATTAACTATTTCATCTTGATAATCATTAGTAGTATTAACAGAAACATGTAATAAGTAATTCATAATATTTTCTTTTATAGTATCAGATGTATGAATTAAATCTTTATTAATTAATTCATAAGAGGCTTTATAAAGCATATAAGAAATACAAGATAAATTACAATCACTTGCCATAATAAATACATTTAGAGCTTCTAAATAAGAGGCTTTTTTTAATAAATCTTCTATTTTTAAAGACATTTCATCTTGCTTATTAACTTTTTTATTATATGATTTTTGTAAAGATAAAACATATTCATATGGTCTTTCAATAAAGTTTTCTAAAATAGCAATTTTTAAAATTTCAAAATAAGAATTATAAGTATCCATAGATATATTACTATCTTCATCTAATTTCTTTTTAATTGCATTAATAAATTCGGTATAGTTTTTTTTCATTTCTTCGCTCATAATAACCCCCTAAAAATTTTCCCATATTATACTACAGTTTACTAGATTTGTCAAAAAAGATGAATATTTTTTTATTCACCTATTTTTTTATTTATTTCATCTATAATATTAGTTTTAGTTTCTTCTAAAGTTTTATTGTTAGCACCTGTCATAAAAGAATTAGTTAATCTTGTTTTATGTCTTACTAAATTATCACTTTTTACTAGATTAGTTAAATTAGTTTTAGTATCAGTTTCATATCTATGTCTTGCTGAAGAATTTCTATAACGATTATAAATGATGAAATAATAAATAAAACCACTAGTAAGAAAAAGATAAGGCCACATATTATCGTCATCTTTTAAAACAAACATTAAAATTATACCAAGAATTTCTATAAGAAGAGAAATAATTAATAATTTAACTTTATTAATGGGAACACTTCCCATAGTTTTTTTAGTTCTAGCATTTACACAAACATAATGAAGAAGATTTTTATCACTTTCATGATAACTATAAAGCCAAACTGGTAAATAAGCTGATTTCCATTGTTCACCTATAACATTTAAATCTTGATTGTCCCATCTAACCCCTCGATCATAGAATTCAACTGATTTATTAGCTGAAAATTTAGCAATATCTTTGGCTTGGACTTTAACTAAATTATCTAAATCATTAATATCAGTATCACGTTTTTCTGATGTATAATCTTTTAAATAATTAGCATTCCATTCTAAACAATTCTCAGTATCAAATGGCATAATAGCATTTATTATATTATTAGTTCGATCAGATGCTTCTTTATTTAATTTATCTTTACTGCTTTCTACAGTTAAACCTTCAATTGTAAGATCGAATTCCCTTGAAACATCATATAAATCAGCATCATAATAGGTTTCATCTCTATCACCTACTTTTTCTGTATAAGTTCTAACTTTATGTTCTCCTTGTCCTATTAGTTTAGCATGAGAATTTACATCAACTATCATATATGGTAAATAAACTCCCATGATATTTTCAGTTGTAAATTCTTTTCTAAAGTTCGTGTTAGCAAAGAATTTTCTTTTAAAAACGAATTTTTCTATTTCATTTCTAGCCTCATTTTTAGTAATTTTAAAAGGTAAAACCGTATCAGGAACACTACCATTTGGAATTTGTTCATTTATTGATAAAGTATTACGACACCAGTGGCATCTTGATGTTAGGGCTTGACTTGTATCAACAACAACTTCAGCTCCACAACTAGAACATTTTAAAGTTAATATATCTTTACTATCTTTATTTATTTTTGTTGCTCCACTCCCAATTACTTTTCCTTTAATTTTACTAATATCTTTTCCCATGCTTTTAAGCATAATAGGATCAAATTCATGACGACAAAAATTACAACGAAGTTTACCAGTTTTAGAGTTTAAAGATATATCAGTTGCCCCACATTTAGGACATTTGTTTTGACCATCTTGTAAACCGTTTTCAGTATTTATAACTTTTTCTAAAATAGAAGAATTAGAAACATTTTCTAATTCTTCCTTAGTTTCATCTTTATTCATTATAGACCTAATAAATCTTTTTTAGCTTTATCAAATTCTTCTTGAGTTAAAACACCCGCATCAACTAATTGTTTCATTTTAGTTAATTTTTCATAAGGATCTTCTTTTTTTTCAACAGGTTGTTGAAATGCACCTATAGTACTTCCTGCTGCATTTACTCCCATACCCATGAAAGCCATACCAGATCCACCATTATTGCCAGCTGCTTCAAGTCCACGAGCAACGGATTGTTGCATAAATGAGTTTCCTCTTGCCCCAGACAATGCATCAGCTTTTTTAACATCACTAAGAAGTTTTTTAGTATCTTCATCATATTCAATAGCTGTAATTGCAACTTTAACTATTTCAAGTCCACGATCACTTTTCCATTTATAAGCTTCTTCAACCGCTTGAGATAAACTATTTGCAAATCCTACTCCATCACTTTGAATTTTAGTAATACGATTTCCCTTACTTGGATCGTTTGTATAAAGTGAAAATGCAGATGATAAACTACCTACTACTTCATTAAATAATTGTTCTCCAGCAACGTTATCCATATCAGCAAAGTCAAAAACTGGACTATCTGGTCTTAAATATTCAGCAGGTACAAAATTCTTAACAAATAAAATTGGATCAGTTATTTTTAAAGAATATGTTCCTCTTGTAATAGCTCCGACTTGAGTTCCTAAAAAAGCATCATCCCAAAATATCTCTGATTGAGTACCAAATCTATTACCTGGTATTTCTTTTAAATTAACATAAACTGCCATTTGTTCACTTGCAGGAATTCCACCAAATTTAAATCTTTCCCATGAAGCTTTTAAACTTGTTCCAAGTCCATTTCCAGCTAAAAATGATTGAGAATTTGGATCATTACTTTGATATATAAATCCACCTGGTTCTGTAATACAACCTGTTATCATTCCATCTTGCATAGTAATTAAGGCAGTTCCTTCTGGTACAACTATTTTAGTTCCATTAGTAATAACATTTTCAGAGCCTTTAGTATTAGAACCACGTCCTGCATCTGTTCCCTTTCTTACAGCATGAAATATACCTGATGTTGCTGTTGCATCACTTCTTGGTATAATAAAATCCTTCCATTCATCAGCAAATGTACCACCTAAGGCACCTGTAAAAGCTTTAATAAATCCCATAAATTTCCTCTCTTTCTTTAATTTTTTCATTAAATCTTTAGTTGACTATTAATTATCAATGTCTAAAGTTATTATATCATATTTTTTTAAAATATAAAGCATTTAACAATTTTTTACAGAAAAATAATAAAATTTGATAGGAAAAAGAAAAAGTTATATTTCTATAACTTTTTTAAAAAATAATTATTAATTAGGAGTACAAGTCTTTGTATCTGGTTTAATAGATACTGTATTATCAAAAGCATCACAATCAAAATAAGTAACACTATCAGGAATAGTTACAGATGTAATATTATTATTTTTAAAAGCATAACTATAAATATATTCTACCTTAGATGGTTCTTCAAAAGTAACACTTGTTAATTGATTATTAACAAAAGCATCACCACCTATTGTTGTTACACTATTAGGTATTTCAATACTAGTTATTTTGTTATTTTGAAATGCTTTAAAACCTATTTCTTTTACTCCTTCTTCAATTTTAACACTTGTTAATTGATTTTCAGAAAAAGCATTATCTTCAATTACTTCTAAACTACCTGGTATCGTTACACTTTCTAATTGATTGTCAGAAAAAGCATCATTTCCTAACGTTGTCAAATTATTTGATAGCTTAACACTTGTTAATTGATTTTCAGAAAAAGCATATGAACCAATATAAGTAATTTCATTGGGAATTATTACACTCGTTAAATTTGCTCCCCAAAAACCACATCCATAATATGAAGCATTTTTTAATTCGTAATTTTTATTAGTATAATAATTCAAATTACCAATAACACCTTTGGTATTGTTTGAAACTGATATTGGTTGACAATTTGCAATCCTTGTTACTTTATAACCATTAATTTTGCTTGGTATTACAACATCAGTTCCACAAGAAGTATCATAACTTGCTATCTCAAGTTCTGTTACACCATTATTATCAATTTGATTAATATTAAAGCAAGATGCATCAGTTTCAAGATATTTTTCATTAAAATCACCAGCCACATCTACTTTAATAGATGCAAATACATCGTTCCAATTTGGAGTATTATCTGTATAATAATCACAATTATCTTTAGGATCACCTGCACATATCATTGTGTCATTGGAAATCCACATATAAAGTCTATAAGTTATATTAATATCAGTTGTTGTATTTCGATTAATTGTATTTACATATACTCTTTTACTAGTTAAATCTTTATAAGTCTCTCCTGAAAAAATAGTTGAAGGTACTCCATCTTTTGTTTCAGTTAAAGTAAACTTTAATAAATTATCTTTTATTCTGGTTTTACCTGTTAAGTTATCTCCATGTTTTAAAATAATTTCATACCAAATATCTTTATTTGTTGTTGTATTCTTACCATCTATTGTAAACTCAAAATATGGTAAAGTTGTTACATTTAAGGTTAAAATATTTTCTTTAATAAAGGTACTAGTTAAATTCATATTGTCCAAAAAACCTTGTTCATATCCCTGCTGTAATGTTGAACCATTATCAAGACTATTTCCTTTACACAATGATATTGCTTCTTCTTTTGGACCACCATTTGCCATAAAACTATCAGCACAGATAGACAATTCATTTCTAGTATCTTTTTGATATGTTTGATTTGTCATATCTGGATTAACTTTATTATCACTTGTTACTATGTTTAATTCTTTAAAATAAGATACAGCAGCCCCATTATCAATTGATTTTTGAAAAGTAGTCCCACTAATTGTTCCTGTTCCTTTACAATATGTTTCAGCTGTACTACCTTCATCAAATTGTGATCCTTCAACAACATCAACACATTTAGATAATTCATTTCTGGTATCATTTTGATAAGTTTGATTTGCCATATTTGGATTAACAATATACTTTTCAGCAAGTGGCATTTGATTAGTTAAGTTAATAGAATTAGTAGTTTCTTTATAATGCATGTAAACATCACCTACTACTAATTTAGAATTACTACCAGTTTTACTAATTGTAAATATAGAATAAGTTAAACCTATAGTTAAAACTAATACGCCTATTATAATACTTACAATCATAATTGTTTTCTTATTATTTTTCATTTTTTACTTCCTTTCTCTTGTCCCTCTATTCTAATATAATCCTATTTTAGCATAGTTTTTATTTATTATAAAGTATTTTCTTGTCAATAAAATCGTATTATGTGGACAAATAAAAACACGATTAAAATTATAGATATTCTCTATATTCTAACCATGTCTTTTTTTAATAATTTTATTTTTTTGATTAAAGAAATTTCTGTGATATATATATATATATATATATATAGTTGTATAAGGTTTTTACTATATTTTCTTGTCCATATATACTCATAATATCACTTACCTTTCTATCTTTAATATAATTAAATTATATCAAATATTCTTAAATTTGCAATTACTTTTTTGAGATTTTCAAATATTTATTCCATCTATACTAGTTTGATAAATCCAATTTTTTAAATCTTTATTGTCTCCTGTCTCATAGAATTTAATTAGTTTTTCAAAGAAAATAGGTTGATTTTCAACAGATATTGTTATAATACCACAACCATTATCTATCATTATTTTATTAGCAAATAACATCGCTACTCTTTTATTGCCATCAATAAACATTTGTCTTCTCATAATCCATAACATAACTTCTATTGCTATTTCAGTTTTGCTTTTTTCTGTTTGTTCCATCAACTCTTTTAATTCTTCTTTGATTTGACTTTCAATTGGAAACATAGGTCTCCAAGATGTTCCTCCTATATTAACCGGAGTTGTTCTTAGTTTACCTAAATCATCATCTAAAACTAATTTGTCACATACTAATTTATGTAAATGGCATAAAACTTTAAAATCATAACTTAGATTATCTTTTAAAATATAATCCCAAGCATATTTTAAATTATTAGCTGTTATTACTTCTAAAACGGTTAAACCATTTATTATTCCTTGATTATAAATTACTTGAGTTTGAGGGTAAGAAATTTTAATTCCTTCTAGATTAGCACTTTTCCAAATATAATCTACTATATTTCGTCTAGCAACAAAAACATTTTTTTCTCTTGTTAAATTAAATTTATTATTCATAGTTATTCTTCCTTTATTAATTTTATTATAAGTAATATAGTTTAGTTTGTCTATCTTCATTAAAGAATTAATATATTTTATTGTAAAGAAAAAAAGCCTAAAAGGCTTCTGTTAGGTTTTATTGTGGTGGATTTTCACAAGTTAAACTATCATTTTTGGTAATAGATACTGTACTATCAAAAGCACTACATGAAAGATAATCAACACTATCTGGTATAGTTACAGATGTAATATTATTGTTTCGAAATGCTTCAGAATAAATTTTTTCTAACTTCGATGGAGATGTAAATGATACAGTAGTTAATTGATTATTTGCAAAAGCATTATTATCTATTGTTGTTACGCTATTTGGTATTACAATACTTGTTAATTGATTATTTTTAAAAGCACTACTTCCTATTTTTGTAACACCATTTGATATTATCACGGTATCTAACTGATTATCCATAAAAGCATTATTATCTATTGTTGTTACACTACTAGGTATTACTACACTAGTTAAATTCTTACTTGCAAATGATCCTTTACCGTTTTCTGATCCTATAATTTTAACTGGATAACCATTAATTGTATTGGGCATCACTACATTAGATCCACATGTTTTATCATAATCGATTATTTTAACTACTAAACCTGATAGAACAATTATGTTGTTGTTTTCAAAATATGATAATTCATCATTAGTAAACCAATTATCATCTAATATTGATTGAAAAGTACTACCATTATATGTTCCTGTTCCTTTACAAAATGCCTCTGGTGTTTCTTCAAAAATCCAAGAATCCCAATCAGTTACATAAGTTGTACATTTATTTAATTCATCTGTTGTCATATTAGTATTTAATTCATACTCTTTAATGTTTTCTGTTGTAAAACATGTTTCATCTGTTGCTAGTATTTTTTCATTAAAGTCACCTGCTACATCTACTTTTATACTAGCAAATATATTCTTCCACTCATCTGTTGTGTAATCTTGATTAACATTTCCAATAACTGTATTGTTTGATATCCACATATAAAGTCTATAAGTAATACTAACTTCACTTGTAGTATTTTTGCTTATGGTATTAACCCATATTCTTTTATTTGTTAAGTCTCCATAACTTCTACCATCAAATACAGTTGTTGTCGTTCCATTTTTAGTTTCTGTTAAAGTAAATTTTAATAAATTATCTTTTATTCTTGTTTTTCCAGATACAACATCTCCATGTTTTAAAATAATTTCATACCAGATATCTTTATTAGTTGTTGTGTTCTTTCCATCAATTGTAAATTCAAAGAAACTTGTTGCATCATAGGTTTCACTTGGCATTACATTTGCTAAATTAATTGATTTATTACCATTTGCATAGTGCATATAAACGTCACCTACTACAAGGCTTGAATTTTGTCCTGTTTTACTCATTGAAAACACAGCATAAGTTAAACTAATAGTTAAGATTAATACTCCTAGTATAATACTAGTAATTATAATTATTTTCTTGTTATCTTTCATGAATACTCCTTTTCTTCATTTAAAAAACATGATTAAAATTATAGAATTAATCTATATTCTAACCATGTTAATTTTAAATAATTTTTTTATATTTTTAATCAAAGAAATTTCTCGTGATATATAGTTGTATAAGGCTTTTACTATGTTTTCTTGTCCATATATACTCATATATATCACTTACCTTTCTATACTTAAATTATATCAAATATTTTTAAATTTGCAAATTCTTTTCTTAATTTTAACCAACTATTTGTTTTTTTCTTGAAACAACATTATTTAAAATAATAAATAGAATAGATATACCAAGTAAGATTATAATATTAAATATAACTGGTTTTAAGTTTATTAAATTAACTACTTCCATTTTAGATAAGATATCATTTGAATTAATATAGTAATAACTTGGTAAGATATGAGCAATTTTTAAAACAGTATCTGGTAAATACTCAGTTGGAATGAAAGCCCCACAAAGAAATGCTTGTCCAAGAGCAAAAACATTTACTATACCACTAATAGCATTTTTATTATTTATTACACTACTTATAAATAAAGCAATTGTTAAGGCTACAAAAGAAAATATTAAAGTGTTTCCTAAATAAATTATTCCTTTTAGATTAAGTATTTCATTTTTAAATATTATTACTCCTAAAATACTATATAAAAGCCAGATTAAAAATACATATACAAAACTTGAATATAAAAGTAATTTATTATGTTCTTGATAATTAGTACTACTTATTATTATTCTTTTATTAACATTTTTTTCTTTAAAACTTGTTAAAACTAAACAAATTATATAAATAACAACAGCCATGATACTATAACTTGCAAAGTTAAAATACCTAGATATTCTTGATTGTTCCTTTGTATCTATTTTTGATACAGTTTTAACATTAACACTACTTTGTAAACTGTTATTAATTTTAGATATTATAGTATTTATATTATTATAGTTTTTAGTATAAACTTTTTCACTTTCTAAATATCTTTTTAATATTTCTTCACTTAAAGCACCTTCATAAGTATTAGTTGATTTTATTTTTAAAGAAATATCTTCTTGATTTAATCTTTTATCTTGATAATTTTTTGGAATATAAATAACATATACAACATCTCTAAAAAATAAAGCATCATCGATATCACTTTCTTTAATATCCCTTAAATCTGTATTTTTTTTCATATAATTAACTAAATTATTACTTAGTTTACTATTATCTTCATCTATTATAACAACACTTGGCTTGGTTTCTATAAAACTAGTAGTTTCTTTGGTATTTAAATTAGTAACTCCAAATACTAAAAGCATCATAGTATATAAAATAATTGTTCCTTTATATTTATTTACTATTTTTAAAAATGTTTTAAATACTGTCATATTTCCTCCTCAAACTTAAAATAGATAAAACTATTAAAATTAAAGAAAATATTAATAAACTTAAAATATTAAAATTAAATCTATCTAAGGTATTATAATAATATAAAGAATAAAAACCATCTGTTATCATATTAGCAGGATTTATTAAGTTTAAAAATCTCACATTTTTATCTATTACATATTTCATGGTAATACCCATCATTCCCGATAAGAAGCAAAAAATCATTGTAATTGCTATTAAAATACCTGTTTTAGCATTTTCATTCGTATTTAAGCATGATCCTATAAATAAACCAAAAGAAAGTCCAGCAATTGATGAGATAAATGATAATTCCAAAACTTTTAAAGTATTATTACCAAAGTCAACTTTTATAACTAAGACTAAGAATATTAAAAGTATCATGATACCTAATAATTGAATTAATAAACTAGCAAGTAAATCTCCTATAATCATAATAGATTTTTTAATAGGTGAAACACTTACTAAATAACCAGATGGTTTTATCTTAGGTAATTTATAATTAATAATTGTCATGGAAATCAAAGCTCCATACAAAGCTGACATAGCAATTAAAGTATAATATTCTATCATAGTATAACTTAAATTATTACTAGATGTGTCTTCTAATTTAATATCACTTGTAAGTAAATTATTTATTTCTAAATAATTATTTTCTTGTATTAAATCATTTATTATTTTTTTATTCGTATTTATTTTATTAATAACATTTAAAACAATTGTTTCATTTACCCCACTTTGATTAACAACTAAATCTTCTTTACTAAAATCAATATATGCTGATATTTTTTTCTCACTTAATAATTTTCTTGCATCTAATTCATTTAAATACTTAATATTAAACATGTAATTATTACTATTTTTATTTCCTAAATCTTTAAAAACTTCTTTGTAAACTAAATCATTTCTAAATACCTCATTATCAATAATAGCAATATCTATTACTTTAAAAGTTTCTTGTTTTTCAATATTAGAAAAAGCCATTTTAAAGAATAATCCTAGAACCAAAGGAAAAAGAAAAGTCCAGAATAGAAGTGCTTTATTTCTTATTAAAATTTTTAAAGAATACTTAAAATTATGTAAAAACATTAGTCTCTTAATTCCTTTCCTGTTAGTTCTAAGAAAACATCATTTAAAGTAGGACGTTCAGCAAATATTCTGTTGTATTTAATTTTATTAGTTTTTAAATAATCAATTAATTCTTCTATATTGTTTTCACCTTTTTGATAAGTTAAAATAACTGTATTTAAATTAGTATTTAAGTCATAGACATTTTTAATATTTTTTAAATCATTTATAATATTATTATTTATTTTATCAAATTCAATAGTTATTTTCTCTTCAATTTTAGTTAATTTTTTTAATTCATCACTTGTACCCTCAGCAAGTATTTTTCCTTTATCTAAAATAATAATTCGATCACATAATATTTCTACTTCTTCCATGTAATGGGTTGTATAAATAATAGTTGCTCCCTCATCTCTTAGTTTTTTAATTCCATCTAAAATATTATTTCTACTTTGAGGATCAACAGCAACTGTTGGTTCATCTAAAAATATTATCTTTGGTTTATGTGAAACTCCACAAGCAATATTAAGTCGTCTTAATAATCCTCCTGATAATTGTTTAGGATAAAATTTCATAAATTCTTTTAACCCAACAAGGTTAATAGCATCCATTACATATTTTTTTCTTTTTTTATCATCATTTATATAAAGACCACAAAAATAATCAATATTTTCATAAACTGTTAACTCTTGAAAAACTGATACCTCTTGAAATATTACTCCTATTTCTCTTTTTAAATCATAAGAAGTGGGGGTTATTTCTTTATCCATAACTTTAATACTTCCTTCATGTTTTAAAAGAGATAATATGCAATTAATAGTTGTAGTCTTTCCAGATCCATTAGGCCCTAAAAGTCCTAATATTTCTCCTTTATAAACTGAAAAACTAATATCATTAACTGCCACTAAATTTTTATATTTTTTAACTAAATTTTTAACTTCAATAATTTTTTCCATATAATCCTTTCTAAAAACCCCATTTAATTGATTTAATAATAACTTCAATTATAAATAAAATTGGTATTATACTAGTTATAATAATTAAACTAAGTTTTTTCTTATCATTTAAATTAAAATCTTGATAAAATATATTTTTTATTTTTAAAACTAAATTCTTAAATACTAGAATAAATATAATAGATCCTGCTATATTTAAAATAATATCATCTATATCAAATGAACCAGTATTTGTTAATACTTGCAATAATTCTACTCCTATAACTGTTAAGAAAATTATACTTATTTCTTTAAAGACATTTTTCTTTTTATCCTTGATAATTAAAAGAAATGATAAATGGGTAAGCATAACTAAATTACCTAAAATATTTAAATACTTAGTTCTTGTTAAAACATTACTTTTTAAATAATTCTTAATACTTTTAAAAGGAATAAGATTACCACCTTTTAAATATTTAATATTACTAAGTTTAAAAGACATATCCACTCTTTTAATAACCATAGTTATACTAAATAAAAGAATTAAATAAAAAATTATATAACAAATAATATTTTTATTATAAGTTTTTAAATTATTTTTATATATTCCATAACTAAATAAAAAGAAAAATAAAGAAATAAATAAAATAATTGCTTTTAAATAAGTCATATTAAATAAAAACTTAGTTCTTGGATTAAATAAAACAAAGAAATAACTTATAAAAAAAGATATAAGTAAATATTTTAAATAACTTTTAATATTTATTTTTTTTAAAATTAAGTTTATAGTAAATATTAAAATAATTAAGAATATAATAAGTAAATAAATCTTATAGTTATTCATGAATACCTCTATTTCTAATTAGAAAATAAGTAATTGGTCTTATTATTCCTAAGGTAAATACATTGATAATTGTTATGATATCTACATATTTTTTTAGATATTTTTTAATTATTAGATGGCTCATAACAGTATTTAAAATAAAACTTAGAATTAAAAGAATAATAATACTAATAAATATTAAGGTATCATAGTTAGTAGTAATTGTTAAAGATAAAATAAAAAGAATAAATAAAAGTAAATCAGTTAAGAAAATACTAAAACCTAGTTTATTTTCCCTAAATGTTTTTCCAAGTATTATTTTATTATAAATAGGAATAAAAGCTAATTTAGATTTACTTACTTTATAAATAAAGATACTTTCAAATATATAGTCATTTAATAGGTAAATGGTTAAACAAACTAAAAACAAAATCCATAAAATGTAGATTGAGGTTAGAAAACCTATTAAGACTAACACACTAATTCCTCCCATAACTATTCATGTTTTATATCAATGCCACCAAAGACACAAGTTGCATTTATATAAATAACTGGTTTTTCTTTGTCATTTGCTTTTAATTTCTTAGTTTCAACACCACCAAAAATAGCAAATGGTTTTACTTTAACTTTCACGTTTTCTGGTACTAATAAATCAATTCCTCCAAAGAAAGTCGTAGCATCTATATAAATATCTTCTTTGATAAGAGAATTTCTTAAATCACATTTAATTCCTCCAAAAAGTGCTGTTAATTCAAGTTTTTCTAGTTTTTCTTTATCATAGCTAATTGTTTGACCTGAGAAAATGGCTAAATACTCATTATCTTCATTTATCTTTTTTTTCTTATCATCATATTTCTTTTTACATATTAAAGATACTCCAATAATAACAAAAATAATTGGTAAAAGTAATTTTAATATTAAAGCAAAATCAATTATATCAAGAGATGCAAGTAGTAAAAAACATCCTATTAAAAGTCCTATGAAATTACTAGTTTTATCAAGATCTGTTATTAATCCTATAAATGAAGGAATAATTATAAATAAAGTCCACCAACCACTAAAAAAGATATTAAACTTTATTATTTCTAAACTATTAAGTCCTAGTAAAATACCAATAATTATTAAAACCAATCCCCATAAAATATTTTTAATTTTCATTTTTCCTCCTTTAAAACCCATTTATTATCTGGATTTTCTTCTAGTAACATCAATGCTTGAAATTCATATGATAACAAATCACTTATTTGTTTATCAGTAAATAAAACGGTATCATTAGCAGAAAGCGTTGCTATTCCATGAGTAAATAACCACATTTTAAGATGAAATGATTTAATATCTTTATCACTTAAATTCGTACTAATTCTAATAATATCTTTTATTTTCATATAATCTGTATCAAGAATAAAATCACTTGGTAATAATTTATTATCACTCATGAATAATATTTTAAATAATTTTTTCTCATCTCTTGAAAACCTTATATAATTAATTCCAATTTGTTTATATAAAGGCATATTACCCAGTTTATTATTTAATAAATAATCATAGAAATAAGTATCGATCTTTTTCCCAAGTTCAAGTTTTAATTCTTCTGTATTTTTAAATTGATAGTAAATTGGACGAATAGATGAATTCAATTCCTTTGCAATTCTTCTATTACTAATACTATTTAAACCTTCCCTTCTTGCAATAGAAAATGCTGTATCTAAAATCATTTCTTTGGTTATTTTTGTTGTATTTGCCATTATTTTTTCTTCTTTCTATTTTTTGTTTTTCCTTGATAATTTCTAATTATACTAAATATATTTGCAAGAATTACACATAAAAGAGAAACACTTAGATAAGGATTTTTACTACTTTTATCAATAAAACTAATAACTAGAAATATAATTCCTGATAAAATTAAACCAATACTTGCTATCATTAATAACTTATTAATATTTTCTTTTTTCATAAAATCTCCTTTATAAAGACAATTATTTTAGGTACAAAAATAATTAAACCAATGATAAATGAAAAAATTGCTAATACTAAAACACTTCCAGCTGCAATATCCTTAGCATTTTTAGCATTTATATCAGTTTTTAAAGTAATCATATCAACTACTATTTCAATTGCTGTATTAAATAGCTCTGCTCCTATTACTAAACCAAATAAAATTAAACAAGTAATAATTTCGTATTTATTAATTTCAAGGATTATTCCAAACAAAATTACTAAAAACATCACACATAAATGAATCTTAATATTTCTTTCCTTGTAAACACAAGTTTTAAATCCTTCAAAAGCATGTTTAAAACTATCAATTAAATTCTTATTTTTCATAACTCTCCTTCAAAATAAACTTATTTATAACTTTAATAAATATTATTAAATAACTAAGAGAAAGTAAAAATCCTGATATGACATCACTTACAAAATGAACTCCTAAATATACTCTACTAACTCCGATTAAAACAATAATTAGAGAAAAAAGCGTTATTAAAAAAATTTTTAAATTCTTATTTTTAAAATATTTATAAATAAAATAAATAAGTAAACCATAAAAAGATAAACTAACCATCGAATGACCTGATGGAAAAGAATAACCAGTTTCAACTATTAAAAACAAATCACTCGGTCTTGGTCTTTTAACAATAAATTTTAATACTTGATTAATAATTGTTATTAAACCTAAATTAGCAGTTATAATAAAACTAAGTTTTTTATTTTTAAGTAAAAACGATAAAAGCGTTAAAAGTATTAAAACATAAGGACTACCTAAATTTGTAATAATTAAAAATATCTTCGTTAAAAGAGGTGTTCTTATTTTAAATAAACTAAATGCTAATTTATCAAATTCTAATATTTCCTTTTCATAAACGCTTTCTAAAATAAAACCAGTTATGACTAAGCAAATTATAATAATAAATAATAAATAATTTTTTTTTAAAAATTCAATTACATTTTTCATTTATTTTTAACAAAAGAATCAAATGGTAAACAAGCCATTATAAATTCTTTCATACTACCTCCACACTATAATTGTATCATATGATACAAAATTTGCAAGTATTTTTTTAATTGAGTTTTACCTTTTTACAAGTTTTACTAAATAAGTAAGGAAAAAGTAACTTAGAAAATAATATCTAAATTACTTTTTTAAATTTTTACAAATTATTTTAATTCTTTTTTAAGTTTTTCTAATTCCTCATGTGAAATATTTGTTGATTTTAAAACGACATCGTCTGAAACAGAGTTATTTAATAAGTTTTTAACTTTAACATTTTTTTAAGTTTTGATATTGACATTTACATCTCCCTTTCTTCCATAAAAAAATATGGAATGTAATTTATATTTACATACCATATTATAAATAACTATTCACTTAAAATATACGGATCATCTATACTTCCTGATCCAGATATAATCATCGTTTGGGATCTAAGACTTAATACTGGACGAAGAGCGCAACCATCACTAAAATAAGCAAAAAAAGAGCCCAAAACGCCATCACCACCCATGATAGCAACGCCACGATTTCTATCGGAAGTCGGAGAAAGGAAAAACATTCTTGCCATTTCATTATTAAACATCCAATTGTTTAAGCTTATACCATTTAAATATGCTTCTTTAAAATCTTTAATCCAATTACTGGTGTTAGAAGCATAACCAAAATCACTTGGATATAATAAGGATATTTTTCCGTTCCATGTTGCTTGATTACCATTCCAAATATTACAATTATTTTTATGACTATTACTTGTTATACTACTATCACAAACAGTTGTTCCTCTTTCTTGAGTATAAACTTCTTTAGCTGTTCCAGCAACATAATCATTATAATTTGAATCAGAATTTATACTTACATTTCCTAAATAATATTTCATATTTTCAATTAAACTACTATTTTCTAAACTATTTAAATAATTTTCATTTAAGTAATACATACTTCCTGCTTTTGTCCAATCGTTATAATTCGTTTCTACACTTGATGGTTTATTCCAGTAAAAATATTTGTATTTAGTTCCACTTGTTGGATTAAACATTTGATATGT
>CAKPFH010000008.1 GCA_934153655.1 uncultured Bacilli bacterium
TTGCTATAAGCAATTTTCTTTATTTTAAAAATACTATTTATAAATTTTACTTTTGATAAAAAAATTAAGTCAAAAAAAAGTTAAAAAAATTTTTCAAATTTACATATATTTGACACGTTTTAAAGCTTTTTAGTTATTTCTTTTGTTGGAATTTTTTCTTTGCATAATTTATAAAAGTCCTCTAACATTTTATATTGAATAGCAAGTTTTAAACAAGGATGAACTAAATACTCATCTCTTTGCCAAGCAAATTTACTAGCATTTGGAATAATACTTCCATCTACTTCTAATTCTTTTATATCTTTGCCAGATGTATTTCTAATAATTCTATTATGAACTCTATTGGTTCCTAGAAAGAAATATATTTCATTTAAAGGATCAATTGTTAACTCACCACCGGTAAAACCAGCTGATGCAAAACTTTTGCCTGACATGGCATGAAATAGTTCTGAATCTTTTAAATTAGGATGTTTTGAATAACATAAATAGCCTAAGTATTGAACATATTTTTCAGATTCATTTACTATTACTTTTTTACCAGTTCTATTAACAGCTAAACTATCTAGATAATTCATTGGTAAAACTTGTTTATTTATTAATCCTTTAGCAAATAAAGACATGTCTTTAGCTGTTGAAAACAAGCCAGCATGACCTGGCATACCATCCGGAAGTAAAACTCTAGCTTTCTTATCATGAGGTAAACCTTTAACCCCTGTTGTATCTCTTATAAAACCATCATTTGTTATAATACCACCTAAAATAGTAGAAGCTACTCTATCTAATTTATACTTAGTTTGATAATTAGTATCTTGCATTAATAAAGGACTTAATATTTCTTGATCTAAAAAATCATAAAAAGGCATACCAGAAGCATTTTCTATTACATATTTTAAAACAATTGCTCCCATATCAGTATAAGGGTTTTTAAAAGGTTCAAGAGAAGAAACTTCTATATTATTTAAAATATCTTTAGCTTCCATAAAAGACACATCATCTAATCTTTTACTTGTTTTAAGAGGTACTTTAAAACTTAATAAATCATAAATAGAAACATCATTTAAATTTTTAAAATTACTTGCATATTTTACTATTTTATCATCTAAATTAATTATACCTTTAGATACTAATAAAAGAATACTAACACTTGTAAAAAGTTTAGTAATAGATGCTAGATCAAAAATTGTATCATAAGTCATTTCTTTAACACTTGGAATAATCTTTCCATTTTTAAAGACTACTTCTTCTCTATTACCTATTACTAAAGTTTCTCTATAATTATTAGTTCCATAGGTAATAACTGCTCCAGGCGTCATTTTATCTTCATAAATAAATTTTTTTATTTTTTCTCTTAAACCAGACTCTTCAAATAACTTATTTCTTAACTCTTCTAAAGAATAATCAGGATACTTTTTAAGTAATAAAACAACTGGTTTTAATAAAACATAATAATCATCTTTCTTATATAAATTTCTTTGTTCTAAACTCATATTAATATTAGAATTTAAATACATTTTATTAACATAATCATCTAAAAACTTATCTAACATTTTGACACTCCTCAATAAATCTTTTAAAAATTAATCTAGCATTTTCATCATAAAAATACATATCTTCAGGATGAAATTGTACTCCTAAAATAAATCTTTTCCCAGGATAATAAATACTTTCTATTATCTTATCTTTAGATTTAGCACATACTTTAAAATTATTTAATTTTAAAATAGCTAGTCGATGTCTTGAATTAACTTTTATTTTTTCTTTATTTAAAATATTACTTAATAAAGTATCTTTAAATATATCTATTTCATGAACATATTTATTATTATCTAAATGTTTATCTATTTTTATTAAAATTGATTTTTCATGATTATCAGCATGATTTAATAATTGCATACCAAGACAAATTCCTAAAGCTGGTATATCATTTTCTATTACATATTTAGCAATATATTTATCAGTTGGATAAAACTTTGATCCTCCTTGAAATATTATCCCATCACAAAAACTTAAAACTTTATCTAAATTAGTTTTAGTTTCTTCATCTAATTTGTTTTCTATATGTTTATCTAATTCATATATTCTTTTATCAGTTGATAAAATAGCAAGAGGTATTCCTCCACTTTTAATAACTGCTCTTCTTAAATTATCTGAAACATAATCATACTTTTCTTTTTTATTATCACTAGGTCTTGCAACTATTCCAATAATTGGCATCTAAATCACCAAACATATTATATAACATTTTTTATTTTTTTAGAAAGAAAATAACTAAAAGAAAGAAAAATATTTAAAAAGATGGAAAAGAAATTAGCTTTTATCAGTAAATAATAAAGGCATTTTACTAATAATATTTATTAATTCATGATAATGAAAAAATAGTACAAGAGAAAAAAGTATAAAAAAATAGATAATATTTTGGAAATAAAATCTATTATTTTTTTTAATTATTTATTTAATTCTTCTAGTTTAGCAAAGGCTTTTTTAACCTCGATATCATATTTAACCATGTCCATACTACCTAATTCTTTTAGGATTTCATCTTCAGTTGCATGATATTCTTCGGCCATTTTTTTAATCTCTTCCTTAGCTTCTTCATCTGATACTTCGATCTTTAAAATTTTAACTAATTCTTCAAGAATTAAACGGTATAAAACATTTTTAAATGCTTCTTTTTCAACTTGACTTCTTAAAGCTTCTTCAGTTGAATTAGTTAATTTATAATATAAATCTAAGCTTGCTCCTTGATATTTTAATTGATCTTCAAATCTTTTAATTAAATGATTAATTTCATCTTCAACCATTTCTTCAGGAATATCAACTTCAGTTTCTTTAGAAATTGCATCTAACATATCGTCTACAAATTTGTTTTCAATGTCAGTTTTTTTGTGAGCTTCTAAATGTTCTTTAATAGCATCTTTTAAAGTTTCAACTGAATTAACACCTTCCATTCCTAAATCTTCAAAGAATTCATCATCTAATTCACGATTTTTCTTAGTTTTAATTTCATGAACTTTAACTTTGAATACAGCTTCTTTTCCTTTTAAATTTTCAGCATGATAATCTTCTGGAAAAACTACATTGATATATTTTTTGCTTTCTTTTTCCATACCAATTAATTGTTCTTCAAATCCTGGAATAAAAGTTTTAGAACCAATTACTAAACTTTGGTTTTGGGCTTTTCCACCTTCAAATGGAACTCCATCAACTGATCCTTCATAGTCAATTATAACAGTATCTCCATTTTCTACAGTTCCTTCTTTAATTACTAGTTCAGCATATTGTTCTAATAAACGATCAATTTCATCTTGAATTTCATTTTCTTTTACTTCTAATTTATCTTTTTTAATTTTTAAACCTTCGTATTTTTTAATTTTAAGTTCAGGTTTAGTAATAATTGTAAAAACAAATTCAACTTCTTTTTCACTTACACCTTTTAAATCTACTTTAGGTTCAACAACTGGTACTAATTTAGAATCAGTTATAGCTTTTAAATAAGCAGGTTGTAATACTTTATCAGCAGCATCCATAAATAAAGATTCAACACCATAATGTTTAACAAATACATCATATGGAGCTTTACCTGGACGGAAACCATCAATCTTCGCTTTTTTATTATTTTCAAGATAAGCTTCTTCCAAAGCTTTTTTCCATTCTTCACCTTCTATTTTTATTGTTATTTCATGTTTATAATTTTTATTTTTTTCCATAATTCCTCCAACAGGTGTTATTATAACTTATTTCTTTTAAGTTGTAAACCCTTTTAATCAATCTTATTATCTTCTAATTTTACACTTACAATTTTAGATACACCAGATTCTTGCATTGTAATACCATATAAAGTTTTAGCATATTCCATAGTTCTTTTTTTATGAGTAATTAATAAAAACTGAGTTTTATTTTTATAAGAATGCAAATACGATCCAAAGTTATCAACATTAGCTTCATCTAAAGCTGCTTCAACCTCATCAAAGATACAAAATGGTACCATTCTAATATTTAAAATAGCAAATAATAAACTAATAGCTGTTAAAGTTTTTTCACCTCCTGATAAAAGAGTAATTGTTTTTAATTTCTTACCAGGTGGACATGCTATAATATCAACTCCTGTTTCCATTAAATTAGTTGGATCTGTTAGTTTTAAAGAGGCATCTCCTCCTTTAAATAATTCTCTAAAGACTTTTTTAAATTCAATTTCTAATTCTTTAAAAGTCGTTAAAAAATCACTTTGCATAACATCATCCATCTCACTTATTAAAGAATAAAGCATCTCTTTTGCATGACATAAATCATTTTTTTCATTAGTTAAGAAATCATATCTTTCTTTAACTGCTTTATATTCTTCAATACTATCTAAGTTAACATTACCAATATTTTTTAATTTATTTTTTAAATCTAATACTTCTTCTTTAGCTAAATCTAAATCTTTATCTAAATAATATTTTTCCTTAGCTCCTTCATAAGTTAAATTATAATCTTGATTTAAAGTATTTAAATTATTATCTAATTTATTTTCTAATTTATTAATTAATATTTCTAAATCATGAACTTCTTTTTCTTTAGTTTTTAATAATAAATTATTTTCTTTAAGAAGACCTTCTTTTTCTAAAATATTAGTTTGAATATTATCATATTCTTTAATAAATTCATTTTTATCTTTTAATAATAAATCATATTTTAAAGATAAATCATAGTATTCTTGATTTAATTTTAATAATTCTTGATCAAATGTTTTAGAATCATATGAATCTAATTCTATTTTTAAATTACTAAGTTCTTCTTTATTATTACTAAGTCTTTCTTGTAAAGCTTTTAATTCATCTGTTAATAGTAATAAATTTCTTTTCTTTAAATATAAGTTATTTTCTAATACTTCTTTTTCTTTTAAATTATTATTTATATTTTCTCTTAAAGTAAGAATAGTATTTTTTAAGTTATTACTATCTAAATTTAAATCAGTTAGTTCTTGTTTAGCAAGAGCAAGTCCTCCAGTTTTTAAACTTCCTCCGGTTATACTACCTCCTACATGAAATATTTCTCCATCTAAAGTAATAATTCTATAACGGTTATTAATAACTTTACTTAAATAATTAGCATTTTCTTTAGTATCTACTACTAAAATATTACCAAATTGATTTAATATTATTTCTTTATATTTAGAATCATATTCTAAAAAATCACTTAAAACACCTAGATAACCAGTTAAATCAGTTAATTTACTTTGGGTATCCAAATCAACATACTTTCCTTTAATAGCTTCAAGTGGTAAAAAAGTAATTCGACCTAAATTATTAAGTTTTAAATAATCTATTATTTTAGAAGCATCACTTTTCGTTTCAACTACTAAAAAGTTTTTATTACTACTAGTTGCGACTTCTAAAACTGTATTATATTTAGGATTTATTTTAATTAAATTAATTAAAGCATCTATTGCTTTTAATTTAGAATTTTCTAGTACTCTTTTAACATTGTTATTTAAATACGAATTTTCATAGATATTATTTTTTATTATTTCAATTTTATTTAATAATCTATCATATTCATTTTCTTTTTCTTTTAAAGATAAATTATAACTAGTATTTTTCTTATTTAAATTATCTAAATTATTAGTTAAATTAGTTATATCATTTTCTAAAGTAGTTGTATTCATGGAATTTGTCATTAAATCTTTTTCAAGTACTTTTACTTTATTTTCAAGTTCTAATTTTTTATCAGTTAAATAATTAATTTTTTCTTGATTTTTAATATCAGTTGCATTGAATTTAATTCTTTCTTTTAAAAGTAATCTTTTACTATTAACATCTTCTTTTGTTTTTGATAAATCAAGTAATTTTTGATTAATATCTTCTTTTTGTTTATTAATATTTATAGCTTTTAATTTAAGTTCATCTATTATAGGATCAGTTGTTTTTTTGGTTAAAGAAAGAATTATATTATTTAAATCAACTAATTTATTTTTATTAATTAAACATTCTTGATTATAATTAGTTATTTCAGCTACTAATAAACCTACTTCAATGTTTTCTAGTTCATCTTTTAATTCTTTATATAAAGTTGCTTTCTTACTTTGTTCTTCTAAAGGTTTAACTCTTACCTCTACTTCGGTTATAATATCGTTTACTCTATCAAGATTTAAATTAGTTTTATCAAGTTTTTTGAATGCTTCTTCTCTTCTTTTTTTATATTTTAAAATACCTGCTGCTTCTTCTATTACGAGACGTCTATCATATGGAGAATTTGATAATAATTTAGAAATATCTCCTTGACTAATAATATTAAAGGAATCTCTTCCCATACCGCTATCTAAAAATAAATCAACTATATCTTTAAGACGACACTTTTCTCCATTTAAAAAGTATTCATTATCGCCAGTTTTATATAATCTTCTTTTAACAGAAACTGTTTTATAGGGAATATTTAAATAATTATCAGTATTATCAAAAGTTAAATTAACACTTGCTGCGTGCATTGGTTGACGATTTTTAGAACCTGAGAATATTACATCACTCATTAAAGCATCTCCTCGAAGAGATTTAACTGATTGTTCACCAAGAACAAAACGAATAGCATCAACTATATTACTTTTTCCCGATCCATTAGGACCAACAATACAAGTTATTTCATTATTTAAATTTAAATTTATTTTATCAGCAAATGATTTAAATCCTGATATTTCTATTTCTTTTAAGTACATACAACACCTTCTAACATAGTTAAGTATAACAAAAAGAACCTTGTTTGACAAGGTCTAACTGCCAACATAAATTGTTTGGCATCTAATTTTATTAGTATCTTGAGTACAACTTGAAGTATTAGTATAAGCTCCCCAAGTAGAACAACCAGTTCTTGATTTAGTAACCTTTTTATAAGTTGTTTTTCTACTGCAGGTACCTGTTCCCGTGCTTTTATTTACATCTCCACCACTATGATATTTACAATATTTATAGCAGCCACCATAACCATATACAGTTGAATTACAATCTACATAAACAACTCTTGTTTGGCCTTCTTGCATACACGAACAAGTACCACTATAACTATAAGATGCTGTACAGGTAATAACATAATTCCATAATTTAGCATTAGCATTACTTTCAGACTGAGCAGTACAAGATGATACTCCGTTTTCAGTTTTAGTATTACCCCAAACCGCTTTAGTACAAACAGATTGTTGTCCTTGACTTCTCACATTAACTGAACAAGTACCACTATTACCTAAGGTATTATAAACTCGGTAAGTCTTAGAACTTTTTAAATTAGTATCTCCGGTTGGATTATCACTTTTACAAGCTGCTCCTCCATTAGAATTACAAGTAACAGTGGTTGTAATACCAGAAGTTGAATTATTATTACTAATTGTAACACTACAACTTGGATTTATATCAAGAGTAGGATTATATTCAATCTTTAAATAACTTAAGTAATTATTTTTATTTAATAAAAGAATTTCTCCTGTTGTTGAAACATAGTTTAAATAATCTTTTATACCACTTGAAATACTATTATCATTTTTTAAATTAGCAAGTTTATCTGTTTTTAAATAAACTATTTCATCTTTATTACTATCAAAGTTTAAAAGATTTAAAACATCATAACAAGTTTCAGAGTTTACTAAATCTGAACACTTAATTTTTTTATAACCAGTACTTGTATTTCTAATACTTGAAAAATTAGCATCTTTTACAATTATTCTTTTTAAATAAAACAAATCATATGTTGTATCTAAATCATTATAATAAGCTAAATCATTATATTTACCAAGAAGTGGAACAGCACTTGTATATAAAAGAGTAAAAATAATTAAAGTAAATATAGTTACTACTAAAGTTTCTAATAATACAAAACCTTTTTTATTCAGATATTTCATAATTAAAACTAGTCCCCCTTATATCAAATTTTAAAGTTATATTAGAAGCATTTAATATTTCTTTTGATACTTCTAAGTAACATGCATTTTCAGGATAATTACTAGGTGTTACTATTTTAATAGAATTATTTTTAATAACATAAGTTTTATCATTTTTAGTATAACTAATACTAGCATATTTAAAAATATCTTGATTTTTATACGAATATTCTATTTTAAGTAAAACCTTACCAATACTTGGAACAACACTTGCATCATATGATGAGCACTCACCATCTGTTTGATTATTACATTTAGTATATTTATAACTATCAACTGTTAAAACATTAGAACTTGTAATACTTAATTTTTCTTGTTTAATAAAATTATTATTAATCTCTACAACATCATTTAATTTATATTCACCTAAGTTTTTAATTTCAAAAACATTTGGAGTAAGTTTAACTCTTTTATATTCTAAAGAACTACTATCTTTATTTTTTAAAATACCAAGTAACATATTAATAGTTTTAATATCTAAGTTATCCTCTACTTCAAATATTAATAAATAAGAACCTTCATTAGTAGTTAATAATTGGTTTTTATAAGCAGTACCTAGATCATTAAAAGAATCGTTAGTAACAGGATAATAACTTTTATTATCTATTTCTAATTTAGTTAAAGATAAATCAAGTTTCATTTGATCTTTATTTTTATTTAAAACTTTAAAGTCAACTATTACATATTTTTTATTTTTCTTAATTACTTTATTATTTATATCTAAATTAGTAATATAACTATTATTAATAGTAAATTCATAGTTAGATATAGAAATACTTTCTCCTTCTTTATAAGTCTTGTTAACAATAAACTTATTAATTGCTATATAAGATGTTAAACTAAGTAAAATAATAACTAAAAAGACAGTTAAAATATAAGAGTTTTCTTTTATATAATAAGAAAAATTTCTTTTTTTTCTTCTTACAAAGTTACCTAATTTATCATAATCTATAGTTGAAGATATTTCTATTTCTTCCCTATCACTATCAGCTATATCTAATTCTTTTAAATCTTTATCAAAATTAAATTTTTTAATATTAAAACCAAAGCCTCTTACAAAAGCTATTATTAAAAATATATAATCAAGATAATAAATAATCATTGATAAATCACGAAGTAAAACAACTGCTTGATTAGAATAAGTTGTATATTCTAAAGAAGTAAAAATACTTGTAAAAACAATTAAAGAAATAAATACTACTACTGAATAAATTAAAGCACTTAAATAATAAATAATTGGTTTTTTCTTTTGTTTCATTAAAAGTAAAATCATTAAATAAATACCAATTAATAAAATATTTATAATAATTAAAAAAATTCCTACATAAGTACTTGCCATATTAGTTGTATATATATAAGTACCAGTTGCTAAATAATTTTTAAAGAATAAATAAATTGATCGAAATTTAAATAAAGAAAATCCTAATAAACCAAATAAAATAATATGAATTAATTTAAAATACTTAATTAAAAAAGCATAAGGTTTTCTAACTATCATATAACCTCCTAATATACTTAAATTATACAAAAAAACTACTAGGTAATCAAGTAGTTTTATTTAAAAATTTATTTATTCTTTTATTCTCTAATTTTAATTTTATACGTTTAAAAAAGTATTTTCTTGGTAATTTTTTAAGTATTTTTAAATTAGTATTTAAAATATTAGTATAATAATAAATAGTTTCTAAATTATTATTTTTTAAAGTACCAAAGTAAGTATTAGTTTTTGTTCTTCCTTTTTTAAGTAATAAAATTAAGTAAGGCTTTTTATCATCTATTATAAGTTCTTCTTTTACTATTTGAAAATTTATTTTTTTTAAATGACGTCTAACAGTTTGAAATTCATTGTTGGGGGCTAGAATAATATTTTTAATATTTTTAAGTTTTTCAGGTTTTAAAATATCGGTTATTAAAATACCTCCCATACCTGCTATTATAATAGTATCAATTGTATCAGGAATATTTTCTATTCCATTCATTTGTTTTAAAGTTATTTTATCTTGAAAGTTATATTTTTCAAGGTTAGTTTTAGCAATTTTTAAGGGATTTTCGTTGATATCAGTTGCAAGTATTTGAATGTTTTTCATATTTTTCATTAAATAGATATCTAAAAGAGCATGATCACAACCTACATCAATTATTTTAGAATTATCAGGAACAAAAGAGGCTACTGTTTGTAGCCTTTTTGATAGTTTCATTAATCAGTTAAGAAGTCTTTTAGTTTACGACTACGAGATGGATGTCTTAGTTTTCTTAAAGCTTTGGCTTCAATTTGACGAATTCTTTCTCTAGTAACATTGAATATTTGCCCAACTTCTTCTAGAGTTCTACATTGTCCATCATCAAGTCCAAAACGAAGACGTAATACTTTTTCTTCCCTTTCAGTTAAGGTTAATAATACTCCTGATAATTCTTCTTTTAACATGCCAACTGTTGCATATTCTTCAGGTGACATGGTTCTTTCATCTTTTATAAAGTCTCCTAAATGGGAGTCATCTTCTTCCCCAATTGGCGTTTCCAAGCTTACGGGATCTTGACTAATTTTATAAACTTCCCTAACTTTATCTAAAGATACACCAAGTTTCTTAGCAATTTCTTCATCAGTTGGTTCACGATTTAATTCTTGCGTTAATTGTCTTTGAACTCTAGCAAGTTTATTAATAGTTTCAACCATGTGAACAGGAATTCTTATTGTTCTTGCTTGATCAGCAATGGCTCTGGTAATAGCTTGTCTAATCCACCAAGTTGCATAAGTTGAAAATTTATAACCTTTACTTGGATCAAATTTTTCAACCGCTTTCATAAGACCAATATTACCTTCTTGAATTAAATCAAGAAATAACATACCACGTCCTACATATCTTTTAGCAATACTAACAACTAAACGTAAATTTGATTCAGCAAGCATAGTTTTAGCATGTTCATCACCTTGATTAGCAAGTTTCGCATATTCAAATTCTTCATCACTTGTAAGCAAGTTAATACGGCCAATTTCTTTTAAATACATTCTAACTGGATCACTTATTTTTATATCACGTGAATTTCCTAAATCTTCTAAGATTTTATCAGGAGACTCAATTTCTATTGTTTCATTTCCAACCACTTCATCATCTTCTGAGATGATATCTACTTTGTTTTCAAGTAAGCAATTATATAAATCATCTAAACTATCAGCATCAATATCTAAGCCTTTTAATTCATTAGCAAGTTCTTCATAAGTTACATAACCTTTTTTCTTACCTAACTCAACAAGTGCATTTTTTCTTTCATCAAATGATTTTACTTCATTAATCATTATTTTTCACTCCCCATTTTTAAGTTTCTAATCTTATTACTTATCTTAGCTTGTTCAATTGGATCAACTTCATTCATTATCATTTGCTCTAATCTTTTGATTTCAAGAGTTACATTATAGTCATTTATTACCTTTAAATAATCTAAAATAGTTTGGTTAGAAACATTATCATCTAAATCTAAACAAATTATTTCTTGAAAAGTTTTTTGTAATTCTTCTTTAACAACTGATGAAAAATCAGCAATACTAATAGAACCATATTTCATGTAATAATCAATTATTTCTAAAGATAACATCCGGTAATTATCAAGAGGAAAATAAACCTGACTATTTTCTACTAAAGTAATTACTTCTTTTTTAGTTAACATATAATAAATTATTACTTGTAAAGTCTTTTCATACTTATCTTTTTTAGTTTTTTTAGGAAGAACTACTTCAACTTTTTTAGAAACTTGTTTTTTAGATAATAACTCATTTAATTTTTTTTCCAATGTATTATACCATACATTTGTTTCCTTAGCAAGATTTTTTAACATAATTTCTCTTTTTATTTCATCATCTACTAAACTTATTTCTTGGATAACTTTATTTGTATAATTACTAAGTTCTTCACTACTATTAAAGTTAACCCCATCTTTCATTTTTCTTATTTTAAAATCTTCATAATTTAAAGCATTTTCAATTAAAGATAAAAACTTATCTTTTCCATATTTTATTATATAATCATCAGGATCTAAATTATCAGTTAAAGGAATTACTTTAACACTTAAATTATTATCAAGTAAAAGTTTTCCATTATTAATAGTTGCATTAACACCAGCATTATCTCCATCTAAACATAAATAAACAGTATTAGTAAGTCTTTTAATTAAAGTAATCTGTTCTTTAGTTAAAGAAGTTCCCATAGTAGCAATACAGTTAGTAACACCAATTGTACTAGCTCTTATAACAGCCATGAATCCTTCCATTAAAATAACATATTTTTTTCTTCTAGTTTCTTCTTTAGCATTAAAATAATTATAAATATTTTCTCCTTTTTTAAAAATAGGAGTTTCACTAGTATTTAAATATTTATTTAAATTCTCTCCATGATAAATTCTTCCTGAAAAACCATTTATAAGTCCATTTACATTATTTAAAGGAAAAATAACCCGATTAATATAAATATCTTTATTATCTCTTGCTAAACCTGAATTATTAATTTGTTCTAAAGAATAACCTTTATTAAGTAATAAATTATATAAACTTTTATCATTATTTAAAGACAAGCCTATTTGAAACTTTTTAATTGTTTCAAGATCAACTTTTCTTTTTTCTAAATAATTTCTAGCATCAACTCCTAAATTTGAAAATAAATTATTTTGATAAAACTTATTAGCTAAATCATACATATCATAATAAACTTGATTTTTATCTTCTTTTTTTTCTATTTTAAACTTGTTAGAAACATTTATACCAACACTATCTCCTATTATTTTAACAGCTTCATAAAAAGAAATATTTTCGTATTTTTCTAAGAAATTAAAAACATTTCCTGCTTCTCCACAAACAAAGCATTTATATATTTGTTTTTCTCTTGATACACTTAAAGAAGGATTATTATCATTATGAAAAGGACATAATCCAAAATAGTTTTTGCCTTTTTTAACTAAAGGAATATATTTTGAAATGAATTCAACAATATCTGTACTTTCTCTTATTTTAGTAATTAAATCTTGATTCATAATACTCCTTTCTTAAACAAAGTTTATTTTAGCATATTTTTTTTTATAATTATAGACTTTTTCTTAAAAAAAATGTATAATGTATAAGTTAGTTCTTTTTATTTTAAAAAAAATTATGAAAGGAGGATTATTAATTAATGAAGAGTAATGAAACTCGTTTTGCTATTTTAGGTGGTTTAGGAGAAATCGGTAAGAATATGTATGCTATCGAGCATGAAGATGAAATTATTTTAATTGATGCTGGTATTTCATTTGCTGAACTTACTCCTCTTGGAATTGATTATACAATTCCTGATTATACTTATCTAAAAGAAAATGAAAGCAAAATAAAAGCTTTATTTATTACCCACGGACATGAAGATCATATTGGAGCTATTCCTATTTTAATTCAAATGGTAGATGTTAAAAATATTTATGCTCCTAATCAAGCTTGTGAACTTATTAAAATGAAGTTAGCGGATAGAAATCTTCGTTTTGACAATTTATTTGCTTATCAAAGTGATGATGTTATTAAATTTAAATATTTTGAAGTTGACTTTTTTAGAACTACTCACTCTGTACCAGATTCTCATGGTATTAGAGTTAAAACTCCAAATGGAACAATTGTTACAACAGGTGACTTTAAATTTGATTTTACTCCTATAGGACCAATGGCTGATTTACATAAAATGGCTGAAATTGGTAAAGAAGGAGTTGATTTACTTGTTAGTGATTCTACTAATGCTTTAAATGATGGTATTTCTAATAGTGAATCTACAGTTGATGCAACTATTAATGATATTTTTGATAATGAAGTTAATAGTCGTATTATTATAGCAACATTTGCTTCTAATATTTATCGATTGAAACATATTGTTGAAACTTGTTATAAACATAAAAGAAAAATATGTATATTTGGTCGTAGTATGGAATCAAATATTGAAATATCTATTAAAGGAGGATACATAAATCATAAAGAATTATTTATATCTCCAGAAGAAGCTAATACTTTAAAACCAAAAGAAGTTTGTATTTTGTGTACAGGTAGTCAAGGAGAACCACTTGCAGCTTTATCAAGAATTGCTAATTTAGAACATAAACATATAAAATTAAGACCAGATGATGTTGTCGTATTTTCATCTAGTCCAATTCCTGGTAATGCTTTAAGTATTTCAAGAACAATTAATAAACTATGTTTACAAGGTGTTAAAGTTTATACTAATTCTAATATTTCAGATATTCACACCTCAGGTCATGCTAATAAAGAAGAATTAAAACTAATGATTAGATTAATGATGCCAAAATATATGTTACCTTTTCATGGGGAATATAGAATGCTTAAAAGTCATGCTGATTTAGCTGTTATGTGTGGAGTTAAAAAAGAAAATACTTTTATTCTTGATAATGGAGATACTTTAATTCTTAATAATCACATAATAACTAAAGGTGAAAAAATAAAATCTGATGATATTTATATTAATAGTAACAGAGCAAGTGAAGTAGCAACTCAAGTAATAAGAGATCGAAAAATTATGGCTAGTGATGGAATATTAGTAATTGTTTCTAATATTGATATGAAAAATAAAAAACTTTTAACTAAACCAACCATTGTTACTCGTGGTTTTATTCAAGTAAATGATAATACAGAACTTATTAATATGTTAGAAATAAAATCTAGTTTATTAATAACAACTAAATTAAAAGAAAATAATATAGGTTTTCAAGATATTAAAAGTTATCTACAAACAAATATAAGTAATTATATTATGGAACTAACCGGTAGAAGACCAATTATCTTACCTATTATCTTAGATATAAAAAAATAATCTCACGATTATTTTTTTCTTGCACTTTTTTGCTCATTTTTCTTTAATAAATTTCGATTTATATCTTCAACTACTTCTTTATATAATAAAGCTTTATCTTTATATTTACCAGAGGCTGTATCTTCTCTTTCTTCCCCAATTTTAAATCTTGCTCCACTTGCACTTAACCATTTTTCTTCAGCATAGAAAGTAAATTTTTGATCTTTATCATCTTCCTTATAAATTAACATCAAACCATTATCATAATTAAAATATATATAACGACTTAAAGGCAAATCTCTTCTTACTATCTCTTTTCTTCTATTTACCAATAAAACATCACGATCTCCAACATAATAGCTATCATCAACAAATTTCTTTAAACTAACAAAATCATGTTTAAATTTTCTAGTTTCAACAGATGCCGGAATATCCCCTATTTCTTTAGCATAATAAGTTCTTTCATCATCCATTTTAAAAACTAAAACAATAGATGCTGTATAAATATTTAGATAAATTTCATAATTAGTTTTGATTCTTTCTAAAACCATACTATCACTTATAACATCTTTATAAGCAATATCATTTAATTTCTTAATTAATTCATCAAAGTCATCCAAACTACAATTATTAATTAACAGAACAATTGTCCTTGTATTATCAATAGCTTTTAAATAATCATCAGGATTTTCAAGTGATTTAGCTAAAAATGATTTTAATTTTTCACCATAAAACTGTCTAACTGAATTCTTTCTCTGTCTTAAATTAAATTCTTGTTTTTCCTTATATTCTTTAAATGCTTTACTAGATTCTTCTAAATAATCTTTTTTTAAATTCTTTAAATCTATAAAACCTCTTACTCCATTTAAAAGAACTATATATCTATTAATTATTTCAGTCATGAAATCTAAATTATATTTATTTTTATCTGCTTTTAAGACTAAAGTAAAACCATGAATACGATCCTTTAACTTAGTTAAATTTTCCTGACGATGATCTTGTTCATATTTTCTAAGTACTGAAAAATGAGCATTAATTAATTTCATATCTTCTTGTTTTTCAATTCCATTTTGATCAGGATGATAATCTCTTACTAAAGGTTTATAAACTCTTTGTAAATCTTCCCAAGTGAAATTTGGTTCTAAATTAAAAAATATCAAGGCTTCTTTTATCTCTTCATTCATATTAACACCTACACTTTATTACTATAAGAGTATAACATTAAAAATATCTAAAGTCAATTTTACAAACTAAAAAATATATGATAAAATTAACTTGAAAGAGAAGTGTTAGATTTGCATAAAATAAATAAATTTTTTTATAATAATATTATTTTAACAACAACCATATTTTTAATAGAAATAATATTTAAATTAATTAATCATCAAAATATAATTAATGTATCAACCATAAGAATTTTATTTTCAACTATTATTATAAGTTTAATTATAAGTTATATAGAATTATATTTAAAAGAAAAAAACCAAAAAATACTTAATATTATAATTATATTTATAATTACTATATATTCCTTTTTACAAGCAGGTTTTAATAACTTTTTAGGTGTTTATATGTCTTTTAATGTAACTAGTCAAGTAGGAGCTGTAACTGGTTATATAATTGATTTTATTAAAAGTTTTTATTGGTATTATTACTTAATTTTAATTCCTTTTATTATGCTAATTATTTATTATAAATTTCTTGAAAATAAAGTTAAATTAAGATTTAAAAAATCTTATAAATTAGAAAATACTTTAGCTTTAATTAGTTTTTTATTAGTATTTGGTTTTTTATATAATGTAACTATAAGTGTAGATGCATTTCAAAATAAATTACAAGCTATTAATAATAAAGATTTATTTAATAATCCAAGTAATCCAAGTCTTGCTATTAGAGAGTTTGGTAGTACCATGTTTGGTATTTTAGATATTAAAAATTCTTTGATTAAGTCAGATACTGAAACAATAATAGATAAGCCTAGTAATAATACCAATACAAATGATACTAAATGGCAAGAATTAATTAAAAATGAAGAAGATTTAACTCTAAATTATTTAAATGAATATTTTATTAATAATAAAAAAACTTCTAAAAATAGTTATACTGGTTTATTTGAAGACAAGAATTTAATTGTTATTATGATGGAATCTGTTGATGATATTTTTATAAATGAAGATTTATATCCTAATTTTTATCGATTATTAAGTAGTGGTTATTATTTTAAAAATAATTATTCTCCAAGAAATTCTTGTGCTACTGGTAATAATGAATTAAGTGGTATGATTGGTTTATATTCTATTTATAATAAATGTACAGCTAATACTTATAGTAGTAATATTTATCCTTATAGTATTTTTAATTTATTTAATAATAAAGGTTATAAAACTACTAGTATGCATAATTATACAGAAAAGTATTATCAAAGAAGAGAAATTCATACAAATATGGGATCAAAAAGATATTATGATGTCGATGATTTAAAACTTACTTATAATACTAAATATGAAGAATGGTCAAGTGACAAGGATTTCATGACACAGGTTGTTAATATTTTAAATGGTTATTCAAAAAGTGATAAATTCATGACTTGGTTAACAACTGTTACTTCGCATCAACCATATGGAAGTAGTATCTATGGTGATAAATATTTATATTTATTTGAAGGACATGAATATGATGATTATAATATAAAATTAAAAAGATATATGTCCAAGTTAAAAGTATTAGATGATGGCTTAGGAGTTTTATTAAGAGGACTTGAAAAACAAGGTAAACTTGATAATACGGTTATTATGCTATATGGAGATCATTACCCTTATGGACTTGCTAACAATATATTAGAAGAAGCTCTTCCTTATAGTATTGAAGAAAAATATGAAAATGAAAGAGTTCCCTTTGTAATTTGGTCAAATGATTCAGAAGCAACTACTTATACTAAATATACAAGTTATGTTAATTTACTTCCTACCGTTGCTAATTTATTTAATCTTGATTTTGACTCAAGATACTCTACCGGAGAAGATTTATTTTCAAGTGATTATCAAAGTATTGTAGTATTTGCTGATGGTTCATGGAAAAATGAAATAGCCTTCTATAATGCTAGTAATGATAATATAACTTATTATACTGATAAAGAATATACAATTGAACAAATAATAAAAATAAATGAAGATGTTAATAATAAAATAAAATATAGTAACTTAGCTATTCAACATGATTACTTTAATTATCTTTATAAAAATTTAAAATAGAAGTCGTAAAACTTCTATTTTTTTAAACAGATATTGTAAAGGGATTAGATTTAGTGCCATCTCCTCCAGTTATTTTAACAGTTGATTTAAGATAAATTGATGGGCGGGCTGCATAAGTATATGTAATATCATTTAAAAAAACAACACCATCATCACGAACATTAAAAACCTGAGATGTTGAAGAATTATTAGGCGTTATTAACCACATATATGCCGAAGTAGGTATTCCATTACCTTGTTGAGTAGCAAACATTTCACCATATCTTGGTAATCCTATATAACTTGAATTCAATATATCAGCTGTTTTTTCACAACTTTTTGTAGTTTCAATTGTACTATCTTCATTGCAAAGGGCATCTTTATAATTATAATCAAAATAATTAGCAAAAGATAGTTTTTTTATATAATATACCCCCTTTTCTAGCATATCCTTTGATGCTAAGCTATTATACCATGTATTATTTAAATAATAATCCCAATAATCATCACTATCTCCACTTCCATAAGTTATACTTGTACTAATTTTTTTAGATAAAGTAGTTGTACCACTTTTTATATAATCATTTTTATTTAATTTTACTTTTCCATCTTCAATACCTACTATTCTATAAATTTCCTTAGTTGAATTACTACCATCTTCATCAAATACAACATATTCTCCTATTGTTCTGGTATTTAATAAAGTTGTATTTACAGTTGGTTTTTCTTTATCTCCTGATATTGTATATGGATCATTCCTGGTTCCAATTCCATCAGAAAAACTAATATTATATTTTAAATTTATAGATGGACGAATACCACCAGTAGTAAATGCATCTTCATAATAATGAAGATCGGTTCCAGTAACATTAGTATCGTTATACCATATACTAGTATCATTATAAGGATTTAATAGCCACCAATCATAACCTATATTTAGATAACAAGTTGAAGAACTTACATTTTTGTAACTTAAATAATATTCATAATTGTTCAAAAGTCCTACGGGTGTATTTTTACCAATTGTAGAATTATTTATCAAAGTAGTACTAGCCAATTTAGTGCTTTCACTATTACTAGTTGTTACATTCCAAGTACTATCTTCTACTATTATATTTTGATAATTATATAAGGTATCTAAAAAATCTTCATTTAACCATTGATATACATAAGAACCCGTATAAGTTGTATCATCTTTTAATGAGATATCATAAAAGTTTACATCACTACCATAGGAAATAGATGTAATTAAATCATCAGTTATCATTTTCATAGTTCCATCTGAATTAATGGCTGTTATTCGCCAAAGTTTACCGGAATACCAAACATAATTAAAATTAATACAATCATTTGTTCCAGATAAATAAGTAGTTCCATCTTCTTCTATAGATAAATTAGTACATGTAGAAGTTGTATTATTTGCTATCTGAGATTTAATAAGTTCACTTGCTGGTACATCTTTTTTTTGATATAGATCAACTTTAATTGAACCATAGAAAGATTTATTAATAGCATTATTACCTGCTGCATTATCTATCCATACTTTTAAATATAAAGTTTTAGAAGCATTAACAGCTAGATTATAACCAGAGAAAATTATATTATTATTGCTTGATAATATTTGAGGATCACTAAAAGTTATATTATCTAAACTAATTGCATATTTTATATATTTATTATCAAGTGTTGAAACATTACTTGTCCCTGTTTCATTTACAAGTTTTACATCATAACCTTCTATATTCATGGTTCCTGTATTGGTTAAAGTAATAGTTGTAGTTGTTCCTTTTAATCCATCTTCATTACTTTCAGGAAGTTTATTATTTAAATTAACTGTATCAGCTGCAATTGTCATGGTTAAATTGCCTGATTTGATTGTTATAACATTATCAGTTTTATCAAAGTTTGTTAAAAGAGCATAACTTGAACCAATAAATAAAGTTATTACTAAAAATATTGCTATTATCAAAATTTTCTTTTGTTTATCTATAGCTTTATCTGTTAAAGTATTTTTCTTCATAATTTCTCCTTTTGGCACTAAAAAAACATAATTAAAACAAGAATAACTATATTCTAATTATGTTAATATTTAATTTATCTAAAAGGTTTGATAATTGAAATTTATAAATTAATCTATTCATATAATCACACCTTTCTACTATAACTAAATTATATAATTTTTTTAGTTAATTAGCAAGATATAATTTGAGTTTGTTGATTTAAATTTTGAAAATCTGAAGGTACTATAAGCAAGATTACTGCCTGATAAATTATTAAAATCTTCTATTTTAATCATATAAACCTCCATATTTATATTATATTTTTATTAAAAAAAACTAGTTAAAAACTAATTTTCTTCTTTTTGATAACCACATTCCGAACAAATTATCTCATCTTGCTTCTTGATAAACATTCCTTTACATTTTGGACAAAGTTCTCCAGTTGGTTCGTACCAATAAGCTGTTTTACATTTAGGATAGTTATTGCAGCCATAGAAAACTTTTCCTTTTTTACTATGTTTTTCAACTATTTTGCCTGAACAATTTGGACAATCTATTATAACATGTTCTTCATGAACTTCTTTTTTTATGTATTTACAATTTGGATAATCACTGCAAGCAGTAAACTCACCATATTTACCTTTTCTAATTACTAAAGGACTATTACAATTTGGACAAAGTTCTCCAGTTTCTTCTGGCTTTTCTTTTTCCATACCTTTAAAAGCTTCTTGAAGGGTTGTATCAAATATTTTATAAAAGTCTGTTAGAACTTCGATGTTATTAAGTTTTCCATCAGCAATAAGGTCTAAATCTTTTTCCATATTAGCTGTATATTTAACATTTATAATATTACTAAAATACTCTTGTAATTTATCAGTTACTTGAATACCAATTTCAGTTGGTTTGAATTTTTTATCTTCTAGTACTACATAACCTCGATCTTTAATATTCGACATAATTGTTGCATAAGTAGATGGTCTACCAATACCAAGAGTTTCCATTTCATGAATTAATTTAGCTTCAGTGTATCTGGCTTTTGGTTTAGTTTGATGTTCTTCATATTTAATTTCTAAGCTTTTAATATAATCATTTAATTTACTTGATAAATCAGGTAAGATATTATCTTTAGTATCTTCAAATTCTTGATAAGTTTTTAAATAACCATCAAATGTTATAACTGATCCAGTTGCTTTAAATTTATAATCATTATTATCTAATACAATGGTTGTTTGTAAAGTTTTAGCATCGCTCATTAAAGAAGCAAGAGTACGTTTATAAATTAAATTATAAAGTTTAAATTCATCTTTTGATAAGTATTTTTCTAAGCTTTTAGGTGTTCTTAAAATACTAGTTGGACGAATTGCTTCATGAGCATCTTGAACATTTTCAGTTTTTTTAGTTTGTTTTACATATCCTACGTATTCAGGACCTAACTTTTCTTCGATAAACTTGAAAGTTGGTTTTACAAATTCATCACTTAAACGAATAGAATCTGTTCTCATATAAGTAATTAAACCGACAGTTTCAACTCCTATATCAATACCTTCATACATTTTTTGAGCAAGCATCATGGTTTTTTTAGCTGAAAAACCAAGTTTAGTTGATGCTTCTTGTTGCATAGTTGAAGTTGTAAAAGGAAATTTACTAGCTTTATTTTTATTTTTAGAATCAATACTTTCTACTTTAAAGTTTTCATCTAATTTACTTAATATATTATTAACTTCCTCTAAACTTTTAATTTCCAAGTCATCTGTTTTGTATTTAAAAACATCAGCTTCAAATTCATCAAATACTCCAGTTATCGAATAATAAGTTTCCGGTTTAAATGCTTCAATTTCTCTTTCTCTATCAACAACTAGTTTTAAAGCCACACTTTGTACTCTACCAGCACTTGTCCCATTTGTTTTAGATTGCATTAATCTACTTAAACGAAAACCAATAATCCGATCTAAAAATCTTCTTGTTTCTTGACTTTTTACTAAATTAAAATCAATTTTTCTAGGATTTTCTATGCCTTCTAATACTTTATCTTTTGTAATTTCATAAAAAAGAACTCGATCATATTTACTATCTTTAATACCTAGTGTATCATATAAATGCCAAGAAATAGCTTCCCCTTCTCTATCGGGGTCGGTTGCAAGATAAACTTTATCGGCTTCTTTTACTAATTTTTTTAACTCTTTTATAACTTTACTTTTTCCTTTAATCGGAACATAATTAGGAATAAATCCATTATCTATATCAATACCAAGTCCATATTTACCAGTTGTTGCTAAGTCTCTTATATGACCAATACTAGAGACAACTCTATATTGATGACCTAAGTATTTTTCAATTGTTTTACTTTTAGCTGGAGATTCAACTATTACTAAGTCCATTAACTTCACCTCTTAATAACTTATACTAATTATTTTTAGTTTTGTCAACCATTTATTAAATTATTTTTTATTTAAAATCATTTTTTGTGAATTCATATAAAGCAATACTAACAGCATTATCTAAATTTAAACTATCAATAGTATTATTGTGTCTAATAATTAAAGGACAACCAACATTTAAATAAGAATCATCCAATCCTGATGCTTCTGGACCAAATATTAAACTATAAGGTTCTTTAATTACAACCTTACTTAAAGAAGTAGTTGCTTTTAACATAAAGGGATAACAATTTCTTTTTTCTTTTAAATAAGCATTAAAGTTATCAAAATATTCAATATTAACATTAAAAATTGCTCCCATACTACTTCTTATTACTTTAGGTGAAAACAAATCAACTGCTGGTTTTATAATTGCAATATTTAAAATACCAAAACCAACTGAACTTCTAATAATAGTTCCTAAATTACCCATATTAGATGGATTTACTAAAACAATATGATTTTTACTATAATCTAATTTACTTTCATATTTTTCAAATACTCCTATAACATAACAATTTTCTTTTTCACTTAAAGTATTAATTATTTTATCACTATAAATAACTTCTATTTTATTTTTATTACAAATATTTAATATTTTATCTAAAGTTTCATTTTTTTCTTGTTTTGAATGAATATATACTCTTTTAACTAAATTAACTTTTTTATTTAAAAGTTCCAAGGTTAAAGTAGTACCTAAAGTATAACTTTCTAAATCTTCTTTTTTATATTTTTTCATACAACTTTATAATCTATTAAGATTACATCTTCTCCTATTCTAACTATGTTTTTATATTCTATTTCTAATTTTCCTATTCCTTTAAAAGAAAATATTCCTTTAAAGGGTTCAACTATAATACTTGCTATTACTCCATTTGTTGGATCTATTTTATAATCTATGATATTACCTATTTTTTTACCATCATTTAAGTTAATAACATCTTTATTTTGAAATTCTGATAAATTCATAAACCACCTAATAAAGAATATGTTTTTAATTTAAATTATTTCGTAATAGTCATCAATATCTATTAAAACTTTTGTATCATCTTTTTTATACATAGTAAATAAAGTATCATTAATATTTACTTTATCACCTATAACTTTATTTAAAACAATCCCAACACTATAATCTATTTTATCTTCTTTATTAAGTCTACCTGCTCCTAAACTACATGATAATTTCCCTATATTTAAAGCTTTAATACTTTTGATAGTACCACTTTTTTTACTTTTAACTTCTTCTTTATAGCTACTTACTTTTAAAGATGAAATATCTCCACCTTGATATTTAACAAATTCTAAAAATTTATTTAAAGCTTTTTTATTATTTATATTTTCTAATACTTTATTTTTAGCTTCTTCTATATTTATATTTAAACCAATACTTACCATTTGACTAGCAAGTTCTATAGAAAGATCAGTTAAATTACCTTGTTTACCATTTAAAACATCCATGGCTTCCATAACTTCTAAAGCATTTCCAATATTAGTTCCAAGAGGAGTATTCATATCAGTTATTTCACATATTGTTTCTTTTTGATAATAAGCTCCTATTCGTTCCATTAAAGTTTTTAATTTATTAGCATCTTCTTTGGTTTTAATTAAAGCCCCTTCCCCACATTTAATATCAATTAAAATCTTATCGGCTCCTCCAGCTATTTTTTTAGACATGATACTAGTTGCTATTAATGGAATAGATTCCGTGGTTCCGGTTACATCACGTAAAGCATAAATATATTTATCCATAGGACATAAATTACTGGTTTGACTAGTAATTGCAAAACCAATGTCTTTTAACTCCCTAATAAATTCAGCTTCCGTTAAACTGGTTTTAAAACCTTTTATGCTTTCAAGTTTATCAATAGTTCCCCCTGTATAACCTAGTCCTCTTCCACTCATTTTAGGTACAACTACTCCTAAACTAGCAACAATAGGACCAATTATTAAAGTAATTTTATCCCCTATTCCCCCTGTTGAATGTTTATCAATTTTAGTACCTTTAATACTACTTAAATCAAGTCTATCTCCTGACTTAAGAAAAATATCAGTTAAGTTAAAAGTTTCAGTATCACTCATCCCATTTATAACAATAGCCATTAAAAGAGATGACATTTGATAATCTTTAACCAAGCCTTTTAAATAAGAATTAAATGCATAAGAAAGTTCTTCATAACTAAGTTCTTCTTTTAATCTTTTCTTTGTAATTATATCTATTATATTCATAATCCTCCTAAACAAATAATATTATACAAAGAAAAAGAAAAATATTCTAGTCATTTAGATATTTTTCTTTTTTTTATTTTAACATAACCATTATTTTCTAAAATACTATACATTTTAGGTAATAAATAATCATAAAACTTTAATTTAATTATATCTTCTTTATCAGCTGAAAAAAACTTTTTTAATATTAAATAATCTTCTTTAGATAAAGTTTTAATTACCTCGAGTACCTGATCTTTGGTATAATCAGAGAAAAAGTCAGCTAATTTTAAATTTTTACTGCCAGGAGATGCATACATTCTTGTAGGATCAATATAATCTTTATAATTTTCATTGGTGTCTAAATAACCAGCTAAAATTTTTAATACTTTTGGTCTTTTTAATTTAGCTAAAGCCCTGGCTTCTATTTGATTAATTCTTTGTCTTGTTAAATTAAAAGTACTAGCAACATTTACTAAAGTTCTTGGTTTATCATCTAAAAAACCAAATCTTAAAAGGAGAATATCTTCTTCTTTTTCAGATAAATTAGCAAGTTTAAAAATTTTTCTAATCTCTTCTTTCTTTAAATTTTTCATAGCTTGTTTAAATACATTAGCATTTTCATCTTCTATATAATCACCTAATTCATCTTCAGAAGTACCTATTGGCATACTCATACTAACTTCTTTATTAGCAAGAACTAAAAGTTCTCTTACTTTATCTTCTGATATATTAAGTTTACTAGCAATTTCTCTATCCGTTGGTTCTCTTTTTAATTCTTTCATCAAAGTATATTTACAACTTAATACTTTGTTTAATAAAGTAAAAATATGAATTGGAATTCTAATGGTTCTAGAAGATGTTTCAATATATCTTAAAATACATTGCTTTATCCAATAAGAAGCATAGGTTGAAAAAGCAATATTTCTTGTATGATCAAATTTTTCAACAGCATACATTAACCCTACATTACCTTCTTCAATTAAATCTTCGATATCTAAATTAGTAAAACGATAGTTATTAGCAATTTTTTTAACTAAGCCTAAGTTATTAAGAACAATCTCTTCTTTAGCACTTAAGTCACCCGATTTATACCTTTCAAATAACTCTTGCATGGTACCCCCTCTTTCCAAGGTGTAATTATATCAAATTAATTAGAAAAAGTCTAGATTTTTCGAAAACGTTTCAAGATAAACGCATGAAAATTTAAATCATGTGTTTTTTCTAACTTTCTGATAGTATTAAAAATACCTAGAATTTCTAAGTATTTAAAATAAATCACCTATTATTACACCTTTTAAGATTTTAAAGAAGATATTAAAGTAATTATCTTTTTTAATATCATTTTTAACGGTTATATTTACTTCATCTATCATATTACCAAGACTATCTTTAACAACTAATTTACCTATCATATCACCTTTTTTAATTGGTAGTTTTAAAGTATTTAAAATAACATTTGATTTATATTCTTCTTTTTTATCATTTTTGTTTTTTAAAACCGTAACATCTTGATTAGCAATTATTCTTATTTTAGGAATATCAGCTTTATCAATTGAAATAGTTCCTAACTCTTCACCTTTTTTCTTAATAGTTTCTACTTTATATAAATTAAAACCATAGTCTAGTAGTTCTGATGTTTCTTTATTTCTGACTTTTCCTTCTTTTTCACCTAAAGTTATTGCTAGAAGACGCATATCATTTCTTTTAGCCGTTACCGCCATACAATACATAGCAGCATCTGTATACCCTGTTTTCAAGCCATCTGCTCCTTGGTAAGTTTTGATTAATTTGTTGGTATTCACGAGCCAGAATTGTCTATCAGTTCCTTTTCTTAAATAATCTTCATAAATACTTGTATATTTAAGAATTTCTTCATGACTTATTAGTTCTTTAGCAATAAGAGCCATATCATAAGCTGTTGAATAATGATCTTTTTCATCAAGCCCCGTTGGATTTACAAAGTTAGTATCTTTAAGTCCTAAACTTTTGGCTTTCTCGTTCATCATTTTAACAAAGTTTGTTTCGGTTCCTCCAATATATTCAGCCATAGCAACAATTCCATCATTAGCACTAGCCATCATTATTCCTTTAATTAAATCTAAAACACTTATCTTTTCGCCTTCTTCAAGCCAGATCTGAGATCCTCCCATACCACTGGCATTTTTAGATACTACTACCATATCTTCTAGTTTAATTTTTCCATCTTCAAGAGCTTCCATGATTAAAACCATCCCCATCATCTTAGTCATTGAAGCAACTGATGTTTTCTCATGAATATTTTTTTCATAAATAATTTTCCCTGTTGATACTTCCATAAGCAAACCACTTTTAGCATTTTGAAGTAAAGATTCATCTGCTCTAACTTTTATACTTGGTAAAAAAATACTTATTAAAAGGAAAATAATTATACCTTTTTTATACATAAACACCCCTACTTAAATTTATGTTAAAAAAATAGAACTATACGTTCTATTTCACAAATATTCCAAGATAAATTAGAAAAGCTAAGAAAATAATTGATAAAATTATACCATTTATATTTTCAACCTTTTTATGTTTATATTTAAGTCCTACAGCCATACTAATTAAAACTCCTCCAATAAGTCCTCCTATATGACCAAAATAATCTATTCCTGGAACAACAAAACCAATTATTAAATTAATAGCAATAACTGGTAAAATACTTTGTTTCCAAGTAGCTCCGATATAAACACGATAATAATAACCAAAATATAAAATTGCTCCCATCAAGCCAAATATTGCCCCACTTGCTCCAATTGAAGCATTATTTGATAAAGTTATACTAAGTAAACTACCAGTAATAGCACTGAAAAAGTAAATTAACAAAAACTTATTTTTACCATAAAAACTTTCTACTTGACTACCAATTATATATAAAGCATAACAATTACTTAATAAATGAAAAATATCAGCATGTAAAAATGTACCTGTAATTAATCTATAATATTCATGATACTTTCTAATATATGGTCCATAAACAGCAAACATATTAATTAAACTATCACTATTTCTTGTAAATAAACCAAATAAATAAATAAACACTAAAATACCAATTAATACATAAGTAATAATTACTTTCTTAGGTGTAAAAACATCATCATTTTTAATAGCTTCATCTCTATTTTTTTCATTTATTTCATTAGTAATCTTTAAAAACAAACTAAATCCTTCTTCTTTAAAATCTAAATTACTTTTTAAATCTGAAAAATTAGTTTTAATAACATCATTTTCTACTAAATCATTTTCATTTTTAACATTTATATATTTATATTTTTTATCATCTTGATTAGTCTTAGTAAAATCAACATTTTCTCCTAAATCAGTAAAAATATTTAAAACTTCCATCTTTAAAGAAAAAGTTTTTTTCTTAATTTTACTAACTAATCTTCTTGTTTTAAATTTATCAAATTCCATTTGCTCATTATTATGAATATAATTATTAACTATTCTTACTATTTTTATATCTTCCGATAAGTTTTCTAACCATATTTCATTTTTAGCACCTTGAACAATTACAGGATTATAATTTTTTATCTTTATAAAATAATACAATAATTTCATTGTAATTAAATCTCTATCATTAATCATTTCTGCATTCATCTTAACAACTCCTTAATAAAAATTATATACTATTTTTTTAAATAAATAAAGAGAAAAAGAAAAAAACTAGCAAAACTAGTTTAAAAACTTTCTATGTTAATAGAAATATATTTGTGATCATGTAAACTACTACTTGCTTTTAAAAGAGTTCTAATAGCATTAGCAGTACGACCACCTTTACCTATTAATCTTGGTAAATCTTTTTCACTTACTAAAACTTCAATCGTAACTTTTTTATCATCTTCTGATGGAAACTCTTTAACAGTTACCATATCAGCATCTATTACTAAAGCTTTAACAAGTTTTTCTGTTAAAGCAACATAATTCATAAACTAACCTCTTTTTGATTCATGGAATTTTTTCATAATTCCAGCATCACTTAATAAATTACGAACTGTATCACTTGGAATTGCTCCATTATTTAACCATTTAAGAGCAATACTTTCATCAACTTTAACTGTTTTTGGTTCTGTTAATGGATTATAAGTTCCAACAAGTTCTATGTATTCTCCATCTCTTTTAGTATGAGAATCAATTGCTACTATACGATAAACTGGTTTTTTCTTACTACCCATTCTTTTTAATCTTAATTTAACTGCCATAATAACACTTCCTTTCTTTATGCACTTATAATATCATAATAAATCTAGGTTGTCAACATATTTTGGTTGACATTACAAAATAATATCATTGTTATTATCAAATTCAATATTTAAATATTTTCTACTAGCTAAGTAATCACACATATGAACAAAGCTTTCATATTTAGTCTTTGGTTTTGGTAAAATTTCATTACCATTGTAATCAGTATTCCAAGGTCCCATATGACTTTCAATAGCCTTGGCAACAAATTTTAACTCACTATCACTTAATTTTAATTTATCTTTATTATCAAGAATATAATTTTTAATTAAAGTTGGATGATCTACTTGAGTATACCTATTATGAGTTAAACCACTTTTTAAGCCATCATGTAAAATTAAAGTCATTATCATCAAATCTTTTTCATCACTTGTATATTTATCACCTATAGTTGGATTATCAAGTAAATCTTTAGCAATTAAAACCGCTGCTTTTACATGTCTTACCAAACCTCCATCTCCAAGAGTAAACTTTGGATGATATTTTCCAGTAGATGATGCTGGTATAGTAAAGAAATAATCCGGAAGTAAATTAATCATTACTTCACAGCTTTCTCTAATATTTTTATTTTTAATATAACTTAATTCTTTTTTAAAATAATCTTTTTTCTCCATACTACTCTCCTACAAAATTAATTAATATACTATTTTCTACATATATTTTATCATAACTTATTAATAAATTAGTACCATTATCAATAATTAGACCTGATTTTATTAAATCACGAATATTATATAAGTCAAGTATATTTACTTTATATCTTTTAAAAAACTCTGATTTATTAATTCCTGATATTTTTCGAAAACCAAGGATTAAAGCATAAGAAATAATATCTTTATCACTTAATATTTCTTGACCATCTAAATAATTACCTTCAAAATACTTTTTTAAACTTAAAGTATTAGTATAACGACAATTACCTAAATAACCACTAGCTGATACTCCAAACCCATAATAAGGTAAGTTATTCCAATAAACTAAATTATGTTTAGCCTCATACCCAGGTTTACTAAAATTACTTATTTCATAATGATTAAAACCAAACTTTTTTAATTTATTTATTATCAGTTCATACATTTCATAATCTAAATCCTCAGGAATGTTTTTTTCTTTTATAATTTTTAAATAAGTATTATTTTCAATAATTAAAGAATAAGTTGAAATATGAGTTATATCTAAACTTAAAATATTATTAATATCATAAGCTAAATCTTTTAAAGTTTGATTTTTAAGTCCATAAATTAAATCAACATTTATATTAGTAATATATTTTTTAATTAAATTTATTTTCTCTTTAACTAACTTAAAATCATGATTTCTTTTTAAATATTTTAAATTTTGATTTATAGTACTTTCAACTCCCATACTTATTCTATTAACTTTATTAGTCTTAAATAATTTTATTTTTTCTTCATCAATACTTTCAGGATTAACTTCTATTGTAAACTCTAAGTCATTAGATAATTTAAATATTTTAATAATTTCAAATAATTTTTTTAATTCATTTATATTTAAAGAACTTGGAGTTCCTCCTCCAATATAAATAGTTTTGATTATTTCTCCCTGGTATTTCTCTTGAATTTCTTTTTTTAAACTATCTAGGTATAAATCAACTTGTTTTTCATTATAGAAAAATTTAGTAAATGCACAATAAGAACAAATTGATTGGCAAAATGGAATATGAATATAAACGGAATTAGTCATTTATTTCCTCATTAGATAAAACCGTTAAGAAAGCTTCTTGTGGTATTTCAACATTACCAATTTGTTTCATTCTTTTCTTTCCTTCTTTTTGTTTTTCTAGAAGTTTTTTCTTTCTCGATACGTCTCCTCCATAGCATTTAGCTAGAACATCTTTTCGCATAGCTTTAATATCAGCTCTTGATATTATCTTAGATCCAATTGCTGCTTGAATTGGAACAACAAACATTTGTCTTGGAATAATTGCTTTTAAGTTATTAACAACAACTTTTCCTTTATTATATGCAAAGTCTTTATGGACAATAGTTGATAAGGCATCAACAACGATACCATTTACTAAAATGTCCATTTTAACTAAATTACTAGGTTTATAACCAATTACTTCATAATCAAATGAAGCATATCCTTTAGAAATACTTTTTAATTTATCAAAGAAATCATAAACAATTTCTGATAGAGGAAGTTCATAATGCAAAATTGCTCTTTCTGGAGTTAAATATTCAATCTGTTTATAAATTCCTCTTTTATTTTGACAAAGTTCCATTAAAGGACCAATATACTCACTTGGAGTAAATATATTTGTTAAAATAAAAGGTTCACTAATTGTTTTAATTTTAGTTATGTCAGGCAACTTTTGAGGAGAATCAATCATAATAACACTACCATCAGTTAATTCTACTTGATAAACTACAGATGGACTAGTTGCAATTAAATTAAGGTTAAATTCTCTTTCTAATCTCTCCTCAACAACATCCATATGTAAAAGTCCTAAAAAACCACATCTAAAACCAAATCCTAAAGCTTCACTTGTTTCAGGTTCAAAAGTTAAACTAGCATCATTTAATTTTAATTTTTCTAGGGCATCTCTTAGATCATTATATTTATTAGTTTCAGTTGGATATAAACCGGTAAACACTACTTGTTGAAGTTTTTTATAACCTGGTAAAGCCTCATTACAGGGATTTTTAGCAAGAGTAATTGTATCACCTACTCTAATATCACTAATATTTTTAATCGATGCAACAATATAGCCAACTTCTCCTGAGGTTAAATTATCAACTTTTTTAAGAGTTGGAGTATAAACAAATAATTCAGTAACATCATAAACTGATCCTGTTTGCATGAATTCAATTTTATCTCCTACTTTAACACTACCATCAAATATTCTAGCAAGAACTAAAACTCCTCGATATGAATCGTAAATACTATCAAATATCAAGGCTTTTAAAGGTTTATCAATGTCTCCTTTGGGAGGACTAATTCTATCAATTACAGCCTCAACCAAACTTTTAACACCCTCTCCTGTTTTAGCACTAGTAAGCAATATTTCCTCATCAGAAAAACCAAAAGTTTCAATTAATTCTTGCTTAGTTTTTATAACATCAGCACTTGGTAAATCAATTTTATTAATAACGGGAATAATTGTTAAATTATTATCAAGAGCCAAATACATATTAGCAATAGTCTGAGCCTCTACTCCTTGCGTTGCATCAACAATTAAAATTGCTCCATCAGTTGCTGCTAAACTACGACTAACTTCATAAGAAAAATCTACATGACCAGGAGTATCAATTAAGTTTAACATGTAGTCTTCCCCTTTATAATGATAATTAAGTCTTACTGTATTTAATTTAATAGTAATTCCTCTTTCACGTTCAATATCCATACTATCTAACATTTGTTCTTTAATTTCTCTTTTACTAACTGAATTAGTAACCTCTAAAATTCTATCAGCAAGTGTTGATTTACCATGATCTATATGAGCAATAATTGAAAAATTACGAATATTTTCCTGTTTCATCTAACCACCTTCATTAATTTTATCAAATTTAAAAAAACTTGTCTATAAAAAGAAAAAAACTTCTTGTAAAAACAAGAAGAATTTTAAAATTATTTAAATAATATGAATAATTTATTTTATTTGAGTACAAACTAAGCTATCTGATTTAGTGATTACTACTGTACTATCAAAAGCTTCACAAGCAAGATAAGTAACACTATCAGGAATAGTAACTGATGTAATATTATTAATTTTAAATGCCCCATAATGAATACTTTTTACATTTGATGGCAATACAAATGTTACATTAATCAATTGATTATTTGAAAAAGCACTATTGTCTATTGTTGTTACATTACTTGGTATTATTATATTTGTTAATTGATTATTTGAAAAAACACCTTCATTTATTGTAGTTACACTATCCGGTATTGTTACACTTGTTAATTGATTATTTGAAAAAACACCTTCATTTATTGTAGTTACACTATCCGGTATTGTTACACTTGTTAATTGATTATTTTTAAAAGCACCATACTTTATTGTTATTACACTATCTGGTATTATTACACTTGCTAATTGCTTATCCGAAAATGCTTCATAACCTATAACCGTAACTGGATATCCTTTAATTGTATTTGGTATTACAACATCCGATCCACACGAAGCATCATAATTCAATATTTTTATATCAATTATGCCTGTAGAAATAATTATATTATTGGTTTCAAAATATGATAACTGATCACTACCAAACTGATTATTATCTAAAATAGACTGAAAAGTTTCACCTTGATTTGTTCCTGTCCCTTTACAAAATGCCTCTGGCGTTTCTCCATCATACCAACTCAAACCTAAATTTGTAATATATGTTGTACATTTATTTAATTCAGCTGTTGTCATATTAGTATTTAATTCATACTCTTTAATGTTTTCTGTTGTAAAACATGCTTCATCTGTTGTTAGTATTTTTTCATTAAAGTCACCTGCTACATCTACTTTTATACTAGCAAATATATTCTTCCACTCTTCTGTTGTATAATCTTGATTAACATTACCAATAACTGTATCATTGGAAATCCACATATAAAGTCTATAAGTAATAGAAACTTCACTTGTTGTATTTTTATTAATTGTATTAACCCATATTCTTTTATTTGTTAAGTCACCATAACTTCTTCCATCAAATACTGTTGTTGTTGTTCCATTTTTGGTTTCTGTTAAAGTAAATTTTAATAAATTATCTTTTATTCTAATTTTTCCAGATACTTCATCTCCATGTTTTAAAATAATTTCATACCAGATATCTTTATTTGTTGTTGTGTTCTTTCCATCAATTGTGAATTCAAAGAAACTAGTTGCATCATAGGTTTCACTTGGCATTACATTTGTTAAATTAATAGCTTTATTACTATCAACATAGTGCATATACACGTCCCCTACTACAAGGCTTGAATTCTGTCCTGTTTTGCTCATTGAAAATATAGAATAAGTTAAACTAATAGTTAATACTAATACTCCTAGTATGATACTAGTAATTATAATTATTTTCTTATTATCTTTCATTTTTACTTCCTTTCTCTTGCTTGCTTATTTTAATACAAAACTATTTTAACATACATTTTTATTTTTTTAAA
>CAKPFH010000009.1 GCA_934153655.1 uncultured Bacilli bacterium
TAAAAGGATTGTATGATGCTGGACTTAAGGGTGGCTATATGACTTGGAATAGTGGTTCTAACCTTACTAAATATAAATCACAATTCTCTGCTTTTAATAAAATTTATGAATAGGATGTGTTAACTTGAAAAAAATTACTTTAGAAAATAAAAATTATTTAGTTTTAGAAAATAAAAATGAATGTTTAAACTTAGAAGAATTACAAGAAAAATATACCGATTACTTTTATGACTTTGATTATATTTTAGGTGATTATGCTTATAATAAATTACGTTTAAAAGGCTTTTGTCAAAAAAGTAATCCTCGTTTTAATCAAATAAATGATATTAATACTAAGGATAAATATTTAAAAGAATTATGTGCTTATAATTGTAATTATTTTCTAATAAAGAAAGATAAAGAAAGTCAAAAGAAATAAAAATTTAAAAAAACTTTCTTTTTTTCTTGAAAAAAATTGTCAAAATACTTGAAATTATCAATAAATATGGTAAAATGATATTAGAAGATATGGAGGATATGTTATGGAAGAAAAAAAAGAAATGATGACTTTAACACTTGAAAATGGAACTAAAGAAGAAGTTGAACTTTTATTATCTTTTAAATTTAATGATAACAATAAAGAATATGTTATATATACAAAAAACGAAAAAGACGATAACGGAAATGTTACCATCTATGTATCAAATATTACAAGAGTTGGTAATGAAGCAACTTTAAGTACTGTAAGTGATGATAATGAATGGTCAAGAATTAAAGATCTATTAAGAGAACTATCAAAAAATGAATAGGGGGATTACAATGCTAGAAAAAATCACAGTGACCGATGGAAAAATAGATGAAACTAAAAAAATTATAGGTAGAAAACCAGCTAAGTTAAGTGCTATTGATGTTTTTAGAGCGAAAACACAAGCTATAAAACCAAAAGCTAAACCTGAGGAGAAAGCACCTACTGCGGTAGAAACTCCAAGTACTAATGCTACTCAAATTACGCCTAATATTGCACCAACAACTTCAATTAATTTTCCAAGTAGTGAGGAATGTCAAAGACGTTTAGATAATCAAAATGTTTCATGTACTGAAATTTTAGATTTAGAAAAAATCACGGCAATCTCTGCTAGAAAATTAAGAGCTGCTGTTCGCGTACCAAGATTAGTTGGTCATATTTATCAAGTAAGAACTAAAAATGTAAAAACTGAACCTGAAAAAACAGTTGCCGAAGAAGCCAATGTTTATGATTTTTCTAAATCATTTGAAAGCATGACAGCTGATCATAAAGAAGAAGTAGAAAAAGAAAAACCGGTTGAAAAACCATATAGTTGGCTTCGAAATGATGAAACTGCTATTAAACAAGTTAAAGAAAAAGATGCTGATGATGAAGAAGATAGTAATGTAGTAGAATTCCAAACTTTAATGGAACAAAAAGCAACTACAGCTGATTCTCTTGCAACTCAACGTGAAATACTTATGAACTTAAGAAAACAAGTTGAAAAAAATAATCTTTTATGTGAAGCTAAAAAGCGTGATTTAATTGAAGAAAATATGGCTTTAACCCAAGAATTAAATGATGTTTTAGCTGAAATTAATCAATTAAGTGATACTGTAAGTCAACAAGAAGCTTTCCTTGGTCTTGATGAAGGTAAAAGTAAAACAGCTTAATAAATTAAAAAATAAATGTTTAAAAAATAAAGCAAACCTTATTTCCCACTAAAATGGAAACAAGGTTTTAATTTGGTTATTAATTTTTAATTTTTAAATTACTTTATTTTTAAAATAAGAATCGGTGTTACTCATTTAAACTTTTTGTATAAAAGAACCAGTTTTAATCATAATATAAGTAGAAAAAAATAAACTATAAATAGGTGGAAAATGTTTTATTATTTTCTTTTCTTAATAGGATTTGGTTTTTCAATAATAGGTTTTATGTATATTATTTTATATTTAAATTATTTATCAATTGGTAATACATACCTTGATTATTTAACAATAATTAGTAAGAGGGGAGAATGTTACTTAGCCATTATAGGACTTATTATAATTAGTATAGTAATTTTTAAAAAGGAGAAAAAATGACTTATATATATGATATAGTTTTAAATTTTAATACTTTATATTATGAATTTTTTGAATGGGAAACAAAGGATAATTTAACTTTAGTTAAAAAAATACCTTTAATAAAAGTAGATACTACGTTTTTAGACGATGTTTTAAATAGAAAAATAAAAATAGATGATCCCATTACTCTAGAACTATTTAATAAATGCGAAATAATTTCTAAAAAACATGTTAAGACAGTTAAATATATGTTTTTAATAACAGATTCTTACCGAGTTTTAGGTCTTACTTTAAACAATGAGCTAATAATTGATAAAATAAGTTCTCTTCCTCTTGATTTAGAAGAAGAAGCTATAGAAAGTGCTAAAAGAAGCAATTTAAGAACAATTACATATACTATTATAGGTAAGAGAAATAATAGTAACTTTTTAACAAGAAAAGAAATGAAAATTAAAAATTATCTCTTAGAAGAATTTAAAAATATAGAAAAGCGAAAAGATTATTTAAAATTAAATTATTTATATTATGAATTCTTTAATCATGTTCCAGATACTAATAATGTATATGAAAAATTAGTAGCTTCCCTAAAAGATAATTTAACTAAAGATCATTTAAAACTATATAATTTATTAAAATTTATTCATCAATAGTTAATGATGGTTATTAGTTTTTACACTTACACAGTTTGACAAAAATCGTAATATTTGCTAGAATAGTAAGTCGTCACACAGAAAGAGGTGTAATTATGTTTTATTCAATAGTACAAGCAGAAAGTGCGTGTGAAGAAGAACCGTCCCTGATATTTTCTTTAATTAAGGAATGTGACACAGAAGTTGTTTCAAAAATAATTGCTAAAGAAGGTTATGATTTTAATATAACTGATAAGTTAGGTAATAATGTCTTAATGGCTTTATTAAAAAATAAAGATTATGATTTAGTCTTAAAATACCTAGATAAAGTAGATATTAATCATCAAAATAATGATGGTGATACCTTAATGCATATATTAGTTACACATAACTATACTAGTACAAAAGAAATCATGGAAAGTATTTTAAGTAATGAAAAGTTTATTCCAAATATTAAAAATAATTTAGGAGAAACAATTCTAGATAAGTCAATTAATAACAATTATTTATATACAACTATTAAAATTTTAGGGGATGAAAGGTTTAATTCAATTGATATTTATTCATTTAAGAATTTATATGAAACTTATATAAAAAGTAATAATTATGGTAAATATTCTAAACTTTCTAATTTAGAGTTAATTCTTGATAATTTAGCTGATAAAGTTCTTTTACCAAGAATGAAAAAATTAGTTAGTTTAATTAATAATAATTTAGATAGCATTAAAGATGATTTTTATGTATCTAAAACTGAAAAAATGGATAATCTTATAAATTTAGCTATTGCTGAATGCTTAAATTAAGATTATTTTTTTTGTATAAATTTGTTAAAACTTTCCATATTATAAATGGGAGGATATATGAAAAAAGTAATAATTATTTTGGCACTTTTAATTATCACGGGTTGTTCTAATAATTTGATGAATACTCCAACTAAGAAGGTTGAAGCTTTATTTAATAATTATATTACTTTAGATAGTAAAGTTTTAGAGGATTTAGATAATGCTTTACTTACTGAAACGATTATGAGTGTTGAACAAAAAGATCATTATAAAAATATTTTAAAGAAACAATATCAAAATTTATCTTATGTAATAAAAGATGAAACAATTGATGGGGATAAAGCAGTTGTTTCGGTTGAAATTACAGTTTATGATTATTATAAAGTAAATAATGATTCTGAAAGTTATTTTAAAAATAATCAAAAAGAGTTTACGATGGAAGATGGAACTATTGATATAACTAAATATAATGATTATAAATTAAATGCTTTAGATAAAGCTAAAGATAAAGTTACTTATACCCTTGATTTAACTTTGCATAAGAATGCTGATACTTGGGTACTTGATGATTTAACTGATGTTGAAATAAATAAAATACATGGCCTATATGCATATTAATAGGTCTTTTTTTATATAAAAATATAAATTATAAGTTTTTAGGTGGGGGAGTTAGGTTGTAAAATATCTTTTTTTAAGAAAAAATGCTTAAAAAAGAAAAAAAGTAGTTATTATTTACAGCCACAATTAAAAAAAATTAAAAAAAACTGAGAAAAGTTAAAAATTTACTTGCTTTTCTTAATTTACTATGTTAAAATACTAGTCGTGTTTGATTGCTTAGATGTGCAAGGTTGCTGATACACGAGGATACGTTGTTCGGGTTATTTGCACGGAGCAAGCCTATACCAGATATAGACGAAGGGAGTGACATGATATGTCAAAACAAGTAGTTCGCATAAGATTAAAAGCGTACGATCATAGAATACTTGATAATGCTTGTACTAAAATCGTTGAAACTGTTAAAAGATCAGGAGGAGAAATTAGTGGACCAGTACCACTTCCAACTGAAATTGAAAAGTTTACAATTTTAAGAGCAGTTCACAAGTATAAAGATAGTCGTGAACAATTTGAAATGAGAACACATAAAAGACTTATTGATATCAAAAATCCAAGTAAGGAAATTATTGATGCTTTAACTCATCTTGATTTACCAAGTGGTGTTGATATTGATATTAAACAAAAGAACTAGTAGTACTAGAAAAAATTAGAAAAGAGAGGAAAGAAAAATGAAAGGAATCTTAGGTAGAAAGATCGGGATGACTCAAGTATTTTCTAAAAGTGGTAAATTAATACCTGTTACTGTTATTGAAGTTGAACCAAATGTTATAACTCAAATTAAAACAGTTGCAAATGATGGATATGAAGCTATTCAAATAGCAAGCTTTGCTGCTAAAGAAAAAAATACTACAAAAGCTAAAATGGGACATCTTAAAAAAGCAGGCTGTGAGCCTAAGCGCTTCTTAAAAGAAATAAGGGGAGTAAATATTAATGATTATACTTTAGGTCAAACAATTGATGCTAGTATATTCAAAGAAGGTGAAATGGTTGACGTTTCAGGAATATCTAAAGGAAAGGGTTTCCAAGGTGTTATCAAACGTTATAACCAAACACGTGGTCCAATGGGACATGGTAGTCAATACCATCGTGGAGTAGGTTCACTTGGAACACTTCTTCCAATGCACGTATTAAAAGGTAAAAAATTACCAGGACATATGGGACATGTTCTTACAACTGTTCAAAATCTAGAAGTTGTAAAAATTGATCTTGAAAATAACATTATTTTAATAAGTGGTAATGTTCCAGGTCCAAAGAAATCATTAGTTGTTATTAAAACAGCTGTTAAAAATCCAGATAAAGTAAATGAAGTAGAAGAATTAATGTTCTATGAAATAGCTGGAGATGAAACAGATACTAATGAAACAGTAGTTGAAGAAACTACAAACGAAGAGAAAGAGGAAGCACAAGAATAATCTTGTTGTAAGGAGGAAATATGGAAAAGTTAAACATTAAGTTAAACAAAGAAGTCTTTGAGATTACCCCTAACGATAACGTTGTTCGTGATGCTATTAACGTAGCAAGATGTGGGCTTCGTCAAGGAACTTATAAAGTAAAAACTAGAAGTGAAGTAGCAGGTGGAGGTCGTAAACCTTGGAGACAAAAAGGTACAGGACGTGCTAGACAAGGATCAATTCGTGCACCACAATGGAGAGGCGGAGGAGTTGCTCTTGGACCAGTACCACGTGATTACTCATTAAAAATGAATCGTAAAGAAAGAGTATTAGCATTAAAATCTGCTTTATCATATAAAGTTTCAGATAAAGAATTAATCGTTGTTGATGAAATAACTATTAATGAACCAAAAACAAAAGAAATGTTAAAATTACTAAGTGATTTAGAACTTACTGATAAAAAAGTTTTAATCGTTATGAGTGAATTAACTGAAAATGTAATTTTAGCAAGTCGTAATTTACAAAATGTTTTAATTATGGAACCATATGAATTAAACGTTTTAGACATTATTAATGCTGACTACTTAGTTATGACTAGTGACGCCGTAAAAATGGTAGAGGAGGCACTTAAATAATGAATACAAAATATTTAGATATTATTAAAGCACCAGTAGTTACTGAAAAAAGTACTAATGGTAAAAATTTAAATCAATATACATTTAAAGTTGCTCCAAAGGCATCTAAAATTGAAATTAAAGAAGCTATTGAAAAAATCTTTAATGTTGAAGTTGTTACAATTAGCACTTTAAATGAAAAAGTAAAAACAAAAAGAGTAGGTCGTTATGAAGGACTTAGTAACCGTTCTAAAAAAGCAATTGTTACTTTAAAAGCTGGACAAACGATTGAAATTAAATAAGGAGGTTAGTAAAAATGGCTATTAAGAATTTTAAACCAACTACAAATGCTAGACGTAAAATGTCAACACTTGTAAATGAAGAAATTACTAAAACTACTCCAGAAAAAAGTTTAACAGTAAGCATGAAGAAAAACGGTGGTCGTAATAATCAAGGAAGAATCACTGTTAGACATCATGGTGGTGGAGAAAAAAGAAAATATCGTATTATCGATTTCAAGAGAAATAAATTTGATATTGAAGGACGTGTTGCAAGTGTTGAATACGATCCAAATAGATCAGCAAATATTGCTCTAATTAATTATATTGATGGAGAAAAAAGATATATAATTGCTCCTAAAGGAATTAAAGTTGGAGATACTATTGTATCAGGTGAAAACGTTGATATTAAAGTAGGAAACGCTTTACCAATTATGAATATTCCAGTAGGTACAGTAATTCATAATATTGAAATTCGTCCAAAAAAAGGTGGTTCACTTGCTAGATCAGCAGGATCAAGTGCTCAAATACTTGGTCGTGAAGGAAAATATGTAATGGTTCGTTTATCAAGTGGTGAACAAAGAATGATTTTAGGAACTTGTATGGCTACAATCGGTGAAGTAGGAAATGCTGATTATGAATTAGTTCATTTAGGAAAAGCTGGAAGAAGTCGTCATATGGGAATTCGTCCAACAGTTCGTGGTTCTGTTATGAACCCTAATGATCACCCACATGGTGGTGGAGAAGGTCGTGCACCAGTTGGTCGTAAAGGACCTGTTACACCTTGGGGTAAACCTGCACTTGGATATAAAACTCGTAAAAAGAAAGCTAGCGACAAATTAATTGTTCGTAGAAGAAATGCTAAATAAGGAGAGTAAGATATGGCAAGAAGTTTAAAAAAAGGACCTTATGTATTCGACAGATTACTAAAAAAGGTTCAAGAATTAAATAAATCTGGAAAGAAAGAAGTTATTAAAACTTGGTCACGTCGTTCTACAATTTTCCCTGATTTTATTGGTCATACTTTTGCAGTACACAACGGAAAAGAATTTATTCCTGTTTATGTTACTGAAGACATGGTAGGACACAAATTAGGAGAATTTTCATTAACTCGTAAGTTTGGTGGACATGGCGAAAATAAGACTAAGTAATAACTAGGAGGGAATAAAGTATGGAAGCAAAATCTATTGCAAAACAAACAAGAATTTCACCTATTAAAGCAAGATTAGTAATTGATTTAATTCGTGGAAAAGACGTTAAAGATGCAAGAACCATATTAGTAAATTATAATACAAAAGCATCAAAACTAATATTAAAAGTTCTAGATTCTGCAACAGCAAATGCTGTTAATAACAATAAAATGGATGAAAAGAAATTATTTGTTAGTGAAGCTAGAGTAGATGCAGGTCCTGTTATGAAAAGAATCATGTTTGATTCAAGAGGATACATAGGACATAAAGATAAAAGAACTAGTCACATTGTAATTAGTGTTAAGGAAAGATAGGAGATATTATGGGACAAAAAGTAAGTCCAATTGGACAAAGAATTGGTATTAATAAAGACTGGGAATCTAAATGGTATGCTCCTAAGAGTGATTTTTCAAAATATTTAATGGAAGATATTAAAATCCGTGATTATATTGAAAAGAACTTAGTTGATAAAGGAATTGCTAGTGTTGAAATCGAAAGAAATAAAAAAAGATGTGAAGTTACAATTCATTCTGCTAAACCAGGTGTATTAATTGGTAAAGGTGGAGAAGAAATTGAAAAGCTTAAGAAAATCTTATCTTCTATCGTTAATCATCCTGTACAAGTTTCAGTAGTTGATGTTAAAAAAGCTGACATTAATGCTAAACTTGTTGCAGATTCAATAGCAAAACAAATCACAAACAGAGCCTCATTTAGAATGGCCCAAAAACGTGCAATTAAAAATGCTATGAAAGCTGGAGCTAAAGGAATCAAAACAAGTGTTTCTGGTCGTTTAGGTGGAGCTGATATGGCAAGAACAGAAGGATACAAAGAAGGTACAATTCCACTTCATACATTTAGAGCTGATATTGATTATGCAGCATCAGAAGCTGATACTACATTTGGTAAAATCGGTGTAAAAGTATGGATTTATAAAGGTGAAATTCTTCCTTCTAAGAATGGAGGTAAGTAAAAATGGCTTTAATACCTGCAAGAGTTAAATATCGTCGTGTTCACAGACTTCCTTATGAAGGACGTGCTAAAGGAAATACAACTTTAAGCTTTGGTGAATATGGATTAATGGCAAAAGAAGGTGCTTGGATTACTACAAATCAAATCGAAGCTGCCAGAGTTGCTATGACAAGATATATGAAACGTGGTGGAAAAGTATGGATTAATATTTTCCCACACATGCCAATAACAAGTAAACCACTTGGTACTCGTCAAGGAAAAGGAAAGGGTGCTGTTGATAAATGGGTTGCTGTTGTTAAAGAAGGAAAAATTATGTTTGAAATTGGGGGAGTAAGTGAAGAAGTTGCTCGTGAAGCTTTCCGTTTAGCAGCTCATAAATTACCAATTAAAACAAAATTTGTAACTAAAGAAGAAAATGGTGGTGAGAAAAATGAAGGTTAAAGAAATTAGAGAAATGACCACTGAGGATATCAAGAAAAACATTGCTTCTATGAAACAAGAATTATTTAATTTACGTTTTCAACAAGCAACAGGTATCGTTGAGAAACCTTCAAGAATTAGAGATTTAAGACACGATGTTGCAAGATGCAAAACTGTACTTCGTGAACGTGAGTTGGAGGTAAAATAATGGAAAGACGTAAAGAATTAGTTGGAAAAGTTGTAAGTAGTAAAAATGATAAAACTATTACAGTAGTGGTTGAAACTTATAAAAAAGATCCATTATATGGTAAAAGAGTAAAATATTCTAAAAAGTATGCTGTTCATGATGAAGAAAACAAAGCAAAAGTTGGAGATACAGTTAGAATAGTTGAAACTAGACCATTATCAAAAACAAAATATTTCTATTTAAAAGAAATTATTGAAGAAGCGGTTATTCTTTAATAACTGTACGATAAAGGAGGAAATATGATTCAACAAGAAAGTCGTCTTAAAGTTGCTGACAATTCCGGTGCAAGAGAACTATTAGTTATTCGTGTTTTGGGTGGAAGCAAAGTAAAGACTGGAAATATTGGAGATATAGTAGTTGGGACTGTTAAAAATGCTATTCCCAACGGAACTGTTAAAAAAAGTAAAGTTGTAAAAGCTGTTATCGTTCGTTCAAAGTTTGGTGTTAGACGTGAAGATGGTTCATACATTAAATTTGATGATAATGCTTGTGTAATTATAAAAGATGATAAGAGTCCAGTTGGAACTCGTATCTTTGGACCAGTAGCAAGAGAACTTCGTGATGATAAAGATTATATGAAAATTGTATCCCTTGCTAAGGAAGTACTATAGGAGTGTATTATGAGATTAAAAAAAGGTGATAAAGTTATAGTAATTACTGGTTCTAATAAAGGACATGAAGGTATTATTAAACAAGTACTTCGTGATTCTAATAAGGTTATTGTTGAAGGTGTTAATATTGTTAAAAAACACAGAAAAGCAACTAATCAAGAATCTGGAGGTATTATGGAAATGGAAGCTCCTATCAATGCTTCAAATGTAATGCTTTTAGATCCTAAAACAAAGAAACCTACAAGAGTAGGAATTACTATGGACGAGAAAAATAATAAAAAAATAAGAATTTCAAAAAAATCAAACGAAAAGTTTGATTAATAGAAGGAGGAATTATTAATGAACCGCCTAAAAGAAAAATACTTGAATGAAGTCATTCCAAGTTTAAAAGAAAAATATAATTATAAAACAGTTATGGAAATTCCAAAACTTGAAAAAATTGTTATTAATATGGGAGTTGGAGATGCTACTACTAATTCTAAGTTATTAGATGCAGCTGTTGCTGATTTAACTGCAATAACAGGTCAAAAACCAGTTATAACAAAGGCTAAAAAATCAATTGCAGGTTTTCATGTTAGAGAAGGTCAATCAATTGGTTGTAAAGTAACTCTTAGAGGAGAAGCTATGTATAATTTTATGGATAAATTAATTAGTATTGCTCTTCCTCGTGTTAGAGATTTCCGTGGTATTAGTAACAAAGCATTTGATGGTCGTGGAAACTATACTCTTGGAGTTAAAGAACAATTAATATTCTCTGAAATTGAATATGATAATATCGTTAAAGTTCGTGGAATGGATATTGTTTTCGTAACAACTGCTAAGAGTAATGAAGAAGCTTTTGACTTATTAAATGATCTTGGAATGCCATTTAGAAAGTAATTGGAGGAATTTATGGCTAAAAAAAGTATGATAAACAAAGCTAATAAAAAACAAAAATTTAAAGTACGTGAATATACTCGTTGCCAAAGATGTGGAAGACCACATGCAGTTATGAGTAAATTCGGTATTTGCCGTATTTGTTTTCGTGAATTAGCTTATAAAGGACAAATACCAGGGGTCAAAAAATCAAGCTGGTAAAAAAGGAGGATATAAAAAATGGTAGTAACAGATACAATTGCAGATATGCTTACAAGAATTCGTAATGCTAACGTAATGCACTATCAAGAAGTTTTAGTACCTAACTCTAAAATGAAATTAGAAATAGCTAAAATCTTAAAAGATGAAGGATTTATTGCAGATTATAAAGTACTAAAAGAAGATGTTCAAGGAACGATTGTTTTAACATTAAAATATGGACCAAATAAAGAAAGAGTTATTACAGGTCTTAAAAGAATTTCTAAGCCTGGTTTAAGAGTTTATGCTAAGAATGATGAAATTCCTAAAGTATTAAATGGTTTAGGTATTGCAATTATTTCAACTAGCAAAGGATTAATGACTGATAAAGAAGCAAGAAAGAACAACCTTGGTGGCGAAGTTCTAGCTTATATTTGGTAGAAAGGATATAATTATGAGCCGTATAGGAAATAGAAAAATTGTTATTCCTGAAGGTGTTAATGTTAGTTTAGAAGATAACTTAGTTAAAGTTTCTGGTAAACTTGGAGAATTAAGTTTAGAATTACCAAGTGTTATCAAAATGGAAATTAATGATAATGAAATTACTTTAACAAGAATTAATGAATTAAAAACTTCTAAAGCTATGCATGGTACAACTAATGCTAATATTACTAACATGATTAAGGGAGTAACAGAAGGTTATAGAAAAAATTTAGAAATTATTGGTGTTGGATATCGTTTTAATTTACAAGGAGATAAACTTGTTATTAGTGCAGGTTATTCTCATCCTGTTGAATTAAGTATTCCAGCAGGATTAAAATTAGAAGCAGTTAGCAACACAGAAATTTCCGTATTTGGAATTTCTAAAGAATTAGTAGGAGAATATGCTGCTAATGTTAGAAAAGTAAGACAACCTGAACCTTACAAAGGAAAAGGTATTCGTTATAAAGATGAATATATCCGTCGTAAGGAAGGTAAGAAGGCTGCTTAATAGGAGGAAAAGTTTATGATAAATAAAGTATCAAAAAACGAGATGCGTAAAGAAAGACATGAACGTGTAAGAGCAAAAATAGTTGGTACAAAAGATGTTCCAAGAGTTTGTGTATTCCGTTCAAATACTAATATTTATGCACAAATAATAAATGACGAAGAAGGTAAAACTTTAGTTTCTGCAAGTTCTTTAGAAAATAAAGGAGTTAATGGAAGTAATATCGAAGCAGCTAAATTAGTTGGTACTAGTCTTGCTAAAAAAGCAAAAGATGCTGGTATCACAAAAGTTGTTTTTGATAGAGGTGGTTACCTTTACCATGGTCGTGTTAAGGCACTTGCTGATGCTTTAAGAGACAATGGATTAGAATTCTAAGGAGGTGTATGTATGCAAAAACAAAAGAGAGAACCTAAAAATAATAAAATGTTTGAAGAATTAGTAATCGAAGTTAAAAGCGTCGTAAAAGTAACACAAGGTGGAAGACAAAGAAGATTCTCAGCAACAGTTGTTGTTGGAGATAAAAACGGTACAGTAGGAATAGGTATTGGTAAAGCTGGAGAAGTACCAGATGCTATTAAAAAAGCTATTCAAGCTGCTAACAAAAATGTTATTAAAATCACTTTAATTGATAATCGTACAATTCAACATGAAGCAATTGGTAAAAGTGGAGCTGCAAGCGTTCTATTAAAACCTGCACCTGCCGGAGCTGGATTAATTGCTGGTGGAGCAGTTCGTGCTGTATTAGAACTTGCTGGTGTTCGTGATATTTCAAGTAAATCACTTGGATCAAGAACTAAATTAAACATGGCAACAGCTACTATCAATGCTTTAAAATCAATTAAAACTGTAGAAGAAGTTGCTAAATTAAGAGGCAAAGAAGAAAGTGAGATTTTAGGATAATGAAGTTACATGAATTAGAAAGAAATACTCTTGCAAAACATGAAAGACGTCGTGTAGGTCGTGGTATGGGTTCTGGTCTTGGTAAGACTAGTGGCCGTGGAGAAAAAGGTCAAAAAGCTCGTAGTGGTGTTTCAATTAAAGCAACATTCGAAGGTGGACAATTACCACTATATAGACGTTTACCTAAAAGAGGATTTTCAAATAGTGATTTTAAAATTAAATATGCAACAATTAATGTTTCAGATTTAGAAAATTTTGAAGATGGAACAGTTGTAACACCTGAACTTTTAAAAGAATGTGGCATTTTAAAAAATCAATTAGATGGTGTTAAAGTTTTAGGTGATGGAGAAATTACCAAAAAACTAACTGTAAAAGCACATAAATTTTCAAAAACTGCAATTTCAAAATTAGAGAACTCAGGAAGCAAAATTGAGGTGTTATAATGTTTGCTACATTAAAGCAGATATTTGCACCTACTAATTCAGATTTGAGAAAAAGAATATTATTTACATTAGGGGCACTTCTAATATTTATAATAGGAACAGGAGTTCCAGTTCCTGGAACAACTAACATTACTAAGAATTTAGGATTTTTAGAATTAATTAATGCTATGGGGGGAGGAAGTTTGAAAAACTTTTCAATCTTTGCCCTTGGGGTATCTCCTTATATTACAGCATCAATTATTATTCAATTATTAGAAATGGACATTGTTCCTTATTTCTCTGAACTTTCAAAAGAAGGTCCAGTAGGAAGAAGAAAATTAAATCAAATAACAAGATATGTAGGTATTGTATTTGCTTTTATAGAAGGATATGCGTTTAGTTTTGCCTTTTTAGGAGCATCATCAGCTTTTGAATATTTGTATGTTGCAACTATTTTAACGGCTGGAACCGCATTCTGTTTATGGCTTGGTGATCAAATTACTCAAAAAGGAATTGGTAATGGTGTTTCTTTAATGATTATGGCTGGTATTATAGCAACACTTCCTACTATGTTTCAAACTGCCTTTACATCATTGGTAGTACCAAATGATTTAGTTTGGGGTATAGTTAAATTTGCAATATTTGTAATATTATACTTTGTAATAATTATAGGTGTTATTTATGTTCAAGAAGCTGAAAGAAGAATACCTCTTCAATATGCTAATAAAACAACCGGTTCATACGGTTCTGAACAATCATTCTTACCTATAAAATTAAATACGGCAAGTGTTATACCAGTAATATTTGCATCAAGCTTACTTGCAATTCCAGCAACTATTGCTAATTTTGTTAATAAAGAAGGATTTACAAACTTTGTAAGTACTTATCTTGATTATTCTAAACCAGTTGGTTTTATCCTTTATATAGTTTTAATCTTCTTCTTTGGTTATTTCTACACTTTCTTACAATTAAAACCAGAAGATGTAGCTGATAACTTAAAGAATAATGGAGGTTATATTCCAGGAGTAAGACCTGGTAAGGAAACTGAAGAATACGTTAGTCATTCTTTATCAAGAGTTACAATTGTTGGGACAATTCTTTTAATAATCTTAGCAATTATTCCAATAATATTTACAAATGTTACAAAATTACCAAGCAGTGTAAGTATTGGAGGAACAGGACTTTTAATTGTTGTTGGTGTTGCACTTGAAACATATAAACAATTAGAAGGAAGCTTAGCAACTAGAACTTATAAAAAAAGAAAGGGCCGTTTAAGATAATGAAAAATATCATTTTAATTGCAGCACCTGCTGCAGGAAAAGGAACTTTATCTTCTTTACTAGTTGAAAAATATGGATACGTTCATATTTCAACAGGAGATTTATTAAGAGAAGTTAGTAAAGAAAAGTCAGAACTTGGCGAAAAAATTTCAACAATGTTAAAAAATGGTGAATTAGTTACTGATGAAATAGTCTTTGAACTTTTAGAAAATAAATTAAAAGTAGTTGATAAACCATATATTTTAGATGGCTTCCCAAGAACAATTAATCAAGCATATAAATATGATGACTTAATTAAAAAACTAAATAAAGATTTAGGTGTAGTTATAGTTTTAAATTGTGACTATGATGTTTTGAAAAAACGTATTGTAGGTCGTCATTTATGTAAAGATTGTGGTAGTATTTATAACACTTTAACCGGTGTTAATACTCCTAAAAATGATAGCATTTGTGATAATTGTGGGGGAGATTTATATAAAAGAAGTGATGATAACGAAGAATCATTTAAAAATCGTTATGACACTTACTTAGAAAAAACAAAACCACTTATTGATTTTTATCAAGAAAAAGGTGTTTTACATTATATAGATTCTCATTCTACGGAAACAATGCTAGATGAAATCGAGGATCTTTTATGATTAGTATCAAAAGTAATCGTGAAATTGAACTTTTAAGAGTGGCAGGTTCAATTGTCTATGATACTCATTGTTATTTAAAGCCTTTTATAAAGGCTGGAATAACAACCAAGGAAATAGACAAGTTAGGCTATGATTATATCATAAGTCGAGGAGCTTCGCCTTCTTTTAAGGGATATGAAGGTTATCCTGCTAGTATTTGTACTAGTATAAATCAAGAAGTAGTACATGGTATTCCAAGTAATAGACGTCTTAAAAATGGTGATATAATAACACTTGATATTGGGGCTTGCTATAACGGATATCATGGGGATTCAGCTTGGACTTATGCTGTTGGTGAAATTACAGAAGATAAAAAATACTTGATGGAGCATACAAAAAAATCTTTATATGTTGGTTTGGCAGAAGTTAAACCAGGCAATCATATAGGTGATATTGGTAATGCTATTGAAACATATGCTAAAGAGCATAATTTAGGTGTTATTAAAGAGTTGGTTGGACATGGCGTTGGAACTAATGTTCATGAAGAACCAGATGTACCAAATTATGGACATCCTCATAGTGGTCCTACTTTGAAAAAAGGTATGGTAATTGCTGTTGAACCAATGTTAACTTTAGGAAGTCCAGAAATTTGTATTTTAGATGATGATTGGACAATTGAAACAGAAGATTATTCAATTTCTGCTCATTATGAACATACTGTAGTTGTAACTGAAACAGGTTACGAAATATTAACAGGAGGTAAAAATGGCCAAGAATGATACTATTGAAGTAGAAGGTAAAGTATTAGAAGTTTTACCAGGGTATAAATTTAAGGTAGAGCTTGTTAACAAGCATATAATTGAAGCTCACGTTTCTGGTAAAATGCGAATGAACTACATTCGTATCATTGAAGGTGATAATGTGGTTATTGAATTATCACCATATGATTTAACACGTGGGCGAATAACCTATAGAAAATAATAGGAGGGAAATATAATGAAAGTAAAACCATCTGTAAAACCAATTTGTGCAAAATGCAAAGTTATTAAAAGAAAAGGTAAAGTTATGGTAATTTGTGAAAATCCAAAACACAAACAAACTCAAGGTTAATAGGAGGTGTAATTATGGCTAGAATCAAGGGTGTAGACATACCAAACGATAAACATATCGTTATATCATTAACTTATATTTACGGTATTGGAAGAAATCTTGCTAAAACAATTTGTTTAAACGCAAACGTTGAACCAACTAAAAAAGCAGGAGAATTAGATACTGAAGAATTAAACAGATTAAGAGATGAAATTAATAAACATTTAGTTGAAGGTGATTTACGTCGTGAAGTAAATATGAACATTAAAACTAAAATGGAAATCAATTCTTATCAAGGAACTCGTCATAAAAAAGGTTTACCAGTAAGAGGACAAAGAACAAATAGAAATGCTCGTACTCGTAAAGGTAAAGGTAAAACAGTTGCTAATAAGAAGAAATAGTTTATAAAAAAGGAGGTTAAACTATGGCTTATAAACAAAGAAAAAGAAAAGTAAAAAAGAATGTGCCTGAAGGTATAGCACATATTCATGCTACTTTCAATAACACAATAGTTACTTTATCTGATAAAGATGGAAACGCAATTGCATGGGCTAGTGCTGGGGCATTAGGATTTAAAGGAAGTAAAAAATCAACTCCATTCGCTGCAGGTCTTGCCAGTGAAGCAGCTGGTAAAAAGGCATATGATGCAGGAATGCGTAAAGTTGAAGTATATGTAAAAGGACTTGGACCAGGAAGAGAAACTGCAATTCGTTCACTTCAAACAGCAGGACTTGAGATTACATCAATTAGTGATGTAACACCAATCCCACATAATGGATGTCGTCCACCAAAACGTCCACGTGGTTAATAAGGAGGAATACTGATGGCAAATTTTGTAATACCATTTGAAAAACCTATTTATAAGGTAGCAGATTATACTGAAAATAATTTTTATGGTAAATTTGAATTAGAACCACTTGAAAGAGGATTTGGTAATACAATAGGAAATGCTCTTAGAAGAGTTTTACTTTCTAGTTTACCAGGAAGTGCAATTTCTAGTGTTAAAATTGAAGGAATTCAACATGAATTCCAAACAATGGATGGAGTTATTGAAGACGTAACAACAATTATTTTAAATTTAAAAAGTGTTGTTGTAAAAAATCATTCTCAAGAAATGAAATATATGCGTTTAGACGTAACTTGTGATAGTGATGAAATGGAAGTTAAAGCAGGAGACTTTATAGTTGATCCTGATGTAGAAGTAATTAATCCTGATTTACATATTGCAACTCTTTCTCGTGGAGCTCATTTAGTTATGGAAATGACTGTTACAAATGGTAGAGGTTATGTAAAAAGTGAAGAAAATAAAAAACTTCTTGATATCAAGAAAATTGGAACAATTCCTGTTGATTCACTTTATTCACCAATTGAAAGAGTATCATATGAAGTTGATAATGCTCGTGTTGGACAAAATGAAAATTATGATAAATTAATTTTAAATGTTTGGACTAATGGTAGTATCAAACCAGAAGAAGCAATTGCAATAGCAGCAAAAATCTTAGTTGCTCATTTCAATATTTTAGTTGATTTAGCAAACATTGCAGATTTAACTGGCTTAATGATTGAAAAAACTGAAGATAGTAAATCTAAAGAATTAGAAACTTTAATTGAAGATTTAGATTTCTCTGTTAGAACATTTAATTGCTTAAAGAGAGCTAATATCAAAACACTTAAAGATTTAGTAGACAAAAAACAAAGTGATTTTACAAAAATTCGTAATTTAGGTAAAAAATCTTTGAAAGAAGTATTAGATAAGATCAAAGATATGGGTCTATCATTACATGATGAAGATTAGGAGGGATAAAAATGGCATATCGTAAATTAGGTCGTGATAACAAACATAGAAGAAGCATGCTTGCTAACTTAACTAAAGATGTTATCATGAATGAAAGAATTCAAACTACAGATACACGTGCTAAAGAAGTACGTAAATTTGTTGATAAAATGATTACTTATGGAAAAAAAGGTGATCTAGTATCAAGAAGATTAGCACTTGCATTCCTTCATAATGATACCGAATGTGTAAACAAAATATTCAACGAATTAGCACCTCGTTATGAAAACAGAAATGGTGGATATACAAGAATTTTAAAAGTAGACGAAAGACGTGGAGACGGAGCTTTAGTTTCTATTATAGAATTAGTTAAATAACTAGTTCTTTTTTTTACCTAAAAAAGATAAAAAATATTACAGTTGTCATGATATCATTATGATAGTATCTAAAAAATAAGTAAAATAAAAAAACACCGAAGTGTTTTAAATCTTTTTTCTTCTTATAAATATTCTAATAATATAAAATAAGAAAATAATCATTAATATAACATAAATCCAAACTAATATTGTATATAAATCTCCTTTAGCATATTTAGCAATAATAGCTGGAATATTTTCGGGAAAATATTTAGCTATAAAAACTTTTATTTCTTTTACTGTATTGTATTTTAGAAAAGTTAAAATTCTTAAGAAGATATCAAAAATAGCTACAAAGAAAACTACATTAGAAAGTCTTCGAAAGAAACAAATAACAATTACTAATAATACAATAAATATAATTGCATCCATTACTTCACTTCCTATTCTATAAATATTTTATCAAACATTAATTTTTTTAGCAATATATTTTTAAACATCTTTACTTAGAAAAAATATTATTATATAATTATTATATTAGGAGGAGTGATGAATAGAGAATTTAAAAAAAGTTTTTTTACTAGTTTATTAACAGTTTTATTAATTATATCTAGTTTAATAGGTTTAAAATTAACTAATTTTTTCAATTTAACTATTTCAGTTGATTTCTTAACTTATCCCTTTACTTTTTTATGTACTTTGTTAATTTATAACTATAGTAACAAGAAAAAGGCATATGAAAGTATCTTAATTGCAACTTTAATTCAAATATTTATTATTATAAGTTACACCTTAGCAATTAAATTAGGAGATCAAGCTGTTATACCTGATATGGCAAGTTATGTAAATGCTTTATTTAAAGTAGATGAGATTAAAATTCTATCTAGATTGTTAGCCTTTTTATTATCGCATTATACTTTAATTTACATCTATGAAAACTTTAAAAACTATGGTAAAGAATTCTTAGGAGTAATCCTTGGCTTATTAGCTTCTTTATTTTTAGATGCAACTATTTATTTGGTAATAACTTTAAATGACTATGAACCAACATTTGTTATTAATATGCTATTAAGTAATATAATTGTTTCAATTATCATGGTAGTTATAATAACTGGTTTATATTATTTACTTAAAGAAAACAGTCAAGAAGTAGTTGTAATAGAAGGTATGAATATAAGTGTTAGTAATTTAAAAGATAAAGATAAATCAATTGAAGATGTTATGAAAAAAACTGATACTTCTAAGAAAAATAATTATAAAAAACCAAGAAAAAATAATAATTATAACAAAACTAGTGATAAAAATAATAACAAAACTAATAGTAAAAATACTACTAAAAAAACGACAACTAAAACTAAAAATAGTAAAGTCAAAGTAAAGCAACCTGAGAAAAAGTAAAAAATATGTTAAAAGTGTTGATTTAACTACATTTTTATGATAATTTGTATATATAAGCATGATATATGTGCTTAATTCATTAATAAAGGAGGAACATAATGAAAAAAATCGAATTAGTAGAAGCTGTTGCTACAAATGCTGGATTAACTAAGGCAGATGCTGCAAGAGCAATTGATGCTACATTTGAAGCAATTACTGAAGCTTTAAAAAAGGGAGATAAACTAACATTAGTTGGTTTCGGAACTTTTGGTGTTTCAAGAAGAGAAGGACGTACTGGACGTAATCCTCAAACTGGAGCAGCTGTTAAAATACCAGCTCGTAATGCTGTAACTTTTAAAGCAGGTAATCAATTAAAGAAATCTGTTAACTAAAAAGTTTTAAACTTTTTAGTTTTTTTTTAACATTGTCCTTCAAAAATATTGCTAATATTTTAAGTATATGCTATCATTTATATGGGGATGAGTGGTGAGAATTAACCACTTTTTATATATTAAACAAAAATTATAATGAACAAAATTTCTCAAGTAATAAAATTAATAATAATTATAATATCAAAAATAAATTAAAAATAGAGAAAATAACATCATTTTTAGTGATGTAAGCAAATTTATTTGCTTTGTTCTAAAGAATTAAAGAAGGAGAAGAATGAAAAAAATTGCTTTAGAATTTTTAAAGATAATAACTAGTAAAGGATATAAAGCTTACATTGTAGGTGGTTTTGTTAGAGACAGTCTTATGAAAATAGTATCTCATGACATTGATGTAACAACAAATGCAACACCTCAAGAATTAAAGACAATTTTTAGTGAAGTTAAATTTCCTCGTAACATGAATGATGAAAATAGTTATGGATCAGTTAGTGTTATATATAAAAATATTTTATTTGAAGTAACAACTTTTCGCGAAGAATTAGAATACTTAGATAATCGTCATCCTTCAAGTATTCATTATATAGATGATTTAGAAACTGATTTAAAACGAAGAGATTTTACAATAAATGCTATTTGCATGGATGAAAATGGTATAATAGTAGATCCTTTAAATGGAAGAATAGATATTAAAAACAAATTAATTAAAACTATCAACAATCCTTATAAATCCTTTCATGATGATGCCCTTAGAATTTTAAGAGCTATTAGGTTTGCTACTATTTTAGATTTTAAATTAGATGATGAATTAATTGAAGCTGTTAAAATAACAAAGAAATATTTAAAAAATATCTCTTATGATAGAAAAAAACATGAACTTGATAAAATATTTGTCAATATTCATGCTAAAAGAGGAATTGAATTATTAAAAGAATTAGAATTAACCGAAGTATTAGAATTAAATAATCTTGATTTAGTAAAAGATTATTCAGATTTAATTGGTATTTGGTCAATGATAAATTCTAGTGCTTATCCATTTACTAAAAATGAAAAAGAATTAATTAAAAATATAAATACAGTTTATAAATTAGATAACTTAGATCCTGTTGTTTTATATAAATATGGTTTGTATGTTAATACAATTGCCGGTAGTAATAAAAACATATCTAAACAAGAAATAAATAAAGCTTATAATGATTTACCAATTCATACAAGAAGTGATATAAAGATAACTGCTCAGGAAATATGTGATTTATTAAATAAAAAACCAAATTCTTTTTTAAATATTATTTTTAAACAATTAGAATTAGATATATTAACTAGTAAAGTTGATAATAACAACGAAACTTTAAAAAAATATGTTTTAAATAATTTTAATAATCTTTAAAAATAATCTTTTTTATGTTATTCTTATTATAGAAGGAGGAATATGAAAAAAATACTTTGTTATTTAGGAATATTATTTTTATTATTTTTATTAGTCTTACCCCCAGCTTTAAGAATTTTCTTGAAAGATAAAGAAGATCCTATTGAAGAAGATATTACTAAAGCAACTTTAGTTTGTCAAAATGATACCTTTGTTACTAATACTAATTATGAAAATGATGAAGTAAAAATGATTGTAATAAAAAAAATAAATGGTGTTGTTGATAGTAATGGTAATGTTGTAGGTGATAATACTAAATCTGATATTGAAAAAGAATTAGATATAAATCCCCTTTATAATTTAGTTGATACTTTAAAAGATAAAGAAGGAGTTAACTATAATAAAACCAATGAATTTGAAGCAATTGCTTTAAATTTTACTAATAATAAATATGATGATTTAGATTTATCTTTAATAACTAAACCTTTAGTAGAACAAAAAGACTACTATGAATATCTTCAATTAGTATGTATAACTAGGTAATAAGTAAACTAATAATATAAATTAAAATAGTAATTAAAAGAAGAAAAATATTAGAATACTTCTTTTTTTTATCTATAAAACTCTTAATTTGATAAAAACTAATTATTAAGAAATAATAAAAACTAAATAAATAATTTAAACTAAAAATAAATTCTATTCTTTCAATAAAATCTAAAAGATTTATTTTTTTAAAAATTATAATAAAAGGAAACTCATATAAATTAGTTAAAGTAGTACCTAAAATACCAATTATAAATAAATAAGTAAATAATTGATATAAAAAATTAATTAATAAAAATTTAAAACTTATCTTAGCATTACTAGGTCCATAGATTATAAAATATATATAAGTAAGCATAATAGCATAAAAAATACTATTACTAAAAATATTATTAGTTAATAAATTAGTACTATAATTTTCTATTTCTAAATAAAAACTACTTAAAAATATACTAATAATTAATAAAGTAACAAAAAAATAACTAGATAAAAGAATAATTTTAATAATTGTATGATAACCCTTTTTAGTAATTAATAAACAAGTAATAATTAATAATAAACTAATAACTATTCCTGAATAATTTCTTAAAATATTACTACTTATGAAATAAGTTATTTTATTAAGATAAATGGGTTGAATTATAATAGTTATAAGAAAAAGAATAAATTTAGTTATTTTATAATTATAAAGATTAGTTTTATCACTTAATTTAATCATTAAAGTAGCAAGAATAAAACCAAATAGAAGGGATATAAAAGAAAAATTATGAAAATTTAAAAGAAATATTCCTAAACTAATAATAAAGAAAGTGATATTTACTTCTATTTTATTTATTTTCATAGTTGCCTCTTATAGTATTTTTTATTTCTAATTTCTTATTAGTATATTTTTTTAAATTTTCTTTTAAATAATTAGTAAAGTTTTCATTTATTTCTTTATTTTGATATTTACAATCATTAGCAATAATATTAATTTCATTAGTTATAAGTAAGTTATCTTTTAATTTATTAGAAGTAGCTTTTAATATTTTTAAAGTTAAATTTTTTCCTTCCATACATTCATATGTATAAGAATAAGTATCAAGATTATTTAATAAATAGTTAATAAAAATACCTTCATTTTCTTCTAAATTAGTATAATTATTATTTTTAAATTCTATTATGCCGTTAGTAAAGATATTTTGATCATAATTAACCTTTGTTAAATAAAAAGATTTGTTATTATAATAATTTTTTATTAAATCATACATTGTTGTATAAATAACTTTACTAGTTTCTTGATAATTAATTTTAACTAAATCATTTATTTCTTGAAATTTACTATTTTGCATGATATTTTTTATTTCATCAGAATAGATTACTAAAAAGTCTTCTCGGGAATCTTGATTATTTAAAAAATAATTAATTATTTCATCTATTTCTTTCGTTTTAATAGAATTATCGATTATTAACATATTTAAATGGGATAAATAGATTTTTTTATTAATATTTAGTTTTAATTGATCAAAAGCTAGAAAAATATTAGAACTTTCTTTTTCAATTATTTTAGTTTTAGGTGTAAGGGAGTCTTTATCTATTTCTTCAATGTAAGAAATTGATAATTTATAATTATTATTGTTTTTTTGAATAGCTATTATATCTATTATAGCTAAATCATTTAGTTCTATATAGGAAGAACAACCAGTTATTAAAAATAAAATAAGAATAATAAGAATAATTTTTTTCATAGTTTTTCCCTTTCTAAATTATTACTTAAAAGAGGATTTCTTAGTTTTTTTCTTTTGGTAGTTATTTTAACAATGCTATCTTTAAGTTCATTAAAGTTAATAGGAGCAAAGGGGTATATGTAATCTAAATTCATACTTTTTATATCAGCTAGATTAGTTAGGATTAAAATTGTTCCCAAGAATATTCCAAATCCTCCTAAAATACTAGCTAAAATTATTAAAATAAATCGGTACCACCTAATAGAATTAATAGTTTCAATTGAAGGCATTAATAAACCACTAATAGCAGAAATTGCTACTACAATTATCATAATTGGAGAAACAATTCCCGCAGATACAGCAGCATCACCTAAAACTAAACCACCAAGAATGGATACCGAAGTTCCCATTGAAGAAGGAATTTTAATATCACTTTCTCTTAATATTTCAAAGGCTATAATCATAAAAATTGCTTCTAAAAATGCAGGAAACGGAACATTTAGTCTTTGATTTATAAAACTTAAAAGTAATTTTATAGGCATAAATTCAGGATTATGTGTTGTTACACTTATATAAAAAGCCGGAAGAAAACAAGCAATTAAAAAAGCAATGAACCGAATAATTCGAATAAAAGTAATATTAATAGGTTTTTGATAATAATCATCACTAGCATGAAAATAATCAACAAAAAAACTAGGAAGTATTAAAACATCAGGACTATTATCAACAAGTATTAATACTTTACCTTCAAGAAGGGCTTGACTTGCAACATCTGGTCTTTCGGTTGCTTTTAAATTAGGAAATAAACTCTTAGATTTATCTAAATATTTTCTTAAATAACCACTATCAATAATTCCATCAATAGAAATATTTTTAAGTTTACTATCAACATTATTAATTAATTCTTTTTTAGCAATACTATTTATATAAATTAAACTAACTTTAGTTTTAGTATATTTTCCAAGTTCATATTCCTTAAAATTTAAATCAAGACTTTTAATTCTTCTTCTAATCAAACCTAAATTAGTATTATGATTTTCAACAAAAGCATCCTTAGGTCCTGTAATAGTTTTTTCATAATCTGAAATAGATATACTTCTTGCTAAATCATTTTTAATTTCAAGAGCTAAAATACTATAATTATCAATTATTAAAATAACAAAACCATTTAATAAATATTTACTAATTTCATTTTTTAAAATTCTTTTAGTATTATTACAAGGTAAATAATTAAATAAATAATTATCAATATCTTTAATTTCTAAATTTTTAAAAAGATTAAGCTGTTTTAAAATAAAATTATTTATATTAGTACTACTAGTAATAGTTTCTATATTTAAAAGAATTAATAAATGATTATTAAAATTTATTGTTTTATAAATATAATCGGGGTTATCTATTAGAAGAGTTTTAATTTCTTTATAATCCATATAATCACCATTATTATTAGTATTTAAAATAATAAAAATTTTATACAAATTTCTTAAAATAATTAATTTCACTTTTATTCACCTTTTTTAATATTAAAAAAGTATATATTATAAGTATTATTTAATAAAAATATTTTATTTTTTATTTATTTAATTAGTTTATATTATATATGAGGGATGAAAAATGGTTTTTTTAAACCATATTTTACTACCAACCATTCATCCCTCTTTAATTTTATGATATACTACTTCTAGAGGTGCTTATGGAAATAGAAATATTGGATTTTGATGATTTAGGTTCGGGACTTGGTAAAATAGATGAAAAAGTTTGTTTTGTTAAAAATGGTTTACCTAAAGAAGTATTAAAAGTAGAAATAGTAAAAGAAAATAAAAATTATAGTACTGCTAAAATAAAAGATATTATTTTAAAAAGTAAAGAAAGAATTAATCCAATTTGTCCTTTTTATCAAGAATGTGGAGGTTGTAATTTTTTACATGCAACTAAAAGTTTAGAAAATAAGTTTAAATTAAAAAAAGGTGAAAAGTTTCTTGGTAAAATCGAAAAATTTTATGAAACAAGGGAATTTAATTATCGTAATAAAGTAATTTTTCATGTTAAAAATGGTGATATTGGTTTCTTTAAGGAAAAAACTAATGAATTAGTTAGTATTAATTATTGTTATCTTTTAAATGATAAAATAAATGAAGTATTAAAATTATTTTTAAAGAATAAAGATTTAAACTTTAATGGTAATATTTTAATAAGAGTAAATAATTTAGAAGATAGTTTAGTAGCAATAACTGGTAATTATAAATATATTGATTTAATTAAAACTAGTAATTTAATAACTAATTTAATTTATAATGATAATGTTTTAAAAGGTAATAGTTATTTCTATGAAGTTATTTCTAATTATAAATTTAAAGTAAGTTATAAATCATTTTTTCAAGTTAATTTAGCTGGTCTTATAAGTATTAAAATGATTTTAGAAAATTTTTTGCAAGATAAAAATATTAGAAATGCTCTTGATTTATATAGTGGAACTAGTGTTCTTGGAATAATTATTTCTAAGTATGTAAAAAATGTTATTAGTGTTGAAGAAAATAAAAGTAGTACAGATGATGCTTTAATAAATAAAGATTTAAATAAAATTAATAATTTACAAGTTATAAATGGGAGAGTAGAAGACTACATTGATACTTTCAAGGATATTGATTTAATAATATTAGATCCAGCAAGACGGGGCTTAGATTTAAAAACAATTAGTTATTTAAAGAAAATTAAGAGTAAATATTTAATTTATATTGCTTGCAAGATGGACTCTTTAAGAAGAGATACTAAATATTTAAAAGATGATTATGAAGTTTTAGAAAATTATTTAGTAGATATGTTTCCAAGGACTAATGAAGTTGAAAGTGTGTGTGTTTTAAAACTCAAATAAAACATATTGTTCTAATTAATTTATTTTGTTATAATATCTAAGAAAATAAAAATAGTATTTGAAAGGAAAAAAATATGAATGAAACAATTAAAAATTTAAAAGAAAGAAGAAGTTGTAGAAATTATAAAAAAGAACAAATTAAAGATGAAGAATTGAATGAAATATTATTAGCAGGGGAGTATGCACCTACTGGTATGGGATTACAATCTCCAAAAATGATAGTATTACAAAATAAAGAAACAATAGAAAGATTATCTAAGTTAAATGCTAAAATTATGGGAAGAGATATAGATCCATTTTATGGGGCACCTACTGTAATTGTAGTTTTGGCTGATAAAACAAAAATGACTTATATAGAAGATGGAAGTTTAGTTTTAGGAAACTTAATGAATGCAGCACATAGTCTTAAAATAGGTTCTTGTTGGATTAATAGAGCAAGAGAAGAATTTGAAACAGAAGAGGGGAAAAAATTATTAAAAGAATGGAATATTCCTGATAATTATGTAGGAATAGGTCATTGTATTTTGGGTTATAGAGATGGTGAATTACCACAAGCAAAACCTAGAAAAAAAAATTACGTAACAATAATAAAGTAAAGGAAAAAATTTATGAAAGAATATATAATACTTGAAATAATACCATCTACATCAACAAGAAAAACAGGTAATATTTTACAAATTCAAGCCTTAAAATTAAATGAATTAAAGTTAATAAGTCGTTTTGATTATCGTTTAGATATTCCAATTAATAACCCAGATTTATTAAATATGATAAGCTATGATAAAGAAAATTTTACCTATGTTAAAGATGAAAAAAAATTAATTGAAGCGTTTAAAAATTTTATTAAAGATTTACCACTTTTAATAATTGATAATTCCTATACTCTTGATTATTTAAAAGAATTTGATAATTCTAAAGAAAGTATTTTTAAATATTTAAATTTAGAATATAGTTTAGATATCTTTGATAAAATAATTACTAAATATAACTTAGAACCTAGTAATAATTTAGTTGATTTATTATATGAGGCTTTGATATATGAATCTAATAATAAAAAGAGTTCTTAAAACTCTTTTTTATTTATTTTTAATACTAGTTTTTATAAAAGAATCAAATAATGGATGTGGTCTTGTTGGACGAGATTTAAATTCAGGATGGAATTGGCAAGCAATAAAATGTTTTAACTTAGGAATTTCTATTATTTCAACTAAATTACTACTTTCATTTATTCCTGAGAAAACCATACCATGTTCTTTTAATAAATCCATATATTTATTATTGAATTCATATCTATGTCTATGTCTTTCTTTTATTAATTCTTGTTTATAATCATTATAAGCAAGAGTATTTTTTAATAAAGTACAATCATAATTACCAAGTCTTAAAGTTCCACCCATATTAATAACCGTTTTTTGATCACTCATTAAATCAATTATAGGATTTTTACATAAACTGTCAAATTCAGTTGAATTACAATCTTCTAAATTACAAACATTTCTAGCAAATTCAATAACAGATAATTGCATACCAAGACAAATTCCTAAGAAAGGAATATCATTAGTTCTAGCATAGTTAATAGCTTTAATCATTCCATTTATACCACGACTTCCAAAGCCACCTGGAACAATTATACCTCTTGAATTTTTAAATATTTCTTTTAAATTAACATCTTTTTCTAGATCTTCTGAGTTTACCCAGTTAATATTAATTTTAGTATTATATTTATATCCAGCATGTCTTAAAGCTTCAGCAACTGATAAATAGGCATCATGAAGTTCAACATATTTTCCAACTAAAGAAATTTCAATTTCATCTTTTAAATTATCCATTTTATCAAGTAGATTTTCCCAATCTTTTAAATTAGCTTTATTAACTGGTAAACCAAATTGTTTTAAAATTAATTCATCTATTCCTTGTTTATGCATATTAATTGGAATATCATAAATATTTTTAGCATCAACTGCATCGATTATATTTTCTTTGGGAATAGAACAGAATAAGCTTAGTTTTTCTTTAATAGCATCACTTGTTGAAAAAGGAGTACGACATACTAAGAAATTAGGACGAATTCCCATATTTTGTAAATCTTTAACACTGTTTTGGGTTGGTTTGGTTTTAAGTTCATTACTACCAATTATATAAGGAATTAAAGTAGTATGAACGAATGCTGTTTCGTTAGATCCTTTTTCATATTGAATTTGTCTTAAGGTTTCAATGAAGGCTTGGGATTCAATATCACCAACTGTTCCACCAATTTCAGTAATTACAATATCGGCTTTAGAAGTAATTCCTGCTTCATATACTTTGTTTTTAATTTCATTGGTAATATGAGGAACTAACTGAACTGTTGCTCCTAAATAATCTCCATGTCTTTCTTTTTCAATAACCGAAGAATAAATTTTACCACTGGTAATATTAGAAGTATAGTTTAACTCTTCATCAATAAATCTTTCATAATGACCCAAATCAAGATCAGTTTCACATCCATCATAAGTTACAAATACTTCTCCATGTTGAATAGGATTCATTGTACCAGGATCAACATTAAAATAAGGATCAAACTTTTGCATAAATACTTTATAACCCCGAGCTTTAAGTAAAAGAGCAAGACTTGATGCTGTTATTCCTTTCCCAAGACCAGATACAACTCCACCTGTTACAAATACATATTTTGTCATAAAAAAACACCTCCCGAGAGTAAAGGCTCTTAAACATTATAGCATATTATTTATAAAAAAACAAAATGTTCTAACAAAATTTTTAAACCAATTAAAATTAAAATAACACCACCTATAATACTTGCTAAATTATTAATTTTATTACCAATTACTTTACCAATAAAACATCCAAGTAAAGATAAAAGAAAACAAGTAATACCAATAGTTATAATAGTCTTAACTAAATTAATCTTAAAAAAAGAAAAAGTAATACCAACTGATAAAGCATCTATACTAGTAGCAATACTTAAAGTTATTAATTCTTTAAAATTAAAATTATTATTTAAATCTTCTTTTTTATAAGATTCTTTAATCATATTAATACCAACAACACTTAATAAAACAAAAGCAATTATATGATTAAAATTAATTAATTTATCACTTAAAGTATTACCTAAAAAATAACCAATTAAAGGCATAATCATTTGAAATATACTAAATGATAAACTAATTATTAAACTAGTTAATTTAAAATTATTTTTAATATTTAAACATTTACAAACAGAAGCTGAAAAAGCATCCATAGAAAGACTAAGACTAATTAAAATTATTTTTAGATTATTCATACTAAATTATATAAAAAAAATGTATATTTTATGATAAAATAAATCTAGGTGGTGAAAAAATGATTGAATTTGAATATAAACCAGTTGGAGTTTGTTCATCTAAAATTAAATTATTAATAGAAGGAGATACATTAAAAGATCTTGAAGTAATAGGAGGTTGTTCTGGTAATTTACAAGGAATAAAAGCTTTAGTAAAAGATATGAAATTAACTGATATAAAAGATAAGTTAAAAGGAATTAAATGTGGTTTTAAAAACACATCTTGTCCAGATCAAATTGCAAATGCAATTGACAAGTATTTAGAGGGTAAAAATGAAAATAATACTAGGTAGTAATTCTAAAAGAAGAAAAGAACTTTTAGATATGATAGGAATTAAATATGAAATAGTTGTATCAGATGAAGATGAAGTAATTGATAGTAATTTATCAAATTTAGAAAATTGTCAAAATATAAGTTTACAAAAAGCTTTAAATGTTAAAAAGAAAACAAGTGGAGACAGAATAATAATTACATGTGATACTATAGTTCAAAAGAATAATAAATTATATGGTAAACCAAAAGATAGATTAGATGCAATTAATATGTTAAAAATGTTAAGTGGTACTTATCATGAAGTAATATCTTGTCTAACTATTATAAAAACAAAAGCTAATAAAGAAGAAATATTTAAAGATTATAATACTTGTAAAGTCTATTTTGATAATTTAACTGAAGAAGAAATAATAAATTGGGTAGATAACCACAGTCCTTATGATAAAGCCGGATCATATGCTATTCAAGAAGAATTTGGTAAACATATAACTAAAATAGAAGGAGACTTTTATACTATAGTTGGTCTTCCTTTAAATAAACTATATAATATTTTAAAAAAAATAGATGAATAACTTGAAAAAGTAAAAAAAACATGATATGATTTTGTCATGATAGAAGTTATATTATAAGGTAAATGATAGTAATTTCAAAAAATAAAAAGGAGTTGATTTTCATGAATAAACTAAATAATTACTTTACAACTAATCAAACTTTAACTTTACAAAATTTTACATGGGGGGGGGGTAGAAATATCTAAGAAAAACCCAGTAAACAAAAGAGTTTGTAAAGAATTGTTATATATAATCGATACTTAAATACATGATTAAGTTTACAGTCTATCTGTATTTTTTAATCATGTTTTTTATGTCCATATAATACGATTTTATTAGACACAAAAATACTTTATAATAAATAAAAAATGTGTTAAAATAAAAATATATCAGAATAGAGGGACAATAAAATAGAAAATAAAGGAGTTAAGTATGAAAAATAAAAAATTAATAATAGTATTAAGTATAATAGCAATCTTAGTATTAACAATAGGAGTATCATTTGCATTTTTTACTTATAATAAGGTAAGTATTAATAATTCA
>CAKPFH010000010.1 GCA_934153655.1 uncultured Bacilli bacterium
AATTTACTTTACATGAAAATTTGATTTTACTATTATTTTTTTAATTTTTAGGTTATAATTAATTAAAGGGTAGATAATATGAAACGAAAAATATTAATTTTTATTATAGTATCATTATTGCTAGTAGCAACAGCTTTTTTAAAAAAAAGCTTTTCAGCTGTTAATGTTAATGTAGAAAAAAAATATAGTTTTTTAGATAATATTCAAGAAAAAGCTAATATAACATCATTTACGATATATGGACGTTTTTTTAATCTTGAAGGATATATTAATGAAAATAATTCAGATTTAACTTTGGTATTTAAAAATGATGATTTAGAAACAGGATATAGTTTGAATTTAGAACCTACAACTAATAAAACAATTTTTAAAACCAATACCTTGATAAATGAAGGTATTAATTTAGAAGAATTGAAGCAAGGTGAGTATCTTCTACTTTTAAAAAGTAAAAAAAATGATAAAGTAATTTATTATAACTTAATAAATGACACCAAATATAAAAATTTAGAATATTATACCATTACTAAAGCTGGTAAAAATAATAAAATAGATATTTCATTTGCTAATAATTTAAATAAAAATTTATTTTTGAGTTGTAAAGAAGAGAATTTACCTGATGCCTATTATGATATTGTAATCGACCCAGGTCATGGTGGTAAAGATGTTGGAGCAAGTAAAAATGGTTATTTTGAAAGCAAAATTAATCTAGATTATGCTCTTAAATTAAAAGAATCTTTAGAAAATCTAGGTTTAAAAGTAAAACTTACTAGAGAAAAAGATATATCAATTGCTAATTACGGTAAAAATAGTAGAACTGGTATTCCCTATGAAACTAAAGCCAAACTAATGTTATCAGTCCATCAAAACTCATCAGTTAAAAATGTTAATAAAGGTGGATTAGAAATTTATATACCTAATCATACAAACAAAGAATTTGCCTCTTTAGTGGTTAATAACATAAAAAAATATACAACTAGTCCTATTTCTAAAAATACATCATTTAAAATAGATGAAGGAATTTATCTTAAAACACTAGATAAAACTGATCTTGAAGCTATTAAAAAAGAAGCTGAAAAAAATAATTACAAGCCATATGAAAAAGCAACAACGGATTCAACTTATTATTATATGATAAGAGAAGTAGGAGGCATAATTACAAATTCTTATATTGACTTAAGAAATCCTAATAAGCCCGGAAATATATATTATAATAGTAATCACGGAACCGAAGCCTATTTATTAGAACTTGGTTATTTAAATAGTAGTAGTAATTTAAAAATTCTTTTAAATGAAAAAGACGAATTTGTTAAAGCAATTTCTTTGAGTGTTAAAGAATATTTGAATATTTAATGACTTTATTATTAAAATGTTCAATTTGTCAAAAATAAGAAATATTATAATTTTTAGATAAATTAAGTGTTTTTTCTGAATGTTTTCTAAGTAATTACAACTTTTTTGGAAATACAATTGATTTAAAAGAAAAAAAATGGTATGATTATAGTGGTGATTTTGTGACATATTTAGGCTTAGATTTAGGAACTAAAACATTAGGTATTAGTAAATCAAATGGTGTGATTGCAACTAATTATCAAACTTTAAGACATGATAATGATTACGATTATTTAATAGCAGAATTAGGTAAGATTATATCTACTTTAAAAATTGATAAGATTATTTTGGGGTATCCTAAAAATATGAATAATACTGAAAGTAATATGACACATATTGTTTTGGAGTTTAAAGAAAAATTAGAAAAAAAATATAATATAGAAGTTGTTCTTGAAGACGAAAGATTAACATCTAAGATAAGCAACAATGTTTTAATAAGTGGTGATATGTCAAGAAAAAAAAGAAAAAATGTGGTTGATGGAGTAGCAAGTGTAGTTATTTTACAATCATATTTAGATAGAAATAATAGAAAATAGAAAGGAATAAAATAATATGGAAGGAAAAAATACATTTACAGTAATTAATGACGAGGGGAAGGAAATTGTATGTGATGTTTTATTTACTTTTGATAGTGATGAAACTAAAAAGAGTTATGTAGTTTATACGGATAATACTAAAGATGAAAATGGTAACATTCGTGTTTATGCATCAATTTTTAATCCAAATGATAATGGAGATGGAACAGAATTGTTGCCAATTCAAACAGAAAAAGAATGGAAAGTTATTGAAAAAATTCTTGAATCTTTACAAGAAGAAGTTCAAAATATAAGTGGAAATTCTAGTTCTAACTAGGATTTTCTATTAGGTATGAATATGAAGAAGTATCGAAAAATAGGAATAATTGCTTCGTTAGTGATTTTATTTTTAGTAGTAACTTTAATTTTTGTTTATTGTACTTTTTTAACACCAGTTAGCAAAAATACAAAAATGAAAGAAATAAATATTCCAGTAAAATCTACTAGTAAACAAATAAGCACAATTTTAAAAGATAATAATGTAATTAGAAATAAAGATTTTTTTGTTCTATATCTAAAAATTAATCATATAAATGATTTAAAAGCGGGAACTTATCTATTAAGTGAGAGCATGACTTTAAAAGAAATTGTTGCCAAAATCCAAAAAGGTACAACTTATAATAATGAAACAATAAAAATTACTTTTAAAGAAGGAATTAATTTTCGCGAATTAGCAAGAACAATTGCTGATAATACTAATAATAATTATGAGGAAGTTATAAAGTTTACTTCTTTAGAAAATCAAGAATATTTAAAAAGTTTAATTGAAGATTATTGGTTTTTGACAGATAGTATTTTAGATAAACAAATTTACTATCCACTTGAAGGATATTTATATCCAGATACTTATTTTTTTAGAAGTAAAGAAGTAACAATTGCAGAAATAATAAAAAAAATGTTAGATCAAATGGGAAATATTTTATCTCCTTATCGTGAAAATATTGAAAATAGTGGTTATTCTATTCACGAGATACTAACACTAGCTTCAATTGCTGAAAAAGAAGTTAGTATTTCAAGTGATAGAGCTAAGGTTGTTAGTGTTTTTATTAATCGCCTTAATAAAAAAATGTCTTTAGGAAGTGATATTACTGCTAGATATGGAGTAAAATTAGATGATTCAAGAGTTTTGAAAAAAAGTGAATATAATGATAATAATCCGTATAATACAAGGCTAACATCAAAGTTAGGATTGCCAGTTGGTCCAATATGTATGCCAGCAATTTCCAGCATTGAAGCTAGCATCAAACCTGATTCAACTAATTATTTATATTTTTTATCTAATATCAAGACAAAAGAAACATTTTTCTTTGAAAATCCTCGTGATTTTGAACAAAAAAAAGCTGAATTAAAAAATGTGAATGGAGGATATTAATGGAATATTCGTTGGGTGATATAAAAGAGTTAAAAGAATATGCTGTTCTTAATAATATTCCTATTATGCAAGATGAAGGAATAGATTTTCTAACTACTTTTATTATGAAAAAGCAAGTAAAAAAAATATTAGAAATAGGAACAGCAATAGGGTACTCTGCCATTATGATGGCTCGAGTTAGTCCTGATATTCATATAACTACAATTGAACGTGATGAAACTAGATACATGGAAGCTCTAAAAAATATCAAAAAGTTTAATTTGGAAGATCGAATAACTTTAATATTTAATGATGCTTTAAATGTAACACTAGATGATGAATATGATTTAATTTTCATAGATGCTGCTAAAGGAAAAAATCGTGATTTTTTTGAACATTTTGAGAAAAATTTAGCAATGAATGGATATATAATAACAGATAATATGCATTTTCATGGTTATGTAGAAATGCCGGATGAAGAGATACCTAGCAAAAATATTCAGGGTATTGTAAAAAAAATAAGAGAATATACATATTTTTTGGAAAATCATATGTTATATAAGACAACTATATATAATGTTGGTGATGGGGTGGCCATCACGGAAAGAAGGGGTTAGGTTGAAATTATTAGTAAGTTTAAATACTTTAGAATTAGAAACCTATTTAAAGTTTACTAATTCTTTTATTATTGGTTTAGAAAATTATAGCATTAATTATTATAATGCTTCTATTGAAGAAATAGAACAAATGTTAAAAAAATATCCAGATATTGATTTATTTATAAGTATGAATAAGAATATATTTAATGAAGATTTACCAGACTTAAAAGAAAAATTGCTAGAATTGAATAGAATGAATATTAAAGGAATATTTTTCTATGATTTAAGTATTTTAAATTTGATTAAAGAGTTAAATTTAAATATTCCACTAGTAATTAGTCAAGATCATTTAATAACTAATTACAATATATGTAATTATTATTTTAACAAAGGTGTAACATATGCCAATTTAAGTTCAGATATTACAGTAAATGAAATCATTGATATTGGTGAGAAAACAAATGGTAAATTAATGACATTCTTCTTCGGAAATATATTAGTTACGCATTCAAAAAGAAAATTATTAACAAATTTTTATGATTTTTATAAATTAGATAAAACTTTAAATAATGAAATAGAAAATCCAAATAATTTAAATTATAACAGAAAAACTGAAAAAACAGATTTAAAATTAGACTTAAAAGAAAAGAATATAGAAAATAAAAAAAGTGGATTAATAAATGAAAAAAATAAAGAGGAAATGTACTATATTGAAGAAAACAAAATAGGTACAAATATATTAACAAAAAAAATCTTAAATGCTGCAAAATATTTCTTTCAACTTAAAAATGTTCTTGATTATGCCATTTTAGATAGCAATGTAAGAAATTTTGAACAAAATGATTTCTTAAATATACTTAGATTATATAAATTGGCTTTAGATGATAAAATAAATGAAACTGATTTTATTAAAGAAAATGAAAAAATTATGAAAGGTGAATTATATGAAGGTTTTTTTAATAAAAAGACAATATATAAGGTGAAATAATGAAAAAGGTGGAGTTATTAAGCCCGGCAGGTGATTTATTAAGATTGAAAATAGCTTGTTTATATGGAGCTGATGCTGTATATATAGGTGGTAGAAATTATAGTTTGAGAGCAAATGCTACTAATTTTAGTCTTGAAGAAATAGCAGAAGCTTGTAGATTTTCTCATAATTTGAATAAAAAGGTATATTTAACTTTAAATATAGTATTTCATAATGAAGACATTGATAATGTTTATGAATATATAAAAGAATGTGTTGAGGCTGGAATAGATGCATTTATTGTTAGTGATTTATTTTTGGTTAAATATATAAAAGATAATTTTAAAGTCGAAGTTCATTTGAGTACGCAAGATAGTGTTACTAATATGGAAAGTGTAAAATTTTTAAATAAAGAAAAAATTGATCGAATAGTTTTAGCACGAGAAGTTAGTCGAGATGATATAAAAAAAATAATAGATATGAATTTAGTTGATATTGAAGTATTTATTCATGGTGCTATGTGTACTTTTGTTAGTGGACGATGTGTACTATCAAATTATTTTACAAATCGTGATGCTAATCGTGGTGGATGCGCTCAGATATGTAGATTTTGTTTTGATTTGGATGGGTATGATAAACCATTTTCTATGGCAGTAAAAGATTTAAATATGTCAAAATATATTGAAGATATGATTAAAATAGGCGTATCAAGTTTTAAAATAGAAGGAAGAATGCGTTCACCATTTTATTTAGCAACTGTTTTATCATCTTATCGAAGAATCATAGATAATATTTACAACAAATCTTTAACAAATGAAATGTTAGAACAAGAAATAAATATTTTGTCTCGTGTTTCTAATAGAGAAAATAGTACGCATTTTTATAAACATGAAGCTAATGTTGATGATCAATATTATATAGGAAGACAGGAAGCAAGTAATCAAGACTATTTAGGCGTTGTCTTAGAAAATAAAGATGGCTTTTATAAAATAGAACAAAGAAATTATTTTTCGGTAGGTGACTGTATTGAGATAATAACACCTGATATGAAAATAATAGAATTTTTGGTTGATAATATTTATAATGATAAAATGGAGCCAATAGAAGTAGCAAATCAAGCAGCAGCGACTTTATATATAAAAATAAATCATGCTTTACCTAATTATTCGATGCTAAGAAAAAGTTATAAAATAAAGTAATAATGGGATTTGCTAATCGTTACTAGTATATTTGATCAGGATAATTACTTGTAATGTTTTGCATATTATTTATTAGGATTCATAAATAATGTGATATTGTTATATTGAATTTGTAAATATATGTGATATGTTATGTATATGAAGAAAAATTGTAAGCTGATAGTTTGATAATTTTTACAATAATTTATTAAAAAAATGAAAATTTTAATATGAGATAATTATACATAACAAATTAATATATAATCAATAGCAATAATAATAACAATAATGTTTTACCCTGATAATTATGGTACAATAATTTACTTGACTTTTGAATTTATTTATAATATACTTAATTAGAATTTGTATTTGGAGGTGCTTAATATGGCAAAAACAGTATATTTAACCCAAATGGGATATGAAGATTTAAAAAAAGAATTAGACGATTTAATAAATATAAAAAGGCCTGCTAACATTAAAGCAATTAAGGAGGCAAGAGCATTAGGTGATTTGTCTGAGAATGCAGAGTATGATGCTGCTAGAAATGAACAAGCAGAATTGGAAGCCCGTATCCAAAAAATAGAGCAAATAATGGAAAATGTTTCTATAATTGAAAATGTTGACAATAGTAAAGTTAGCATAGGTAATACAGTAACTATCAGATATGTTGATGACGGCGAAATGGATGAATATCAAATTGTAGGTAGTCAAGAAGCTGATCCGTTTCAAAGTAAAATTTCTAATGAAAGCCCAATAGCTCAAGCTTTATTAAATAAAAAAGTTGGCGATCTAGCAGATGTTGATAGTCCTAATGGTATTTATCAAGTTGAAATTATAGCAATAAAATAAAAAAAGTAAAAATAATATAAAAAAACGGTAAAAATATATTGACTTTTTAGAGAACATCAGATAAAATAATATTTGTTGTTCTTGGTTATGTCTGGCTAGCTCAGTTGGTAGAGCAGCTGACTCTTAATCAGCGGGCCTAGGGTTCGAGTCCCTAGCCGGACACCAAAAAATAATGCTTGCATTACTTAATAATTTGTAGTATACTTATTAAGTATTGATGAGTTTCAATATAAATGGGCTTGTAGCTCAGCTGGTTAGAGCGCACGCCTGATAAGCGTGAGGTCGATGGTTCAAGTCCATTCAGGCCCACCATTTATAATTTATAATTTTGCCTCAATAGCTCAGTTGGTTAGAGCACTTGACTGTTAATCAAGGGGTCCTAGGTTCAAGTCCCAGTTGAGGCGCCATTTTTTTTGGCCAGTTGGTGAAGTGGCTTAACACACCGCCCTTTCACGGCGGCATTCACGGGTCCGAATCCCGTACTGGTCACCAAGTTAAATTAAAACATTTAAAAATGTTTTAAGATAGATATTTTTCTTTTTAAATTTCGGGTAAGACTTTTAAAAGAAAAAGATTTAGAATTAAGAGTAGCTAATACTCTTTTTTCTTGCGTTAAATCTTGATGTATATATACTCTTGCAGTAGTATCAACATTGCTATGACCTAATAATTTAGAAACAGTATTAATAGGAATACCATTACTTATAAGATAAGTTGCGTAACTATGCCTAAATTGATGCTGAGTTATAGTTCTAATATTAGCAAGTTTGCAAGCGTTTTTTTTATATCTATCAATAGATGTACCACTTAATGGTTTTGATCCACCAAATATAAAATAATCATTAGAAAACTTACCATATTTCACTGTATAATATTTTTTTAATTTATCAACACATTTTAAAACTCGTTTACATAAAACAATTTGTCTAACAGAATAAATGTTTTTAGTTGTACATAAATTTCTTTGGCCTCTACGTTCTATTGATTTGCTAATAGATAAATAATTAGAATTAATATCACTAAATTTTAAAGCCATAGCCTCACTAGGTCTGGTTCCAGTAAAAAACATTAATGTAAAAAAAGATTTGTAAACTATATTATCGAAGTACGAGATAAATAAATTAAATTCTTTTAAAGTATAATAATCAGAATTTTTCTTTTTTGGTGGTAATTTAAAATTGCCAACTTCTCTAACATAATTTTTATTTAAGTTATGATATAAACAACAATAATCTAAAAATATACAAAATACATAATAAATTTTAGATAAATATTTTTTACTATAATCATAAGACATAAGAGTATCTTTCCATCTTAAAATATCTTTTTCTGTTAAATCATAAATGTTCATATTTTTAAAATATGGTAATATTTTACAATTAAAATCTCGGGTAAGACTTCCAAAACTTTCTTTTTTATGCCGTTTTGAAGCATAAATTTTCCATAAATCATAAGCCTCTTCAAAGCTCATATAACTCACCTCGGCGAGTATTATACTCATTTTACACTATTTGTCAAATCACCTCTCTATTTAAGTATATCATAATTTTAAATAAATTTTAAAGGTTTTATATATAGAATTGTATAATTATCTTTATGTTTACTTTCTAAATAAACAAAAAGTTGAGCAATATTACAAAAATCACGTTTATAATCTTTTATAATAGACAAATTATTTTTTTTATATTCAACACGAACAATATAAAAATATATCATTATTTTGCTCCTTTTAAAAGATTTCTTTTTGATTTGATATATTGTGTAAAAAAGAAAGTATTTTGTGTAGCTATATCAAACATATCAATGTGATCACCATACATGAGTGTATCAATTAAATCTGCATATTCAGTAATGTTATTATCTTGAATAAACTCAATTATTTTACGTTTAAATAACTTTTGTTGAGTAACAGTTAAACAAAAATAATCTTTTGGATCAAAACCATTTCTACACTGTATTATATCTTCTTCATACTGAAATTTATCTGGATTATCTTTGTGGCAAAAATAACGAACTATTCCTCTAACTGAACCAACTGGCTGAATTACATTATTAGCTGCTCCAACACGTTCAGCATAAGTTTGAGCATTTGTGTAAGTAACAGGTCCATCAAAACATATAAGCACATGATAATGTGGCTTTTTATCTTCTCCAAGTTCAGTTTTATCCTTATCATGATAAGCATATGAAAATGGTACTCCTGTACTAATTAAATAGTCTTCCCAATTTTTTGAACATGAATCTTCATATAATACAAATGTCCAATTTCTTTTTTTTATATCATTTTTTAAAGCATTATTTTTCATATTCCCTCCTAAAAAAAATTAATGCACAATGCACTCCATGGAAGTGTCGTAGTACTCCATGGAGAATTAACTCCCTTTTTTTTAAAAACTCCCCCCAAAAAATCAAATAAATAAACAAATAGCTTTATTGTTGATTAATAGAAAAAATTAACTTACAAATATCTAATGACATAAAATTTTTACAAAATTTTAGTCCTTGGTCGGTTGAAAAATCTAAGATTTTTCTATTTAGTGTATTTTTTTAAATGGGGTTCCCCCCCTCAAAGGTAACCTCCCCATTTTGCAAAAATAGCACTATGATTTAATTTGTTCAAATGTGTCATAAGAATTAGCAACAGATAAATTACATTTACTAATTGTAGTTTCGTAAAGTGGTGCAATATACTCATTATCCTCATTACTCCATTTCATTTGTTCAGCATCATACATTGACTTTATTAATATTCCTAAGCCTAAAAAATTTAACATTTTACAATCAATTTGATAACGACAATAACGACGTAATGTAATGTTAATTTCGAGCCATTCTTGCGCAGTAGTGATAAAAATAATACGACGTTTTCGCATTTGTGATAAAAAATCTAAAACATCAGTATTTATCTTACTAGATTTAGTAAGAGCTGTAAAAATCTCATCATAGAAAATAATACAATCATGTTCATTACGTAATTTTAATAAATTATCAAATCCAGTAAAATAAGTATATTTAACACCTTTAATAGTTGATACGTTTGAATAGATTGGCATATTAGAATTATTTAAGATAAATTCAACAGCAGAGTAAGTTTTTCCAGAGCCTTGCTTGCCACAATAGCAATAAACTCCAAATTTTTCCCTTTTAGGTGCAAAACCTTTTTTAAAAAAGGTTTTAAATTTAATTTTAACGTGACGAAAGCGAATAATAATGATAATAATAAATATTAGTATAAAAATATATAACATAATTTTCCTTTCTTAAAGCCTTGCGGCTTATATAGAGCCGCTTACGGCTTTAATTTGTTATACCATTTTAAAGCAAGTTTTATAGTATAAAATAACATAGGAGCAGTTAATTTAAATGTAAAATACATTACAATTAAACTTAATGTTTCATTAGATAAACCTAACGTACTAATAGCCCAACCAATTGATTGACCTACAAGAGTAAAAAAATTTCCAACTGATGTTAAGGCGTTTGATAAATCAGGTAATGCTGATTTAATTAATAAATCAATTGGAGATAATACTAAACTAACTAATGAAATAATTAATTTCATCATACCCATTAATAACTTATTTATCATAAATCTAACACCTCAACTTTATCTTCATCAGGATTTTTAAAATCTTTTACCAAAGCAAATATTTTTATACAAACCCAATATGCTGTGATACCGAATGTAATAGTTTGATAAACTGTTAAAAATGAGCCAAAATTATCTTGATAAATTGTAGACATACAGGGTAATTGTAAATTATTATTTTTTTCTAAAAATGGAATTTTTAAAGATAGTGGAGAACAAGTTGAACTCGTTATAGATCCAATTAAAGTCAGTGGAGATGTTATTATGCTTGTTAAACCGAATGTGTCAGTTGTAAAACCACTAAAAAAATCATTTGCTTTATTTACAGCTGATGAAGTATCATCATTATTTATAGTATTATTTAAATCGTCTAACTTATCGTTTGTATCATTTAATTTATCATTTGTATCGTCTAACTTAGAACTACATTTTTGCTGATTAGGTAAAATATAAGATGTACTATTACCAGTTAAAATTGCAGGTTTAAATTTTACGTTGTTATAAGTACCAGGACTAACACGAATAAAAACATTAGATAATATCGAAGAAGTTAAAGTGAATTGCTTAGTTGTTGAAGTATCATAATCACGTAATTCGTCAATTACTAAAGTAATATCAGAATTACCAGTGTTAGCAAGTAAAGTATAATCACCTGGATTTAAAGTTAAAGTACCTAATTTTAGCCACTGGGTACTATCATTAGAACCATTTATAACAACTTCACCAGTTGAAGAAATGTAATTATCGTGAGGAATAATATTTTTAATACAATTATTTAAACTGTCATTTATAGTATCATTTAATTTATTATTTGAATTATCAATGATATTTTGAATATCATTTTGAGATAATTTATTCGCATTTCCATTTGAAGAAATTGATAAGTTTGTTAATTTAGGAGTAGTTGAAACAGTTTTATTTGAGCCAAACGGAATAGCAATAAAACTTGCATTTGTTTTAGCTGTAAAAATATAAGATAAATTACTTGAACTAGCATTATTATATTTTAAATCTGTATTTGTGTTGTTAATATAACTTGAACGTGCTTGCTCAATAGTGTTACCAATACCTAAATTAGATTTTTTTGACAAAATAGAATTTGCATCTGTACCTTCCAAATCAACGAAATAAGATAATGAATATAAATTATCTTGAACGAGTGGAGTATCCAAACTACAAATTACAAGAGAACCATAAGAATTAGCAGTTAGTGTAAATGAATTTTCAGTCTTATAATAGTTTTCACCAGAAATTGTTAATAATTGTGTTTGAGAAGTTCCAAAATTATCATAAAAAATGCATGATGAAGGAACTGTTGAAGCACTAACATTTGTTGAAAAATAAATAATAAAACATATTATTGAAAAAATTATTAGATATTTTATTATTTGTTTTAATTTATTTTTATCTATCATTGAAACCTCCTAAACAAGCGTTTAAAAACTTTTATTGGTATATAAAAAGAGAAAATCGAAATAATTAAAAATACAATTAAAATACTATCTAAATCATTACGATAATAAACATTATCAGTTAAAACATCATTTGTTAAACAAACTGGAAGATTGCTATAATTTCCAAAATTTTGCGTACCATCTTGATACAAATAATTAGAATTAATAAAATAATCACGATAACTAATATCTTGATTTCTCGTAGGTGTTTGAGAATATGCACGTATTGTATTTGAATCACGTACTACATAACATTTATAATTTAAATCAGGAACATAAATCATTATTTTGTACCAAATAAAAGTGAACCAATAAAATCAAATAAAATATAAATTGAAATAACAGGAACTATTAAATCTACCATTTGTTTCATAAATGCAATTGCAACATCAAACATTTCTTTTATTCTCCTTTCTTTATTAAATAAAAAAATATGGAAGCTTATCTATTAGACCACTAATAGCATTTACGCTCTTACAGAATCCCTACTGTAATCACTCGCTTAACCATATCAAATTTTCCAACCGATAGGAGCGACCTATCTCTAATTTTAATAAATTTAAATAAACTTAAAAACGGACTTTACCTTTACTAGCACCTTTGATTAATTTACGTAAAAAATATAATCCAAGAGATGCAATTGTTAGAGTAATTACCCAAGGCATTAAATCAGATACAGTACCGAATAGAGTACCAGATGTAATACCTGTATTTAATTGTGATACAACCTCACTCATTGAACCTGTTGTAGTTGTAGTTGTAGTCGAATCTAATAAAAACAACAAACTACATTCCTCCTTTCCTTATTATTTTTTATCTAAGAAGTCTAAATCTTCTAAATTATAACGATTATCAGTTTTTTGTAAATTTAATAAAGCAAGTTCTGCTTTCTCTAAAAAAACCAATTTCTCGTAACCTGGTAATAGTTTAATAACTACTACTTGATATTCACTTCCTTTTTTTGAAACTCGTGTTTCTAATGTAGCTTCTATTTTTTTGCTCATTTGTTACACTCTCCTTTCATTATAGTTTTAACATAAAATTTTTCTATCTCCACCAAAAATAAAAAAAGTTAGCAAAATGCTAACTGAACTTATATAATTTATAATTATGATTACCTATGCACAATACAATATAACCTAAAATAGAATTTTTAAACTTTCTATTCAATTCTTTAATTTCATAATTATACTTGATTGATATTTCTTTAATATCATCATAATAGCACAAAATATTATCGTTAAAATCATATAGAACAAAATAATACAATTTAATCCTTTCCGATTAAATATATTTAGTGTACAATCCCGTACTGGTCACCAAGAATAAGAATTTGCTTCCGAGAGAGGAAGTTTTTTTATGCCGTGAATTTTGTCAAGTAAAATGTGTTTGGCCAAAAAAATAGGCTACGAAGTAATTTGAGATGAAAAAGTGCTCAAATCAACTGTTTTAATAATATATTTGCGCAAATTTTAATTAATTATTTTTTTTTATTAAAAATGCTTGACTGTTTAAAATTATCTGTATAGAATATTGGTTACCAAGGGGATGAATACATGAACTTATATAAAACCTATAAATTTAGAATGTATCCGAATGATGATCAAATAGAGAAAATATCATTATTTTTTAAAGCTAAAAGACTTATTTACAATAAATATATTGAAAAAATGAAAGATAATGAAACTATTAGCGGTTTCTTTCATTATCGATATTCATTTGAAAATTTTCAAAACGATTTAAAAAAAATAAGACAAGAATATCCTTGGTTAAATGATATTGATGGTTGTATAATGAGAACTACTTTACAGGATGTTGATAATGCTTTTGCACGGTTCTATAACGGAGAAGCTAATTATCCAAAATATAAGAGCTATTATCAATCACAAATTTACAAAACAATATGCATATATCATAATAATAGGAAAACGAAAATTCAAAGTGTTGAAATCGATTTGTTAAAAAAAACAATTAAATTGCCTAAATTAGATAAAATAAAGATTGCTGGTTACAGAAAAATGGAAAAATTTGAAAAAACTATATTAAGTGTTACTGTAAAAAAAACTGGTAAAAAATATTATGCTTATGTATTAACAAGAGAAATTATTGAATTTGAATTTAATTTCAAAGAAAAAAAATTAAGTTCAATAGTGGGATTAGATTTAGGAATTAAAAATATGGTTGTTACAAGTGATGGGGTAAAATATCCATCTTTAAATATTGGACGTATTGAAGAGCAAATTAGGTTATTGCAAAAAAAATTGACTGCTTCAGAACTAAAAAGTAAAAACCATGAAAAAATAGCATTAAAAATTCAAAAAAAATATCAGACAATCACTAATAAAAGATTGGAAGCTATTCATTTTATAACAAATGATTTAATAAAAAAATATGATGTATTTGTAGTAGAAAATTTGTCTGTTAAAGAAATGCTGCAGAGAAATAATTCATCTTTATCTAATAAAATACAGAATTCTGCCTTTTACGAAATAATCAAACAATTAGAAAGAAAGGCAACACTTAATGGTAAAATTGTTATAAAAGTAGATAAATATTTTCCTAGTAGTCAATTATGCTCTATATGTGGCTTTCAAAACAAAAAAATGAAAAATATTAGTATACGTAACTGGGTGTGTCCTAGATGTGGTTCAAATAATGATAGAGATGTGAATGCAAGTATTAACATAAGAAACGAAGGATATAAATTATTGCAAATTAATAATAATTAGTAATTTTAGTACGGTGGCGACCATCGGAAATCAGTCTACTATTATGTAAGTAGAAAAGAAAGACAGTGATGTTTTTCAGATAATTTTGACTTATGTCAATTATCTTAGTTCTAGCCCTTGACAACTAAGTTTTTCTATTTTAAAATATTAATAGAAAGGAATTGAGGGATATGTATAAGGATGAGTTTAATCTAACAAGCGATATGATTTTGGAAAAAGATTTTAAGATAGATACGCGAGGTTATCGTTTAAAAGAAGTTGATCAATTTCTTGATCTTGTAATTGCCGATTACGAACATTTTTATGCAATCATTAGAAACCTTGAAAAAGAAAAGGAAGATAACTTAGAACAAATAATTAATTTAAAACAAGAAATTCGCAATTTAAAAACCAATGTGGAAATAGTCAAGGCTGTTGATAATATGCCAAATTCTGGTTCAAGTTTAGATGTTTTAAAAAGATTATCACGTTTAGAAAAAGTTGTTTATGGTAAAAATCAAACATCAGAAGATGAAGAATAAATACTTTGGCAAACGCTATACTTTTGTGGTATAGAGGAAAGTCCATGCTCACAATAACTGCGATGTTATTAGTGTTCGTGTTAAGGGAAAAAATAACCTTAAGTAGTTTTAACTAACGGCTATGAAATAACCTAAATTTTTTAATATGGTTAGAGTAATTATAAAAGTGCTATAGTGATGAAAAATCTGGAAACGGAGGAAGTGGAACATAGTAAACCCCACGAGTGAGAAACCCAAATAATGGTAGGGGAGCTTAGATGACAGAAATGAATGAAATCTAGGATCAAGTGATAGATAAATGTTTGCCACCTTTATGGTACAGAACATGGCTTATAAAGTATTTATATTTTTTTGAGGTGAATATGAAAGAAATTGGTGAGTATTTAAAAAAAGAACGTCGTAAAAATAGCATAGGAATAAGTGAAGCAAGTGAAGATTTAAAAATTGAAGCTCAATTATTGGAAGCAATAGAAGAAGGAAATTATAAAGCATTTAAAGATGTATTTGAATTAAAAAACTCTATACGAATATATGCCAAATATTTAGGCTTAAATGTTGATAAAATTTTAGATGAATTTAATGACTTTATTTTTGAAAAAACTTCTAGAATATCTTTGGATGATATAAAGAACGCTAAAAATAGTGAAGATAAAAATGCAAGAATTGCTTCACCATATACAAAAATAAAACATACTAAATATGATGTTGCGCCTGTAGTTTTACTAATAGCCATTCTTTTATTTATTTCGTTGATTGTGTATATAACTTTAAAGATTTCACATGATGATTCAAAAATTGTTCAAGAATTAGCATTGAAAAAAGGAGTAGAATATGAATTTACCAACTAAATTAACTTTTTCAAGAATTATACTGACTATTATCATTGTTGCTTTTTGTGTATTTCCTTTTTATAGCGTAGGAATTAATTTTCCAAAATTCAATGTTTGTGGTGTTATAATTGATTCTACCTATTTTATTGCAGGAATATTATTTATTATTGCTTCTATAACTGATTTTTTAGATGGTAATATAGCAAGAAATAATAATATGGTTACTGATACTGGCAAAATGCTAGATGCTATAGCAGATAAGGTTTTAGTCAATTCTGTATTAATAATATTTGCTACAAAAAAAATGATTTCACCTATTGTACCAATAATATGTATATTTAGGGATGAGATAGTTAATGCTTTAAAAATGGATTTGGCAAGCAAGGGAGAAGTAATTGCGGCCATTAAAACAGGAAAAATCAAAACTGCTTCAATGATGGTAGGTCTGGGTCTTATGTTTTTCTATAATTTACCATTTGAGTTAATAAACATTAAAGTTGCTGACTTTTTGATTTATTTTGCTGTTATAATGTCTATAATATCTGGAATAGAATATTATAATTTATGGAGAAAACAAAAAAATAAATAATAATAATTAATAATAATTAATAAAAAAATGTATATATTAATAAATAATTGTTGAAAAAAAACATATATTATAGTAAGATACTTGTAGGAGTTGATATTTATGTGGTTAGATATTTTGCAGGTTTTTCTTGGATTTGTTGTAGGAGCAGTGGTTGGTTTTTTAATTTCACGTAAGTTTATGATGAAGTATTTAAAACAAAATCCACCAATTAATGAAGATATGATCAAAACCTTAATGAGTGGTATGGGAAGAACTCCAACTCAAAAACAAGTTAATCAAATGATGAAACAAATGCAAAAATATATGTAGAAATATAAAAATAAACATGTAAAAAATATATGGGAGACAATAATAACTAATTTAATTTAAGAGAGTAATTGGTTGGTGTGAAATTACATTAAATGCTATTTAATCTACTTCCAGTTTGGATTTAATTAATCCCGGTGTTTTACCGTTATTGAATTAAGTAAAAAAAAGGATGGTACCGTCTATTTAGACTCCTTGTGTATCGTTCTTTTTATTTTTATAAAAAATGGAGGAATTATGTTGAAAAAATATTTTGCAGAAGAAGAGTATTTAAAATTAAAAGAGTCGAATGATTTGCTTTTTAAAACTATGGAATTAGTGATAAAACTATTTGAAGGTAAAACTGACAAAGCTGGTTTGCCTTATTATAATCATTTATTAAAGGTGTATGCTAATGTTTTAATTTATGATGAAAAGATAATAGCCTTACTTCATGATGTTGTTGAAGATACTGATGTTACATTTGATGATTTACAGGAATTTGGCTATCCACAAAAAATTTTAGCAGCCTTAAGATGTTTAACTAAAAATAAGGGTGAATATTATCCTGATTATATTCAAAGAATAATTGATAGCAATAATATATATGCCCTTGATGTCAAATTGGCAGATTTAAAACATAATATAGATATTAAAAGAATTAAGGAACCAACTTTAAACGATTATGAAAGAATAAATAAAAGATATATACCAGCTATAAACAAAATTCAAAACAAATTAGAACAAATAAAGGAGAGTAAAGTATGTTAGATATTAAATTTGTAAGAGAAAATCCAGAAAAAGTAAAAGAAAATATTAAAAAGAAATTTCAAGAACAAAAATTGGAATTAGTTGATAAAGTGATAGAACTTGATAAAAGTTCACGTGAATTAAAAGCAAGTGGTGATATTTTAAGAAGTGACAGAAAAAAAATAAGTGATGAAATTGGGAAACTTTTTAGAGAAAACAAAAAAGAAGAAGCAGAAAAAGCTAAACAAAGCGTAAATGAAATAAATGCTAAACTTACTGAGATGGAGCAAGAAGAAGAAAAAATAAATGATGATATTAGAAAAATAATGTTAACAATCCCTAATATTATTGATGATTCTGTACCAATTGGAAAAAATGATACAGAAAATGTAGAAATAGAAAGATTCGGAGAACCAATTGTTCCAAATTATGAAATACCATATCATGCTGATATCCTAGAAAGAATGTCTGGACTTGATAAAGAGTCAAGCGGCAGAACAAGTGGAAATGGTTTTTATTATTTAATAGGGGATGCAGCAAGACTTCATTCTGCCATGTTAACTTATGCAAGAGATTTTATGATAGATCATGGTTTTACTTATTGCATTCCACCATTTATGATAAGATCAGATGTTGTATCTGGAGTAATGAGCTTTGCTGAAATGGAAAATATGATGTATAAAATAGAAGGTGAAGATTTATACTTAATAGGTACAAGCGAACATTCTATGATAGGAAGATTTAAAGATCAAATTATTAAAGAAAACGAATTACCTATCAATTTGACAAGTTATTCTCCTTGTTTTAGAAAAGAAGTAGGTGCTCACGGAATTGAAGAAAGAGGAATTTATCGTGTACATCAGTTTGAAAAGCAAGAAATGGTAATTTTGTGTAAACCTGAAGAATCAATGGATTGGTATAACAAAATGTGGAAATTAACTGTTGACTTTTTTAGAAGTTTAGATATTCCTGTAAGAACACTAGAATGTTGTTCAGGTGATTTAGCTGATTTAAAAGTTAAATCATGTGATGTTGAAGCTTGGAGTCCACGTCAACAAAAATATTTTGAAGTAGGATCATGCTCAACCCTAGGAGATGCCCAAGCAAGAAGACTTGGCATTAGGGTAAAGGGTGAAAAAAATAATTATTTTGTTCACACATTAAATAATACGGTTCTTGCAACACCAAGAGCTTTAATAGCGTTTTTAGAAAATCATTATCAAGAAAATGGCACTATTACTATTCCTGAATCTTTAAGAAAATATATGGGTGGTAAAGAAATAATAACACTTGATAAATAGGATATATAGTGCTCTTAATGAGTACTATATTTTTTATTGTAGAATAGTAATTAATAGGAGGAATTATGAAAATAGGAATGTTTGATTCAGGATTAGGTGGTCTTACTGTTTTAAAGGAATTTATAAAAAAATATCCAAATAACACTTATATATATTATGGAGACACTAAAAATCTTCCTTATGGTACTAAAAGTAAGCAAGAATTGATTAAATTAGTTACTAAAATAATATCTTTTTTTGAAAAAAAACAAATAGATATAATAATAGTAGCATGTGGAACGATTAGCTCAACTTGTCTAGATGAAATTAAAAAAATGACAAATATTCCAGTATATGATATTATCAGTCCTACTATTGAATATTTAAATGAAATAAAGCAAAATAAAATAGGAATATTTGCAACAACTGCTACTATAAATTCTCATGTGTTTAAAAAAAGTTTAAAACAAAAAAATATATTAGAAATTGCAACAAAAGAGTTTGTTCCAATGATTGAAGATAGTAAAATTGATTTAAATACAATAAAACATTATTGTAATCAAATATCTTCATGTGATATATTGGTGCTTGGGTGTACCCATTATCCGATTATTAAAGAGCAATTAGAAAAATTTTTGCCATCTAACGCTTTAATAATAAATATGGCTGTTCCTTTATTAGTTAAGATAAAGTTATCTAATAATTCAAAAAAAAATATAATATTGTATTTTACTAAAACAAATGATACTTTAGTTGAAAGCATTAATAATATTCTTGATTTTTCTTATGAATTAATAATTTTATAATAAATGAATAAATTGTATTTATAAAGTTAATTATTCTGAAATTTTATTAACATAATTATAAAAATGAATAGCAAAGTGGCTATGTTTAACTTACTAAGTTATCATTCAAAATTCTAAATTTTAAACATAAAACTGAAAACAAGAAAATAATATAGATTTGTAAAAAATTGGATAGGTATGAAAAAAAATAAAAAAAAATTAAAAAAAACACAAAAAAGAATTAAAAAAATACAAAAAAGTTTGCAATTTAAATTAATTTGTGATATTATCTTTAATGTGATTCGCTGCTATATGTATTATTTAGCATAATCATGTAAGAAAGGAAAGTGTATTATGAACGTAATTGATAAAATTACTGCGTCACAGTTAAATCCTAACATTCCAGAGTTTCGTGTAGGTGATACTGTTAGAGTTGATGTTAAAATCATCGAAGGAAAAAGAGAAAGAATTCAAGCATTTGAAGGAGTTGTAATCAAAAGACATGGTTCAGGAATTAGTGAAACTTTCACAGTTCGTAAGGTTTCTTATGGAGTTGGTGTTGAAAGAACATTCCCAGTTAATTCTCCAAAAATAGCTAATATTGTAGTAATTAAAAAAGGTAAAGTAAGACGTGCTAAGTTAACATTCTTAAGAAATTTAGTTGGTCAATACAAAATCAAAGAAAGAGATAGATAAGGTTTGGCCTTATCTTTTTTGGTAAAATGAAAGAAAAAAGTAAAGAAATTTTAAGTTATATTATAATTATAGTTGTTGTTTTATTAATAAAACATTATATTGTTACTCCAATTAAGGTAAATGGAAATAGTATGAATAACACCTTAAAGGATAAAGATATAATGATTTTAGATAAAATAAGCTATCGTTTTCAAGAGATTAAAAGGTTTGATATTGTTGTTGTTAAAAAAGAAAATGATTATTTAATTAAAAGAGTAATTGGTTTGCCAGGAGAAACAGTAGAGTATAAAAATAATAAACTTTATATTAATAATAAAAATGTAGCAGAAAAATTTGATCATGGTTTAACTAATGATTATATTTTAAATGAAAAAATACCTGAAGGATATTATTTTGTTGTTGGCGATAATCGTCCAATTTCAAATGATTCTAGATATATTGGACTTATAAAGAAAGAAGAAATACTGGGTAAAACAAATTTAATATTATTTCCGTTTTCGAGATTTGGTATAAAAAATTAAAAAAATAGGTGTTTGTAATAGGCTTAAAAGCCTTTTTTTCATAAAAATACTAATTGTTAATAAAACGGGCGTTAATTCCTTTTAAAATTGGTAGATAAAAAATATAAAAAATTATATGATGCTAAGCGGAGGTGAAAAAATATGAAATTTAGTAAAAATTTACAAGAATTAAGAAAGAAAAATAATTTAAGTCAAGAGGAGTTAGCAGAAAAAATAAATGTAGCAAGACAAACAATTTCAAAATGGGAACTAGTTGAAACTGTTCCTAACTTAGAACAAGCCAGAAGTTTAGCAGATACTTTAAAAGTAGATTTAAATGAATTAGTACTTGGTAAAACTAATAAAACAAATGAAACAAATAAGTATAATTTTTTAAAAATAATAGGTTTAGTTTTTATAGATATAATAGCTATACTTTTATTTATCGTGATAGTATTATTATTTATTCTTTTAGTAATATTTAGTATTACAACTGTATTCTTAGCTTTAAATTATTTATTTAAATTAGAAAACTTAATTAATTTTCCTTATTGGTTAAAAATACCAAAAATGCCTTATTTTAATAGTTTATTATTAGCAATTTCTCTTTTTGGCCTTTCAACATTTGGAGGAGTTGGTTGTATTTATTTCTATAAGGAATTAAAACAAATTATATTTAAGTATAAGAACTTTCATCATATAGCTACTATTAGTAAAGAATTAAATATTAAAAATGATAATAAGTTAAAAAATAAAAAAGAAATAAATTTAATTTTAAAAATAGCTATTATTATTTTTATAGTATTTCTTATCTTATTTTATATAACATCTATAATAGATACAAATTCTTTAGACTTTTGGTCCTCTTGGAATTGGTTTTAATAATAAATAATAGTTTGACATCTAAATAAAAATCTATTAAAATTATCTTGGAGGGTATATGAAAAAAGTTAAAGTAGTATGTTTAATTATCTTAATATTTTTAGTTATTTATGGGGTTTATCTTGGAGTTGAATTAGAAAGATTTAGTTCTAAATTAGGTTGTAGACCTTTAATTACTATTGGTAATATAGAAACCTATGTTGAAGCAGGTAGTAAAAAAACTAAAGAAAAAATTACTGGCTTAGGTTTTACTGTTGAATATGAAATAAAAACAACTAAACAAAGTGATGACTTGGTAATGATTGATGTTTTAGCTGGTCAATTTAAATTATTTGATAAAATTTTATTAATGGCATATGCTGTATAATATTTGAAGGAGCAAAATGAATTACAAATGGTTTTATAAAACACCAGAAGAATTTGATGATATATATTTAACAAGTGATGGTAAGTATTTAACAGGATTATGGTTTGAAAATTCTAAAGATGCTTTAAAACATAAAAAAGATGGAATAGAAAAAGAATTACCAATATTTAAGAAAACTTGTAAATGGTTAGATATTTATTTTAAAGGAGAAAATCCAGATTTTACTCCAGAATATAGAATAGAAAATTCAACTCCCTTTAGTAAAGAAGTAATAACTATCATGAATAATATTCCTTTTGGTAAAACTATAACCTATAATGATATTGCTAAAACAATTGCTAAGAAAAGAAAAATTAGTAAAATGTCAGCTCAAGCAGTAGGAGGGGCAGTTGGTAAAAATCCGATATGTATAATTGTTCCTTGTCATCGAGTAGTAGGTAAAAATGGTAATTTAACTGGCTATGGCGCAGGACTAAAAAATAAAATTTCTTTATTAAAACTAGAAGGAAATGATATGACAAAATTTTATTTAAAGAAAGGAAAAAATGAAAAAACAAAATAATTATAAATTCTTTTATTTAGCATCAGTCCTAGCATTAATAGGATTTTTTATAAGAATAACTGCAGATTATTTTAAATATGATATAACTAATTCAGCACCATTTTATCTTTTTTTTATTGAAAGAACTTTAGAATTTATTATTCCAGGTATTATATTTTTTATAATAGGAAAAATTTTAAAAAAGAAAAATTTAAAATAAAGGAGGATTTATGCCACTATTTTATCTTTTGATAATTATATTATTTTCGTATGTAATTATTAATTTTGTCTTAGATAATACAGCTCTAAAAGAAGAAAAAGATGCGGTCTTAGTAGACAAAATAATAGATAGTTTCATTGATAGTAATAATATTTTAACAGAAAATTATGTTTTAATTTTTAAAATAAATGATAAAAACAAAAAATTAGTTGTATCTTATCAAACTTATCAAAAATATAAGATAAATGATAAAGGAATACTTACTTATAAAAGAAATAAATTTTTAGGTTTCGTTGTTAATAAATAACTTAATAAATTATAAAATAAAGAAATAAATAAAATCTTATACAATGTTTGTTTAAGATTTTTTAATATTAAAGGAGTGGTTTTTATGATATTAAATGTTAGTGGAAGAACTGATATAGTTGCTTTTTATAGTGAATGGTTCATAAATAGATACAAAGAAGGATACGTTGATGTTAGAAATCCATTTAATCCTAAATTAGTTAGTAGAATTTATTTTTCTAATGCAGATGCTATTTTATTTTGTACTAAAAATCCAATTCCTATTTTAAAATATTTAAAACTAATTGATAAACCAATCTTATTTCATATTACTTTAACTCCGTATAAACGTGATGTTGAACCATTTGTAATTAATAAAACTAAAATAATTGCAGCTATTAAAGAATTATCCGAGATAATAGGAATAGATAATTTATATATAAGGTTATGATCCAATTTTTTTAAGTGATAAATGCAATTTAGAATATCATAAGAAAGCTTTTAGTAAAATGTGTTCTTTATTAAATGGGTATGTTAAACATATAATTGTTTCTTTTTTAGATGAATATAAAAATGTTAAAAAGAACTATAAATTTTTAAATTATCATGAGTTTACAGAAAATGATTATAAAGAAATAGGTACTAGTTTTAGTAAGATAGCATCACTTTATAATATGACAGTTCAGACCTGTTTTGAAAAAAGAAATTTAGAAGAATATGGTTTTATAAAAAGTGAATGTATTTCTCATACACTTGCTTATAAATTAACTGGTAAAACTTATAAAAGTTGGACTGCTAGAAAAGAAAAGAATTGTAATTGTGTTGAAATGTTAGATATTGGAGTTTATAACTCTTGTTGTCATTTTGTTATGCTAATTATGATGAAAAACATGTTAAAAAGAATTTTCAAAATCATATAAAAACATCTTCTCTTTTAATAGGAAAGTTAGATAGTAGTGATATTATAAAAGAAAGAATTAAATAGTATTAAACTCTTGAAATTTAGCTTATTTTTTGTACTATTATAGTATAAGAAAGGATTGATATTATGATAAAACAAACAGCAGGAAGAGATAACTTAGGAAGTTTTGCTCCTAACTTTGCTCATTATAATGATGATATTTTATTTGGAGAGAATTGGAATGATCCATCAGTTGATGTAAAAACAAGATGTATAATAACTGTAGTTGCTTTGATGTCATCAGGAATAACTGATAATTCTTTAAGATATCATTTAGAAAATGTTAAGAAAAATGGAGTTAGCAAAGAAGAAATGGTAGGAATTATTACTCATGTTGCTTTTTATGTTGGTTGGCCAAAAGGATGGGCTGTATTTAATTTAACAAAGGAGGTTTATTAAGATGAATAAAGAAGAATTTGAAAAAGTAAATGTATTTGTTTAGGAAAATCAAATGAACAATTTGCTAAATACTTTATGGGTAATAGTTATTTAAATCCTCTTACTAGTTTAGATGAAACAAGTTTATTTCTTGCAAATGTAACATTTGAACCATCTTGCAGAAATAATTGGCATATTCACGAGTCTTCAAGTAAAGGTGGACAAATCTTAATAATAACAGCTGGAACGGGTTGGTTTCAAGAAGAAGGAAAGAAAGCAATTCTTTTAAAACCAGGAATGGTAATAATAATACCAGCAAATGTAAAACATTGGCATGGAGCAACAAAAAATTCTTGGTTTAGTCATATAGCCATTGAAGTACCAGGAACTCATACTAAAACTGAATGGTTAGAACCAGTTTCTGATGAAGAATATAATAAATTACAAGAAGATTAGTATATAAATAATTAACATACAAAATAATTAATATGTGAAATAAACAATATATGAAATAATTAATTTTATAGACTATCTATACTTTTAATTATTTTTATTTTTTTAACTGTTTCTTAACTATGATTAAAGAAAAGAAAGGTTAAATCCTTTATTTCAATCACTTTAAAAATAAGATATTTTCTCTTTTTTCTTTACATATCTTTACATATTTTGAAATATATAGTAAAATAATAATATTTTTTGGGGGGAAGTATGAATACTATAAGTGAAACTGATTTAAAACATTTAACTAATTTGCTTATTCCAAAATATTTTAAACTTAAAATTATTGATAGAATAGGTCTTAAAACTATTATTTATCACTTTAAAGAGATAAGTTCTAAAATAACTTTATCAGATAAAAATTATTTATTAAATATTTTAGTTAAGTATTGTTATGATGAATTAAAAATAATTTTTAAAAGTTTTGATTATAATAATGATGATAATTTTGATTTATTAATTGAATTATTAGAAAGTAATAAAAAAATAAGTCGCTTAATTATTGAAAGTATTGATATTCAAGCTATTTCTAAACTTCTTAAATCATCTATTTTTTCTTCTAAATATTCTAAAAGTTTGTATGACATACGTGCAAATGATATTTTATCATTACTTCAAGAGGCCATAAAAAATGATACTTATCAAGATTACATTAATTATAACACTCCTGATTATATAATTAAAAAAATAGTTAAAAATCTTTCAATTGATAATTTAATGATTGATTTAAAAAATAGTTATAATCATTATTTAATAGATGCTATTAAAAAATATCGAAATGATGATATTTTTAATTATGTTTCTCTTAACTCCAATAATATAGTTGATATTAAAAATTTATTAAAATTTAATTTACCAAATTCTTCTTATGAGTTATTATTAAGTAAAATTATTCTTGATGATGATTCTCTTCCTTATCTTTTAGGTAATATTAATAATAATATCAAAAAAATATTGCTTTCAAAATATAAAAATGAAGTTTATACTTGGTTAGATTCTTTAATTGAAAGAGATATTTATTTAGATGCTATTAGATATCAAGATGAAGAACTTATTTCATATGTTATAAATAAATTAAGTCTTGATCAAATTAATAATTTGATTAAAAACGAAAATTTATCTTCTTATTATCGTGTTAAAAATGTTCTATATAATTCTAGAGAAAGTGATATTGTTAAAGTAATATTAGCAAATATTAAAGATGATAAAACTAAAATAATTGAATATTTGGTTTTAGAAACTCCCAATGATATCATAAATGAAATAAAAAAACATATTAGTTTTGATGAAGATTTATTAGATAAAATTTTAGAATGTCAGAATGAAAAAGTTATTAAAAATATATTTAAAGATTATAAAAATGAATTTTTAACTTTAATTAAGAAAAAAACCTTTTTTGATCATAGTTTTTATTTAGATGAATATTTTTTAAGTTGTAATTATCCAGTTGAATTACAAATTGAATTGTTAAAAGATGCTAGTGATGATGATATTATTTATATTATGAGTGATGATAGATATTCTATTAAGTTAGAAAAGCCTTTATTTAAAATGTATCAAGAAAGAATTCTTAGTATATATGATAATTTATTAAAGAATAATTCTAAAAAAGCTTTTAGTATTTTTAAAACTGGTTATTTAACAGATTTTAGAAATTATTTAGTAAATAATTTAGATTTTGCATATTTATATTTGTTTTTAGATGAATTAAGTGATAAGGAAAGAGATATATTGTATAAAAGATTTCCTAATGAATTAAAAGAAAAGTTACATGAAGAATATATTAATAATCCTGTTTCTTTTATAAAACAAAGAATTTTTTCAGATAATGATATTTTAACTAAACTCGTAATTAATACTTTAACATATGATGATATAATCAATGTTTTAAAAGAAGAAATTAATTATAATGGTTATGTTGCTACTAATCAAGAATTAAGAATTTTATTAATTGAAGCAGTTAAAAATAAGGCTCAATCTATTAAAGAATTACCATATCCTGAATGCTTAAAATTCTTAAAAGGTTTAAGAAAAGGCTTTGATTTTTTATTTGAAGAATTTTTGCAAAATATTGATTTAGATGATGACTTTTTACATACTTTATTTATTGAAAGAGGTTTATCTGATAAACAAAAAGATATTTTATTTAAAATGAAAAAAGAAGATATCAAAAGAATTATTAAAGAAAAAATTAAAAATAAACAAATTGACTTACTTGAATATGTTCAAAAAGGTACACCTGAAGAAATATTAACTTATGTTTTGTCTTTTATAGATAAAGAAACAATTATATTTTTAGTAAATGATCAAAATTTTATAAATAGGAGAAGTATTGGTAAAAAATTCGCTACAGAGTTAATTATAAGAACTTATGTTGGTGAGGAAAATATTGAATTTGTAAAAGAATTATCTAAGTGTTATTCAGGTGATACTTTTGAACTAATAAAAAACTTTGATAAAATTCAAGAGTTTTTACAAGTTAATGGTATTGATATATCTAAGTTTTTTCAATATAATTTAAATTCAACTTATAATTTTATTAGTGATATAGTTGATATTTATAATCATGATTTAAAGTTATTTTTGCAAGTTAAAAATAAATTATTTAATTATTTATATAAGGAAGATAAATATTCTTCTAAGAATTTTTTGGATTTTGTTAAAAATTATGCAAGATATAAAAATTTATGTATTTCACTTTTAGATTGTAATGATTTAAGTTTAATAAATTTTAAAAATATTAAGTTATTATTTAGACAAAATGATGTAATTTCAAATATTAATAGTTATAGTGAGGTTAATAATATAATGAATACTATAAAGGAAAAGTATTTCAATAAACTTAAATCTTGTTCTAGTTTAGATAATTATAAAGAATTTGTTTTAAATTTATTGTTTGATTGTAATTTAGAAACTGCAAAAACAATGTTAGAAAATTATGGTGATGTATGTGAATTATTAGAATTAAAATATTATAATTTAGATAATCTAGAGGTATTAAAAAAAATTGATAAAGTTATTGAATATACTAATCAATTAGAAAGTATTGTTAATTGTCAAGAGCTTGAAAATTTAGCTAAATTGGTAGATGGTATTTTAGAAAGAATTGATTTTATTTTAACAGAATATGAAGGAGTTAATTATCCTGAATTAATGCGAGATTTATATGCAACTGAAATGAATTTAAACTTATCAAAAATAGGGGATAACGTAGAAGAAAAGAAAGTTAGATTAGAAGATAAATCAAATGAATATGGAATTGATATCTATGATTTTAGGGATAAGCAGTATGCTTTACTTGCTCATGTAATTAGTAATAATGAAAATATTGATGATTTAATACTTGGTAAATCAAGTGGTATGCATAATTTTATTTCAATGTCGGCAATAAGTCATAGAATGCAATCATTTTATTATAATGCGAGAAATATGATTTTAGGATATGATAGTATGCCTCATGATAATTTTATTTGTAGTTCCATTAATAATATGGGAACTAATCATTTTCTTAAAAATAATTCTAGTGAAGTATCTGAGGTTAGTCATAAACAAAGAGGTTTATTAGAATTAAGTGATACAACAACTAACTCAGAGATTTTAGCCTTAAGAGAAGGGATAAGACCTAAATATATTATTTGTCCTGGAAGATATCCTACTAATCAAGAAATAGAATATGCTAAAAAATATAATTTAAAAATAGCTTTAACTCAGGCAAGGGATAAAAATATAACATCTCCTAAGAATATTAGAACTATTAATAATATTGAAAGTAAAATAGATAAAGATTATTTAATTAAGTTAAGTCAAGAACTAAGTAGTTTAAAAAATAAAGAAAGAAAAATTGCTATTTTAACTGATGCACATGGTTTATTAGAACCAACTATAACAGCTTTAGAAGATATTAGAAAGAGAGGAATTACCGAAATATATTCACTTGGAGATAATATTGGAACTGGTGCAGATCCTAAAAGTGTTATAAATGTTTTAGAACAATATGGAGTAAAAAGTATCAAAGGAAATCATGAATTATATTTAATTAGAGGTGTTGATGCCTATAAAGAACACTTAGAAAGAACAAGGGCTTATGATGAAACTTTAAATAATGTCAATTGGACTTCTAGTCAAATAAGTGATAAAGAAAAAGAAATTATTTCTAATTATAACGATTATTTAGAACTTGATATAAATGGTAAAAAAGTTTTATTATGTCATTTTCTTTATGATTTTAATGATGATAAACCTTTATTTGATATTGATAAATATGACTTAGTTATTCAAGGACATAGACATTTTTATCAAGAGGATGGTAAAGTTATTACTTTAAAAGCTCTTGGAATTGGTAATTCAGAAAAAGAAGATATAGGAAATGCTACTTATATGATTTTAAGTTTTAAAAATAATGAACTTTCTTATGAATTTATAAATATTCCATATGCTTATTTAAATACTATAAATGCTAATAATGTTTCAAGTAATACATCTAAAGAAAAAATGATTAGTTGGATTGGTAGAAAATAATTAATTTAATCTAGTTGTGTTGTATTTTTAAATAATATTTAAAAGTAGCTTTTGCTACTTTTTTCTTTTTAAATATTTTTAGTAATAATATTTAAAAGTATGATACAATATAGATAAGTTGGTAGTTTAATATGAAAAATGAGTTTAAAAAACAGAAAAAAATTGGTATAGTAGGAAAAAATAAGTAAAAAATGGAGGAATGATGAAAGAAATTAAAGAAAAATATACTAAGAGTATTTTTGAAAATATAAAACATATTGATGATTATGGAAATGAATATTGGTATGCACGTGAATTACAAAAAGTATTAGAATACAAGGATTGGAGAAATTTTCAAAAAGTAATAGATAAAGCAGTTTTATCAGCAAATAATAGTGTTTCAAGCGAAGAAGATTGGGTTGTTGAAGTCAACAAGCCAATAAGAACTGGTAAAGGTAAAGAAGAATTTATTAAAGACTATAAACTTTCAAGATATATATGTTATTTAATAGTGCAAAATG
>CAKPFH010000011.1 GCA_934153655.1 uncultured Bacilli bacterium
AAAAGTACTTGAAAAAATAATATTTATGTGGTTAAATAGTCTTGTAATTATTAAAGAAGTAGTAGTTATGGTTCTATTTTAAGAGAGTTAGTGGAAGGTGAGAACTAACAATAGATATTAATGAACTTGTCTTGGTTATAATAATCGTTTATCGCGTTAAGAAATTAAGTTAAATTAAGGATGGTACCGTCTATTTAGACTCCTTTATACCATCCTTTTTTTTGGAGGATTATTATGGGTTTAAATGATTTGTATTGGTTTTTAGGGGCATATTTGGTTATTTATTTGTTTTATCTGGTTTTTTCGGTTTTGAAAAGGAAAAAACTTAATCCTGATAAGATACCGGTTGAGTTAAGGCTTTTAATGAATAAGTATCATCTTGATATGTCTAAGATAAGTTATCGTGGTATTATGAATAGAATTGCTCTTGTAAGTTCTTTTGATATTGCTTTTACTTCTACTTTTGTATTTAGATTTATTAAAAATAGGTATTTGGCTTTGGTGATTGGAGCTTCTATGTTAGTACCTTTGATATTAATTACATTTAGTTTTATTGGTAAATACTATGTTAAGAAAGGTTGTGTTGTTAATGGAAACAAGTAAAATTGAAAAGAAATGGCAAGAATACTGGAAGGAAAATAAAGTATTTGAAGCTAGTAATAATAGTAAGAAAGAAAAATATTATGTTTTAGTAGAATTCCCATATCCAAGTGGAGCTGGATTACATGTTGGTCATGTTAGAAGTTATGCTTCTTTAGATGCTCTTGCTAGAAAAAGAAGAATGGAAGGTTATAACGTTTTATTTCCTATGGGATGGGATGCTTTTGGTTTACCAGCTGAAGAGTATGCTATTAAAAATCATGTTCATCCAAGTGTTGCAGTTAAAGAAAACATTAAGACTTTTAAAGGTCAATTAGAGAGTTTAGGTTTATCTTTTGATTGGTCTCGTGAGATTAATACAACTGATCCTGAATATTATAAATGGACCCAATGGCAATTCTTGAAGTTTTATGAATCTGGTCTTGCATATAAAGCTAAGAAAACAATTAATTGGTGTCCTAATTGTAAGATTGGTCTTGCTAATGAAGAAGTTGAAGGTGGACACTGTGAAAGATGTGGAGGACCTATTGTTCATAAGGAAAAGGAACAATGGATGCTTGGTATGCAAAAGTATGCTGATAGATTGCTAGATGGTCTTGCTGAAACGGAATTCCAAGAAAAAACTAAGTTGGCTCAAACTAACTGGATTGGTAAATCAGTTGGAGCCGAAATTGACTTTTTAGTTGATAATACTGATGAAGTATTAAAGGTTTATACAACTCGTCCTGATACTTTATATGGAGTAACATTTATGGTAATTGCTCCTGAACATCCTATTATTAATAAATTAAGTGATCGTATTTTAAATATGGATGAAATTCGTGATTATCAGGTATTTGCAAGTCATAAAAGTGAAATGGAAAGAACTCAATTAAACAAAGAAAAAACGGGAGTTAAAATATTAGGCTTTTATGCTATTAATCCTATTACTAAAGACAAAATACCTGTTTATATAAGTGATTATGTTATGATGAGTTATGGAACAGGTGCTATTATGGCTGTTCCTGCTCATGATGAAAGAGATTATGAATTTGCTAAGAAATTTAATATTAATATTGTTCCTGTTATAAAAGGTGGAGATATTTCGGTGTCTGCCTATACCGGTGATGGGGAAATGATTAACTCAGGCTTTTTAAATGGAATTGATAATAAGAAATTTGCTATTTATAAAATGAATGAGTATCTTGAAAAAGAAGGAATTGGTAAGAAAGCAACTAAATATCGTTTACAAGATTGGGTTTTCTCTCGTCAAAGATTTTGGGGTGAACCTATTCCAATGATTAATTGTCCAAATTGTGGTTATGTACCGGTTCCATATAGTGATTTACCAGTATTACTTCCAAATGTTGCTTCTTATGAACCTACTGATGATGGGGAAAGTCCACTTGCAAGAATTCCGGAATTTGTTAACTGTAAATGTCCTAAATGTGGAAATGATGCTAAACGTGAAACTGATACAATGCCAAACTGGGCAGGATCTTCTTGGTACTGGCTTCGTTATATGGATCCAAACAATAAAGAAGAATTTGCTTCTATGGATGCTTTAAAATACTGGGGTAAAGTTGACTGGTACAACGGTGGCATGGAACATGCAACAAGACATTTGTTATATGCAAGATTTTGGAATAACTTCTTATATGATAAAGGTTTAGTTCCTAATAAAGAACCATTTAAAATTCGTGTTTCTCATGGTATGATTTTAGGATCAAACGGCGAAAAAATGAGTAAATCTAAAGGAAATGTTATTAATCCAAATGACTGTGTTAAAGAAGTTGGAGCCGATGCTTTAAGAGTATATGAAATGTTTATAGGTGACTATGAAAAAGAAGTTAGTTGGTCAACTGCAAGTTTAAATGGTTGTAAGAAATTCTTAGATCGTGTAGAAAGAATTGGTAATAAACTAAATAGTAAAACTATCTATTCCCCTACTCTTGAAATATTATTTAATCAAACAATTAAAAAAGTTTCTAATGATCTTGATACTTTAAAATATAATACAGCTGTATCTAGTTTAATGATTTTATTAAATGAAATGGAAAAATTAGAAAGCATTACTAAAAAAGATTATCGTACTTTCTTGCTTCTATTAAATCCAATGGCACCTCATATAACTGAAGAATTAAATGAAATATATAACTTAGGTGCTCCACTTTGTAATTCAAAATGGCCACAATATGATGAAACTAAATTAATAAATGATACAATTACTATTGCTGTTCAAGTAAATGGTAAACTTCGTGCAACTTTTGAAACTAATCATAATGCTTATGAAGAAAAACTTAAAAAACTTGCTATGCAAGAAGAAAATGTTCTTAAATATATAGATGGTCATGAAATTATAAAAATAATAGTTATTAAAAATAAAATTGTAAATATTGTTATAAAAAATTAGCTAAAATATGGCTAATTTTTTAATTTTATGATATGATTAAAACATAATAGGAGGCTTATATGACACTTTATGATTTATTAGAAAGTTTAAAAGATGAACCTTTAGAATTAACTAATGTTTTAATAAGATTAGATTTAATTATGAAATATCTTCATGATGATAATTTTTATATATATAACTTTGATCCTAAAAAAATAATTTTATATAATAATCAATTAACAGTAAATTCTTTTGAAAATGTTTCAACTTTAATAACTGATGATAATTCTAAAGCTATTAATATTTTACAAAGTTGTAAAATAGGATTAAGTACTTTTGCCTCTTTACCAATAGATGGTTATTTAGATCAATCATATTATGAATTTTTAAAAAGTAATATAGGTGAATTTAAAACATTTGATATTCCAGAAGATTTATATTCTTATTATCAAGATGTATTTTTAAATTCTCATATTGATTACTTAAATAATTTTTTAAATTTAGAAAAAGGAAATAGTAATCAAAATAGTTTATCAAGAAGGAAAAGTTTAGCAACAAATATAGGAAGATCTTATGTAAATAATGATGAAGCTTATGTTAAAGTATTATTTATTCCTACTTTAATGGCTTTTACTTATATAATATCTTTAGTTATTTATTTTATATTACTAAAATAACTTGATTTTTTTAGAAAAATATGTTATTTTATAAGCATGAAACACGAAAGTGTTTTTTATTTAGGAGAGAATATGGGAAAAACTAAAAAAGAAAGTAAAAAAGACGTTAAAAAAGTTAAAAAAGATAGTTTGTTTGTAGAAATTAAAAAGGAAATGCAAAAGGTTCATTTTCCAAGTAAAAAAGATATGGTTAAATATAGTATTGCAACTATTAGTTTTGTTATCTTTTTTGGAGTTTATTTTTATTTAATACAACTTGCTATGGCATTTATTAAATCAATTATTTAAGGGGTGGATTATGGAAGAAAAACAGTGGTATGTCGTTAATACTTATTCAGGACATGAAAATAAAGTAAAAGAAAAATTAGAGATGCGTGCTGAATCTATGGATATGAAAGATTATATTTATAGAGTTATAGTACCAGAAGAAAAAGTTATTGAAGAAAAAGATGGCGTTAAAAAAGAAAAAATTAAAAAATTATTTCCAGGTTATATTTTAGTTGAAATGGTTATGAGTGATGAAGCTTGGTTTGTTGTTCGTAATACTCCAGGGGTAACAGGATTTATTGGATCAAGTGGAAAAGGTGCTAAACCTACTCCATTACAACCATATGAAGTAGATAATTTACTTAAAAGTATGGATATGGAAAGAATTGATATTAAAAATGATTTAAAAGTTGGAGATAAGATTAAAATTGTTGATGGACCATTTGCTGGTATGTTTGGTAAAATTGATACAATTGATGAAGAAAATAAAGTTGTTAATGCAATTGTTGATTTATTTGGTCAAGAAACAACTATTGAATGTGAGTTAAATCAAATTAAAAAGGCTTAATATGGGTAAAGTTTTGGTTGATTTTCAAGAAATTGAAAAGTATAAAAAGAATAATATGTGTGGTAGTCCTGGTAGAGAAGGAACATGTTATTATTTAACTGATGATATTATTATTAAAATATTTCATGTGTTTGTTGGGGATAAAAGAGTTTATTTTGATGGTTTGGAAGATGAGCATATTGCTTTTCCAATAGATGTTTATATAGATGATATAGTTAAACTTGAAACAGCTTATACTATGAAATATTTAGAAGGTACTTGTTTGATTAACGGATTTGCAAGTGGAATAAGAATAGAAAATGTGAAACAAGCATATATTACTCTAAGAAAAGTTATTGAAGAGTACCATGATATTAAAATGTATGACATGTGTCTTGCCAATATTTTATATGATAAAAATACTAATAGTTTTAGATTAATTGATACTAGTAGATGGTATCCTTCAAATAATGCTTTTTCTAAAAATATTGAACAATTTAATAATTGTTTATGTTATTCCTTATTTAGACATAACTTAGATTGGATTAGTAAATTAAGTAATGAAAAAGAATTATGTGAATTAGCTAAATTAGTTAAATTATATGAGAATTATTTAGCTAATAATTTTCCTAATTTTGCAGAATTACTTGATATTGTTAGTTATGAAATAGGTAGAAAAAGTGATAAAAAGGTAAAAACTATTGGTGATTTATCAGGATATCAGGACAAATTTAAGAAAAAGTCTTGATTTTAGGGGCAAAAAATGTTATTATCATATCGCTATATTTAGTTATAGTGTTAGTGGGAGGCAAATGTAACTTATAGTTGCGGACAAAGTTAGCTATTTGGACCACTCACGAAAAAAAACAAAAATTATGAAAGGATGTGTTTTTCGTGGCAAAGGAAGTTGTTAAAAAAATTAAGTTAGCAATTCAAGCAGGAAAAGCAACACCAGCTCCACCAGTTGGTACAGTTTTAGGACCTGCCGGAATTAACTTACAAGATTTCTGTTCAAAGTATAATGATGCAACAAGAGATAAGATGGGAGATATTGCGCCAGTTGAAATTACTATCTATGATGATAGAAGTTTTGATTTTGTAATTAAAACTCCACCAACAGCATTTTTAATTAAAAAATATGCTAAGGTTCAAAAAGGTTCTGTTAAAGGAAAGAATGAAATTGTTGGATCATTAACAAGTGATCAAGTTAAGGAAATTGCTACTATTAAATTACCAGATTTAAATGCTTATGATCTTGATGCTGCAATTAAGAGTGTTAAGGGAACAGCTATTAATATGGGTATAGAAGTAAAAGATTAAAATTAAAAAAAATCATATAGGTTAACTATGTGGAAGGATTAGTCCGCTAAAACCACAAGGAGGTAAAAATGAAAAAAAGAGGAAAGAGATATAATGAAGCTTCATCTAAAATAGATAAAAGCAAATTATATACAAAAGAAGAAGCAGTTAAATTAGTTAAAGAAACTTCTAATAGTAAATTTGATTCTACTATCGAAGTTGCAATGTATTTAAATCTTGATACTAAAAAAGCTGATCAACAATTAAGAGGTGCTGTTGTACTTCCTAATGGAACTGGTAAAACTAAAAAAGTTTTAGTTATTGCTAAAGGTGATGCTCAAAAAGCAGCAAGAGAAGCAGGAGCTGATTTTGTTGGAGATATGGACATGGTAGAAAAAATCGAAAAAGAAAATTGGTTCGGTTTTGATACATTAATTGCAACACCAGATGCTATGCCACTTCTTGGTAAATTAGGACGTGTTTTAGGACCAAAAGGTTTAATGCCAAACCCTAAAACTGGTACAGTTACAACTGATGTTGTAAAAGCAATTAATGATGTTAAATCAGGACGTGTTGAATACAGAACTGATAGTTTTGGTAATATTCATGGTATCATTGGTAAAGCAAGTTTTGATGAAGAAAAATTACTTGAAAACTTAAATACATTTGTTGGTACTATTTTAAAACTAAAACCTGCTACTGTTAAAGGTGATTATGTTAAAAATATTAGCATTTCATCTACTCAAGGTCCTGGAATTAAATTAAGTATTAATTCATTTGACAAATAATAAAAAAATGTTATAATAATGTTTATTAAGTGAACCGAAGACAGTAGGTATAAAAATAAATCCTACCGAGGACTATTAATCTTTTTAAGAGTCCTTCTGGACTCTTTTGTTTACTTGTAATAAAAAAAGGAGGAAGAAATGGCAAATCCTAAGATATTAGAACAAAAACAACTTGTAATCGATGAGATTAAAGAAAAAGTTGAAAACTCTAATGGTATTGTTTTATTTGACTATCGTGGATTAACTGATGCTGAAATTAAAGAATTAAAACATTTATTAAGAGATGTTGATAGTGAATACAAAGTTTACAAAAATACTTTAATTCAAAGAGCACTTAATGATTTAAATATTGATATTCATGATCATTTAAGTGGACCAAGTGCTGTTGCATTCAGTAAAGATCAAATCGCTCCAATTAAAGTACTTGCTAATTTCATGAAGAAACATAAAGCAGTTACTTTAAAAGTTGGATTAGTTGATGGTGAAGTAACAAACGAAGAAGAGTTAAAGAGTCTTGCAACAATTCCATCAAGAGAAGGCTTACTTACAATGCTTGCAGGTGGTATGCTTGCTATACCAAAAGATTTAGCAATCTGTCTAGATTTATATGCTAAAAAATTAGAAGAAGAAAATAATTAAAAAATGGGAGGAATTTAAAATGGCAAAATTAACAAAAGAAGAATTTATTAGTGCTTTAAAAGAAATGAACTTACTAGAAATCAAAGATTTAGTAGATGCAATGAAAGAAGAATTTGGAGTAGATCCAAGTAGTGTAGCTGTAGCTGCACCAGTTGCTGCTGAAGCAGTTGATGAAGGACCAAAAATGGTTACTGTTAACTTAGTAAATGCAGGAGCTGCTAAAGTTAATGTTATCAAAGTAATTAAAGAAATTACAGGATTAGGATTAAAAGAATCTAAAGATATCGCTGATAACGGTGGAGCTGTTAAAGAAAACATTTCTGTTGATGAAGCAAACGAAATCAAAGCTAAGTTAGAAGAAGCTGGCGCTGAAGTAGAAGTTAAATAATAAATTCAAATTACTAGATATGGGTTATTGACCTGTATCTTTTTTTATGTAATAATTAAGCTGGAGGCTATATGAAGTTTGTAAAAAGAAATTATTTATTTATAATAATAGCATTTATCTTAATTTTCTTTCTATCATTTAACTTTATTTCTTATCAAAAAACTAGACAATTAGAATATGAACATGATAATACTTTAATTACTAATTGCTTTAAAAATGAAGATAAATATTCACCAGGTGCTTGTATAAAATTACAAGAAGAAATTACTAATAAATATAAAACTAAACCATCTTTTTATGATACAGTTTCTAACATTTTAGATAATAATTTTATGTTCTTAGATTTAATTTTATTTTTATTAATAGTTATTCCTACTCTTTATAACTTAAGTGATTTATTAAGTGATAAAACAATTACTCATAATATGGTAAAAGAAAGTTTTTCTAAAATTAAACTTAATATATTTAGGAAAGGTTATCGTTACTTTTGGTTCTACCCTACTATCATATTACTTTTCTTTATTATTTGTTTATTTATTAGTACTAACAAAGAAACTTCAACTTTTCTTTATACCAACATTAATTTACCAAGCTCCCCTATCTATGTTATCATCATGTATTTATTAAATACGCTTTTTCTAACAGGAACTTATCTTAACCTTGCTTTAATTGGTTTAAGAATAAAACCTAATTATTTCCTAGCTATTTTAACTTCATTTTTAATCTTTCTTATAACGGAAGTATTTTTATCAATATTTATTAATAAATTATTAATTTATTCAATTTTAAATAAAACAAATTATCAAGGTTTATTTAGTATTATAGGTATTTTTTATATAAAAATAGATGATGTAATTAATTTTAATTTAAGAGTATTTATAAGTTTTATTATTTTTCTTATTACTTTTATAATTACTTATTTAATGTATAAAAATAAAGAAAAATTAGTTATATCAATGGAGGGTAAATAATGAAATTAGAAGTTAAAAATATAAGTAAAAAGTTTAATGGTAATTTAGTTTTAGATAATATTAATATGGAACTTTATACTAATAATATTTATGGTTTTAGTGGACGTAATGGAAGTGGTAAAAGTGTTTTACTTAAAATAATAAGTGGGTTATACTTTCCAACAACAGGTGATATTTATTTAAATGATAAAAAAGTAAATTATCATGAAAGTTTTTTACCAAGTCTTGGAGTATTAATAGAAAGTCCAAAGTTTTTTCATAATTTAACTTGTTATGAAAACTTAGAAGTAATTGGTAATATAAACAATAAAGTTTCTAAAGAAGATATATTAAATACTTTAAAAATAGTTAATTTACTAGATGAAAAAGATAAAAAGTTTTCAAAATGTTCCCTTGGTATGAAACAAAAATTAGGTATAGCAGCAGCTATTATAAATAATCCAGATATTCTTATTTTAGATGAACCATTTAATGGTATTGAAGAAGTATCAGTTATAAAAATAAAAGAATATTTAAAATCTATTAAAGATAATAAAATGATAATTATATCAACCCATATAAAAGAAGATTTAGAAGAATTATCTAACCAAATATTTTATTTTGATAATGGAAAAGTGAGTATAAAATGAAAAATAATTTAAATACTTTCTTATCACTTATTAAACCTAAAATATTAATTACAACTATAATTATTATTTTCTTAGCTAGTTTATATGGAGTTTTAACAATAGATTTATTACATTCTAACTTATATGAACATATATTATTTAGTTTATCAAATACATTTTATATCATGATGATAATTTTATTAATAGTTATAAATATTATAAGTTTATCATATGATTTTAAAAGTAATAGTATAATAACTAAATATAAAAGTTATAAAGAATATACTTTAAATTTATTAAAAATAAATATTATTTATATTATAATTGTTCTTTTAATAAGTTTAATTTTAACAATTTTTTCATCTTTATATGCAGTTAATTTTAAAATAGAAATAATTCCTTTTCTTTATAATTTAACTAATTTAGAGTATTTATTATTTTATTTTTCTAGAATGATTATTTATTTAATATTACTTAGTATAATAATATTTTATATTAATATAACTTTTGGTAATATTATAACTTTAATATTTACTAGTTTAATAAGTATTTCTTTGTTTATTAATAATAACAAAATAATAGATAGTATTATTAAAATACCTATTATAATAACTAGTTATTTTAAATTAAATAATTTTATTAGTTTTAAATTAGAAGTAATTGCTAGTATTATTATGTTAATTATTTTAATTTTAATAATTTATTTATTAAAATATATTTGTATTAAGAAAAGATTAGATATAAATCAAGATTAGAAGTTTTACTTCTTTTTTTGTTTTGTTAAAACATTTTTTTCTAATTAAATCAATTATTTTGTCAAATTTTGTTAACTTTACTATTTATAGTTTTTTTGTTATAATACTTACTATAGGAGAAATATTTATGACATGGAATGGAATTTTGGACATTTTAAGAACTATTATTGATATAGCTTTAGTTTGGATGATGTTTTATTATATTTTAAAGAATTTTAAAAATAATGTTAAGATGTCTTTGTTATTTAAAGGTGTTTTGGTAATTATAATTATAAAAGTTTTAAGTGATTGGTTAGGATTTACAACAGTTGGATTATTGCTTGAATATGTAATTGAATGGGGACCTCTTGCTTTGATTATTGTTTTTCAACCTGAAATTAGAGGAGCTTTGGAACAACTTGGTCGTAGTCAGTTGTTAGGTCGTCATAAGATATTAACAGTTGATGAAAGAGAAAAACTTGTTTATGAATTAATACAAGCAGTTGATTATTGTCGAAAATCAAGAATTGGAGCTTTAATTGTTTTAGAAAGAGATGTTAGTTTATCTGATTATATTGATAAAGCTAAACCTTTATATGCTGATCTTACTAGTGAACTATTAGAATCTATTTTCTTTCCTAATAATCCTCTTCATGATGGAGCAGTTATTATTCAAGGAAATAGAATTAGTTGTGCTGGAGCCGTATTCCCAACTAGTAATAATATAAAACTTAATAAAAGATTAGGTACACGTCATCGTGCTGCTCTTGGAATTGCTGAAGAAACAGATGCTATTAGTGTGGTTGTCTCAGAAGAAACTGGTAGAATTTCTCTTGCTGTTAAAGGAGAACTATTCTATAACTTGAGTTTAGATGATGCTAGAATGATGTTAATCGATGAATTAAGACCTAAAACAGTTGATGAAATTAATGACAATATAGATGAGGAGGATATTTATGAAGAAGATAATTAAAAAAATATGCCTTTTCATAGGAAAAATATTTAAATTATTTGATAAAATAATAATTACTCCTATTATGAAGTTATTTATTAAGATATCTGAATTATTTGGTAAAAATAATAAAACATTTGAAAAGTTATTTATGAATAAACAATCTTTAATAGTTGTTTCCTTAGTCTTAGCATTTTTAACTTTTTACATGGTAGATAGAAATTCAGGAGCTTTAGTTGATAATTCAGCTGAGATTTTATATAGTCAACCAGTTAAAGCTATTTATAATGAAGAAGCTTATGTTGTTGAAGGTTTACCTGATAGTGTTGATGTTATTTTAATAGGTCGTAAAAGTGATATATATTTAGCTAAACAATACCCTAATAAAGAAGGTATAACAGCTGATTTAAGAGAGTTATCAACTGGTACTCATAAAGTAAACTTAAAATATAGACAAACTATTCAATCAGTTGATTATAAAATTGATCCATCAACTGTAACAGTTATTATTTATGATAAAGTAAGTGATACAAGAGAAGTAACACCTGAACTATTACATCGTAATAACTTAGATAGTAAACTTGATATAAGTGATATTACTTTAAATAAAACTGAAATAACTATTAAAGGATCAGCTAAAAAACTTGAAACGGTTGCTTATGTAAAAGCGCTTGTTGATGTTGATAATTTAGTAGAACCAACCGTTGGTAAAGTTAATATAAATAATAATAAATTGGTAGCCTATGATAATGATGGTAAAATAGTTGATGTTGAAATATTACCCGAAAGTGTGGATGCAACTTTAACTATAACATCTACTAGTAAAGTAGTTCCAGTTAAAGTAGTTCCAGTTGGTGATATTGCTCTTGGTTATGCAATTGAAACCGCTACTCCAAATATTTCAAGTATTACTATTTATGGTGATGAAGATGCTTTAAAAACAATTGAATATGTACCGGTTAAAATAGATGTTACTAACCTATCTTCATATAAAGAATACAATGTTAACTTAGAAAAACCAAGTGGTGTTCGAGCTATGAGTGAGAAAACTGTTTCAGTTAAAGTAAATGTAGCTAAAGAAGAACAAAAAGAAATAAGTGATATAAGTGTTCAAACAATTAATCTTGGGGAAGGCTTAAAAGTAAAAGCTCTTGGTAAAGAAAACAGTTTCATATCTGTTATTGTTAAAGGTAGTAAAGAAGCTCTTGATAAAGTAGAAAGTTCTAATATAAGAGCAACTGTTGATTTATCTGAATATACAACACCAGGTGAATATGAAGTTGATGTTAAAGTAACTGGAGATGACTTAAAATTAAGTTATACTTCTAAAACTAAAAAGATTAAAGTAGAAATTTATAAATAAGAAAATAGATCAGTTCAAGTTGAGCTGATCTATATTTTTTTTAGTATGTTTAGAATATTTCTTTTATTATTTATATTTATTTTCTAATCTAAATTTAATTCATTAATATATTCTATAAAATAAAGTGGAATATTAATTATTTTACCATCTTTACTTAGGTTATTTAATGAAAATCTAAAGGATATTTCATTATCGTTTTTTAAATTATATTTTGTTAAACTATTATTATTAGTACTTTTATCTGATTTTACTTCTATAGGAATTATTTTGTTATTTTTTTGAATTACAAAATCTATTTCATTTCTATCAAAAGTATAATAATTAGGTGCTTCATCTAATAAATAATTTAAGGTATTAGCAACATAATTTTCTGTAAATGAACCTTTAAATTCTTCTAAAAGTTTATTACCTTCTAAAATAATTCTACTATCTAAATTAGACATTCTTCTAAGAAGTCCAACATCATTCATATAAATTTTATATGCAGATAAATCATTATAGGCTTTTAAAGGGAAAGCGCATTTAGTTACTAAATAACATTTAGTTATTAAGTTAGCATCATTTAACCAATTTAATGCTCCTTCATATTCTCTAGCACGTGCACCTTCTTTAACTACTTGATATATAAATTTTTTGTTTTCTCTTGCTAATTGTGATGGTATTCCATTCCATATCAATGACATTTTGTTTGCTTCATTTATATCTGTGTGCTTTGAAAAATCATTTTCATAAGAATTTAATATATTTTTTTGAATTTTATTAACAAGTTCTATATCTTTGTCATTAACCCAACTATATACAGCTTCAGGCATTCCTCCAATAATATAATAAGTTTTTAATTTTTCTATTAATTGATCTTCAAATAACTTAGGTATTTCTTTTATTTCATTAGTTTGTTTCATAACTTCAACTAAGTTTTCTGAGTTATCAGCAATTAAAAATTCACTAAAAGTCATTGGATATAAGTTTAAAAAATCTACTTTGCCTACGGGGAAAGAAGTTTTAGAAAGTCTTATTCCAAGAAGTGAGCCAGCACAGGCTATATGATATTCACTTGCCTCTTCACAAAAGTATTTTAATGAATTTAAAGCATTAGAACATTCTTGGATTTCATCAAATATAATTAATGTTGTATTAGGGTTTATTTTTTTACCATTTGCCAATGATAATTGTTCTATTATTCTTTTTGGATCTTTTGTATTTAAAAATAATTCGGCTAATCCACTATCGTGATCAAAGTTAAAGTATGCTATATTTTCATAATTGTTTCTACCAAATTCTTTCAATATATATGTTTTCCCTACTTGCCTTGCTCCTTTTAAAATTAAAGGTTTTCTATTTTTACTGTTTTTCCAATAAATAAGTTTTTCAGTTATAAATCTTTGCATAATATCATCTCCCAATTACATTATATCACACTTTTGCAAGAAATATTCAATATTTTATCACATTTTTGCACATTATTTTGACGTTTTTATCACACTTTTGTTAATTAATTGCATTTTGATACATAATTTGATGTGATAGTATTAACTTTTTTATATAATTTTATATTATTGGCATTTTAGTATAATCATGTCTATTTATTTTTAATTTATCTTGCATTTAATAAAAAAAGAACAGCTTATATAAATTCTAAGCCGTTTTTATTTATCTTTAAAACTAAATATACAATCGATTACTAAAGTTTTTAATTCAAATTTAACACTTTTTTCATAGAAATAAATGATATCTTCATCTTTTATATCCATATTTACATATAATCTAAATTCTTTATCATTAACTCTGGTTAAAGTTATGGTTTTATCATCCATATAAAATACTAAAGAAGAGTCTTTGTAACAAAAACTAGTATCCCAATTTAAATACTTTATAAGATCAACACTTTCATTAACTTTAATACTATCTAAATCTAGTTTCTCACCTTGAAATGTACAATTATAATTTAAATATAATTTTTTTTCTAAATCTTTAGAATATATTTCTATTATATTATTATTGATTGCTTCTACCTTACCTATTCCAACATCTATACCATTAAAAATCATTTTCTTCTCCCTTTCTCCAGCGTATTATATCATGAAATTATAAAATCGGCAAAAAGTGAGTTATTAACTCACTTTAACTTTTTCTAAGTCTAGAAAATGTCAAAGAAGTTTTAAAATAAATATTATTGTGTTACTCTTATTATAGAGGTAGTTATGAAAAGAATTATAAATGAAATTGATCATGAAATAGAAAATATTAAGAAAATGGAATATATATTAAAACAATTAAAGCTTTGGTTTATGTGTAAAAAAAATTATATAAATCATTTACCTGAACATGAAATTGCTAATTTAGAAAAATTAATTTTAACAATTGATGCAGAAACTAAAAATAAATATCCTGATCTTATGGGTCTTATTAATTATTACTTTAATCTAATAAAGGTTGGTAATTTTGATTTAGTTAAAATGTTAGATCAAGAAGAAAGTAAAATAAAATAACTAGTTTAAATTAATTAATCTAGCTATTTCTTTTTTATCAAATTCTACTTTTTGATAATCTTCAAATTCAAAGAATTTAGTACAAATACTAGTAGGAGCACTATCTTTTAAACTATTATAAATAGTTATTTTGTTATTATAATACTCACTTGTAGCTTCTAAGTTTATTTCTAAATCATATAATTCTTTTTTTAATTTTAAGAAGTCTTGATTTTTTAACAACTCATCATAGTTATCAACATATTCATTTATTTCATCAGTTGTTTTGTCTAATAAACTTAATAATTCTTCTTGAGTACATTCTTTAGCATTAAAGCTTAAAAAATTATTAAAAGCATCTTCTTTTATACTTAAATTATCTTTAATAAATTTAGTTATTTCTTTATATAATTTGTATTTTTTTCTTAAGTAATCATTTATTTTTTCTTTTGCTATATCAAGAGGAATCATAGCTTCTTTTATTTTATTCTTGCTGATAATAACTATTATTATTAAAAATATTATTAGTAAAACAAAGATAGATATTCCAAGTATTATGAATTTATTCATCTTATCACCTACTTTATTATACTAAAAAAAATTATTATTTACAACTTAAAAATTAACAGGTGATAAAAATTCTATATAATCAATGTAAATATTCCATAGCATATACCATTTGTTTTCATTATCTCTTATTAAAATAAAATCTTTACCCATTTCTTCAATGGTTCCTTCAAATAATTTATCTCTCCATTCTACAGAATCATCAAATGACATATAAACTCGTATTCTTTTACCTTTATTTTTTGTAAGAACATTTTCAGCATATAAAGCTTCATCTTGATTATCAATGATACCAGGCATATTACTTTGATTAGGTACAACTGTTTGTCTTGTTAAATAATCATCATTATAAGGATTATAATTATATGTATTCATAAAAACCTCCAGTTAAATATATGTTAATATCTTTTAATTATGTAAATAATTTGTTATAATATTTCAGGAGGCTATAATGGAAATAAGTGTTGGAATAAGTAATCATCATGTACATTTAACTAAAGAAGATTTAGATATTTTATTTGGAACTAAATTAGAAGTTAGAAATGAATTAAAACAACCTGGTCAATTTGCAAGTAATCAAGTAGTTACAATTGTAGGACCTAAAGGAGAACTTAAAAATTTAAGAGTTTTAGGTCCAGTTAGAAAGTATACTCAAGTAGAAGTTAGTAAAACTGATTGTTATAAATTAGGAATAGATGCTCCTATTCGTGATTCTGGTGATTTAGAAGGAGCTAGTGTTTTAAAAATAATAGGTCCTAAAGGAGAGATTGAAAAACCATGTGGTATAATTGCAACAAGACATATTCATTTAACTTTAGAAATGAAAAAAGAAAAAGGTTTAGAAAATTTAAATGAAGTAAGTGTTAAAATACCAGGTCCAAAAGGAGGAATACTTAATCATGTTCATCTAAAAGTATCAAATGAAGCTTATTTTGAAATGCATTTAGATACCGATGATGGTAATGCTTTTCTTTTAAAAAATGATGATATAGTAGAAATTATTAAATAATTACCTACTTATCTCTTCTTGATCAAATTCTTTAAATACTTGACTTGTATAATTAGGTTCTGTACCTTTTATATAGTAAAGTATTTTTTTATTTTTAGATTCATCAGTTGCTAAAGTTCCTGTTATAGGATCAGTTATTACTCCAACAACATTACTAGGTAATTCATACCAATTATCTTCTTTATCTTTTAAATAAGTTTCAACAGCATTTGCAAATATTTTTTTAGAATATTTAAAATCACTGTTTTCTAGTTTTTTATTATCATCATACCCTATCCATATTAAAGCTGCAACATCTTTATTAAAACCAACAATCCAGTTATCAGTATCAGTTGAACCAGATTTAATACCATAACTTTTAGTTAAAAGTTTTGAAATAGAAATATTAGTTGGATAGGTATAATCTATCATATTATAGTCATATGTTCCTTTTAATAAGTCATTTAAAATATAAGTAGTACTTTTATTTAAAACTATTTCACTTGTATCTTTATGTTCGTAAATAACACTTCCTTTTAAATCAGTTATTTTTCTAATAAAAAAAGGTTCATGTTTTACTCCATTACTAGCTAAAGTAGCATAAGCATTTAAAATTTCTAAATGTGTTAATTCAACTGTTCCAAGTGGTAAGGAAGCAATGGGCTCTAGTTTAGTTTTAATCCCTACCCTTTTAGCTATGTCAACTAAAGTTTTCTCTCCTAAGAATAAATGTGTTTTAATCGCATAAATATTGTCGGAAAAAGCGATGGCTGAAGCCATACTTATACCTTTATTAGCATATAAACTATTAAAATTTTTAGGTTTATAGACATTATTAGTTCCTAAAACAAAACTTGTTTCTTGGGATAAAAAAGAAGTACTTGCTGTAAAACCATTTTCAAGAGCTGCATAATATAAAAAAGGTTTCATTAAAGATCCTACTTGTCTTTTAGAAGAGATAGCTCTATTAAACTCAGATTTATTATAATCTCTTCCTCCTACAAGACCAATTACTCCCCCATCATTTGGGTTAATCATAATGCCACTTACTTCAATATTATCATTATCAGTTATTTCTTTATTAATGCTATTTTCTAAAGAAGTTTGAGCTGTCATATTTAAATTAGTATAAATTTTTATACCTCCATTTTGTAAATAAGATTCAATATTATTAATAGTTTTCAATTCTTTTAAAACAGCATCTTGATAATACATAATAGTGTTTAAATTAATATTATCTTTTTTACCATAATAAACTAATTCTTCTTTAATTGCATCATTATATTCTTTTTCACTAATTATTTTTTCATTTAACATTTTTTTTAAAATATTTATTTGTCTTTTTTTAGCAATTTCTTTATTTACTAAAGGTGAATAATTAGAAGGTGATTTAGGAATACCTACTAACATAGAAGCTTCAGCTAAAGTTAAATTATTAGCAGATTTATTAAAATAAAAATTACTAGCATTTTCAATTCCATACATACCATGACCATAATTAATACAATTTAAATAACTTTCAAGTATTTTATCTTTATCATAATGAGTTTCTATTTGAATAGTATACCATACTTCATTTAATTTTCTTTCCCAGGTTTTATCAAAATCTAAATATAAATTCTTAGCTAATTGTTGAGTTATTGTACTTGCTCCTTGTTTATAATCTTTACTAATTAAATTAACATACATAGCTTTAACTATTCTTAAAACATTAAAACCATGATGATTATAAAAATCTTTATCTTCTATTAAAATAGTAGATTTTTTTATATAATCACTTATTTCATTTAAATTAACCCATTTACTAGTACCATTTCCTTTAAAATATAATTCATTATTAATATCATATAAATAATAACTACCTACTTTATTTATATCTAATTTAGGTCTTGATTTAGCATATAAATATATACCAGTTATACTAAAAATACTTAAAAAAATTATTATTATTAATAACTTTAAACTCTTTTTTAAAAACCTCATATTTTCACCTATTTTTATTATCTTCAAAAAAATATAAAAATATGTGTTCAAATTCTAACTTTTATGATATAATGCATGTCGATATGTGTTATTACATGTTGGTGATGTATGGGAAAAGTTAATTTAAAGATAAAATATTGTTTAGAAAATAAAGATTATGAATACAATATAAAAGGAATTTATTATAATAATATTTTAAAATACTATGATAATTCTAAAATGATTTTAGATTATGAACATAATATTTTAACAAGAATAGCTAATAATGAAGAAATAAGTTTTAATTTTTTAACTAAGACTTGTATAATAACTGATAATAAAACTAAAAGAAAAATTAATTTTGATATAGAAGTTTTAGATCTTAAAAATTATGATAATTATTTTTTAGTTATTTATAAAATAGATAATAATTTATATAAAATAGAAATAACAAAGGAGAGTTTATGAAAGATTTAAAAAAAGAAGATGTTTTAGGTTTATCTTATAAAGATATAACTAATTTAATACTTGAAAAAGAGAAAAAAGGAATTAATACTTTAGATTTATTTACAAGAATTGTTAATTTATTAGAATTACCATCTAGTACTATTGAAAATAAGATAGGTGATTATTATACTTCTTTAACTACAGATAAAAGATTTATTTTAGTAGATGGTTTATGGGATTTAAGAAAAAGACATACATCTGATAAAATAATTGTTGATTCTATGGAAGATGATGATGTTGATGAAACTACTAATGTTGAAGAGGATGATATTAATAATTATGATGAATATGATGATACTGAAGATGATATGACTGTTGATGATGATGAGTATGAACCTGATAATGATGATGATTTAGCTGATTTAGTTGTACTTGATGAAGAAGATTTAAATTAAAAAGGTGATTTATGATAGAAAGATTAGAATTAATTGTAAAAAGGCATGATGAAATTCAAGAAGAATTAATAAAACCAGAGATAATATCTGATATTAAAAAGTCTAAAGAGTTATCAATTGAACTTTCTACAATGGAAGATGTTGTTAATTGTTATCTTAAATATAAGAAAGTATTAAGTGATTTAGAAGAAGCTAAGGAAATGCTTAATGATAGTGAATTAAGAGAATATGCGTCTGAAGAAATTACTAAACTTGAAAAAGAAAAAGAAGATTTAGAACATGAACTTGAGATTTTATTAATACCAAAAGATAAAAATGATTTAAAAAATGTTATTATGGAAATTCGAGGAGCTGCTGGAGGAGATGAAGGTAATATATTTGCTGGAGATTTATTCAGGATGTATGAAAGATATTGCCAAAAAGTAGGTTTTCAAATTGAAGTATTAAATGCTATGGAAGGTACAAGTGGTGGGTACACTTTAATTGAGTTTATGGTTAAAGGTAAAAATGTTTATTCTAAACTTAAATATGAAAGTGGATCGCATAGAGTTCAAAGAGTTCCAGTAACTGAAGCAAATGGAAGAATTCAAACCTCAACTGCTACCGTTTTAGTTATGCCAGAAGCTGATGATGTTGAAATCGAGATTAAAGAAAGTGATATCAAGGTTGATATTTATAGAAGTAGTGGAGCTGGTGGACAACACGTAAATACTACTGATAGTGCTGTTCGTATGACGCATATTCCAACTGGAATAGTTGTAACTTGTCAAAATCAAAGAAGTCAAATTCAAAACAGAGAAAAAGCTTTACAAATTTTAAAAAGTCGTATTTACGAAGAAGAAATGGCTAAAGCTGAAGCAGCAGATGGAGCAATTCGTAAAAGTAAAATAGGAACTGGAGATAGATCAGAAAAAATAAGAACTTATAATTACCCACAAAATCGGGTAACTGATCATAGAATAGGGTTCACAACAAAAAATTTAGATCGCGTAATGGAAGGCGATTTAGATGAAATAATTGAAGCTTTAATCTCTGAAGATCAAAAAAGAAAATTAGCAGGTGAATAATGAAAGTTTCAGAAATACTAAACTTAGCTTATCAAGATATACATAAAGATGAAGCTAAATTAGTACTTGCTACTTTACTTAATAAAAATCCTTTAGAATTAATCCTTGATTTAGATTATCAAGTACCAGCTGATATTAAAACTAAATATTTAGAATGTGTTAAAAATATAAAAAACGGTATACCTATTCAATATGCTCTTAATTCAACTAACTTTTTTGGCTTTGATTTCTATGTTGATAAAAGAGTATTAATACCTAGATTTGAAACGGAAGAATTAGTTTATAATACTAATATTTACTTACAAAAATATTTTCAAAATCCAAGTATTTTAGATCTTGGGTGTGGCTCTGGTTGTATTGGTTTAACTTTGAAAAAACTAGATGAAACCAGGAAAATTACTTTATTAGATATAAGTTTAGATGCACTTGATGTTGCAAGAAAAAATAGTAACAATTTAGGAGTAGACGTTAATTTCTTACAAAGTGATGTATTAAGTCAAGTTAAAGATAAATATGATGTAATAATATCTAATCCACCTTATATTAGTTATCAAGATGATGTTTCTAAAATAGTTTTAGAAAATGAACCAAGTCTTGCCTTATATGCTAAAGATGATGGGTTAGAATACTATGACAAAATATTAAGTAATTGTAAAAATTACTTAAATGATAAATTTTTAATTGCTTTTGAAATAGGTGCTAGTCAAAAAGATAAAGTTGTAGCTTTAATTAATAAATATTTATCTGATGTTAAAATTATTTGTAAAAAAGATATGTCTGAAAGAGATAGAATGATATTTATTTTTAAAAATATTAATGTAAATGAATAAATTTATTTAAATCATCCATTATGTTTATGGGTGATTTTTTTGAAGAAAACAATAGTTTTAGTTATGTTAGCTTTACTAGTTTTAATTCTTTGTAAAAATAAACAAGAAACAATAACAATTCCAAATAATTCTATTAGAATAAGAATAATTGCTAATAGTAATTCCCAAAGTGATATTTTAGAAAAATTAAAAATAAAAAATGAGGTTGAAAAACAAATTTATAAATTATTAAGTGGCGTTAAAGATATTAAGGAAGCTAGAAATATTATTGAGTTAAATAAAGATAAATTAAATATAAGTGTTGAAAATAATATTTCATATGGTTATAATTATTTTCCAAGAAAAGTATATAAAAATATTATATATGAAAGTGGTATATATGAATCTCTTGTTATAACTTTAGGAAGTGGTAATGGTGATAATTTTTGGTGTGTTTTGTTTCCTCCTTTATGTTTATTAGAAGAAAATGATACAACTAGTGATGTTGAATATAGTTTTTTTGTTAAAGAACTTTTAAATAAATATAAATAAGTGTATTTTAAAGACAATTTAAAGGTATTTTTAGTATCGTTATTTGACATTTTTTAACTAATTTGGTATAATGTGCTTGTATTTATGGAGGGGATTATATGGAAATAAAAAGTGATAAAAAACTTAAACTTTATGAGTCAAGTAATGGAGTTTGGCATATTATAGTTTTAAATAAGAAAGATAATACAATATTAGTTAGTAGTGATTCTAATTTTATTGAAAATGAAGTTAAAGAAAACTATAACATTTTAATGGATATGTTTAAATTAGAAAAAAGTGACGATTTTGGTGTTCAATTACAAACATTAAAAAACTTTCGTGTTTTAGTACCAGGTAAGAAAGATATAATTAAAAAATTAGAAATAACTAAAGATTATTTTACAGTTACAAGAACCAATGGAGAAGAAACTTTCTCTTTAAGTGATTTTGAAAGTCGATCAGAATATGTAGAAGCTTTAGATGATATAATAAGCGAAATTAAGGATACTTATGCACCAATTTCTTATAGTAATATCATTGATTCAGGAATTATTCAAGATAAAACCTATAAAAAAGGATTAGGTGAAAAAATAAGTGATGCTTCTTTAAAAGTAAAAATGGGTATTAGTAACTTAAAAATAAATTATAAAAAAATTGTATCAATTGGAACTGCTGTAGCTTTAGTAGGTGTTGGCAGTTATGGAATCTATAAATTAGGTCAAAATAGTCAAAAATCTACGCCAGATAGTTCAATTGAAGATAACTATCAAGAAGATCCTAATAATTCATTCATTGAATTTGAACCAAATTATGAACAACCGGCACCAAATCCAGATGAAGTTAATTCTATGGAAGTAATAAATAATGCAGGTGAAATAACACCAGTTGAAGCACCTGCTGATATGGACCAATTCTTTTATGAAAGTGAAGATTCTGCTATAAATATTGCTAATAATTTACATGATTCTGTTAATGAAAGACCAAGTGAAAGTGTATTAACTCATTATGAAGAATTAGTAACTGATAATCCGTATGAAAAAGCATATGTACAATATTTTTCAGATCTTTTTAATGACTTGACAACAAGCTATCAAACGTCTACAGATGATAAAACAGCTAAAGAACAATTAGATGCTAATATAATAGATACCAATAAAGAAGTAGTAAGATGTGTTCTTGAAGATGAATCAGTTGTTTGCCTAGTAGATGGTGATTATTATGACATAAGATTTAGTGAGTTATCACCTTATAGTCAAGAATTAGTTTTACAAGCAGCTCAAAATATTTATTTATTATTATTAGATAAAACCTTTGAATACAATGGAATAACTTATGATAATGATACTTTATCTTCTCTATTATTAGAAACTTATGAAAATGTAGAAGCAAGAACTAGATAACTATTAACTACTCAAATGAGTAGTTTTTAATTGCATTTTTTAAGATATTGTGATATATCTAAATATAATGGAGGAGTTATATGAATATATTAATTCAAACTTTAGAAGATACTAATTATAAAACCATTTCTTTTTTTGATTTTTCCTTACAAAGAAGAAGAACTATTTCAGAAAATATTATTAAAAGTTTATTAAATGAAAATATTTTAAAAAAATTATTAAATAATGCTGAAACAAATTTAGAAATTACTTATCAGGATACTTGTTTATTATTAATAAAAAGAGCTTATTTATTAGAAGCTATTAATTCTTATTTAGAAAAATATTCTTTAGAAAAACCAAAAGAAATTAATCAATTAATATCTAAATATTCTTATTATAATTTATTAAATACAGATACTATTTATCAAAAAGAAATAGATGGAACAAATTATAAAATGCCAACCAAAGATTTCTTTGATTTTTTAGAATTAGAAGATAATTATTATTCTTTATATACATCAGCTAAAGAAAATTATTTTCGAGGAATACCAATTAATATATTTATCTATGCCTTAATGGATTATTTTCAAGATATTTTAGGTAATTATATCTTACCAAATGATATAAAACAAAGAATAATCGAATTAAAAGATCAAGTAATAGATTATGAAAGTGTTAATACTTATTTAAAAATATCTGATCCTTTTATAGATAAAGTTAAGATAAATACTTCTTTAAAAGAAAAAATGATCTTTGATAAATCTAATAAATTATTATCTATTTTCTTAACTTATTTAAATCTTTGTAAAACATTTACTTATTCTAAAGATTATTATATTGATCCTTTATCAGATGAAGGTATGAAACATACTAAAATAGAAAGATTAGAAACTCTTAAAGAAGATAATAATGAATTAGTTTGTTTTGAATTTGTTTCTATTTTTAGTTCTTATTTAAAAGAATTAGGTATTAATTACCAAGTGGTTGAATTAAATGATCATAATGAACAAGTTAATATAGAATATGGTTATACTCATAATTATATAATTTTTCGTTTAGATAAATATTTAATTAAAATAGATCCAGTTGTTTCTGTTTTAGCAAGTGATTTAACCAATGCTAAGATTAATAATACTTTAAATGGCTTTGAATGTATTAATAAAAATTATAATACAAGACAAGAATTCTTAACTTATTTAAAAAAAGTATATCAAGTAATTAAACCTAATTTAGATGATATTTACTTACCTCAAACTAAGGTTATTAATAGTCAAGTTTTATCAATTAAAAAACAACAAATATTAGAAAGAATTGATAAAGTTTTAGCTAAAGCTAAAGAAAAAGATTTAAATAATGTTGATAAAATATCTTATATCCTAGGTTTGATAAAACTAGAATTTAATCTTGAAGAAAGAAATACTTTAATTAATACTTGTTTAGTATCTGAAAATAATAAATTATTAATTGTTTTTACAATAAATGATTCTACTTATATGAATTTAGATAATACTTATTTAGTTCTTGATAATAATGCTTTAGAAATAATAAACAAAGAAGAATTAGAAACTAAAATTAATAATCATGTCTATGAATATATAAATGATCGAATAATTCCTGGATTAAAATCTAAAAAGAAGTAGATATTTTCTAGTTAATATGGTATAATAACTCCAATTTTATGAGGTGACTTATGCCATTTTTTATTAATTCAAATGATTTGTTAAAATATATAAATACAAATGTATTAGATATAACAAATCCTGGTTTTGATCAAAAATTTAATTTAAATATTAATTTACTCCTAGATTTAATAGAAAATAATGATTATTATACTAAATTAGTTAAAATTTTAAAAAATAATAATTCTAGTTATATAGAATTTTTTAGTACTAATTCTAATCAATTCTTTTTAAGATTACCAAAAGTAGTAGTAGTTCAAGGAATATTTAATTTAATTAACTCAGGTATTTTAGTAATAAATAAAAATATTAAAAGTAAATTAACTAATCTTAATAAATTAGTATCAATTAATAATTATTCTTATAAAGGTAAAAATCATACTTTTAAAGCTGATTTAAAAAGATATAATATACAAGTTTCTTATTACTTTGATTTTTTATGTTTATCAGATAAGAAAATAGAAGAGTTTTTTAAATATAAGAATTTAAAATATAAAGGTATTAAAAAAAGATATTTTATTTATGGATTAATTACTTATTTTAAAGAGAATAAAATTTTAGTTAATTATTTATTTCCACTTCCTATTTTAACTAGAATAGAAAAAATAATTAAAATGGAATACTTTGATTATGAAAGTATAAATACTTATTTAGAAACTATTGATTATAATAAAAATATAAGTATTAATTCTGATCTTTTAAAGGAATTAACTTTGGATTTAAATAAGTATGATAATTTTTTAGAATTTCTTATGCATGTTTATATAAAAATGTGTAAAATGTTTACTTATGATGCTAGTTTTTATGCTAATAATCAAAGGGGAGAGATTGCTTTAAAACATTCAGATATTAATAACTTAGTTAAGATAAATAAAGAAAATAATAAAATAGTTTGTTATGAATTTACAGGAATATTTGCTTATATTTTAAAAAAATTTCATGTTAATTATCAAATTCATCAAGTAAATAATAAATATGGAAAATGCCATAATTATTTAAGCTTTAGATACCATCAATATATAGTTAAAGTAGATGCAGTTTTAGCTATTATGGAAAGTGATTTAACTGGAGCTAAAATTAATTTAGATATAGATGGTTTTTCTTGTTTAAATCAAAGTAGACAAACAAGACTTAAGTTTTTAGAACATTTAAAAAATGTTTATGTTAATGAACAAGAATTAGTTAATTTTAAAGATGATTTATTAACTAATTTAAGCATTATAAAAGATAAAATTAAAAAATATAATTTAGAAATTATGGATGCTTTAGCATATATTATTTATCAAAAGAAATATATTTTAAGAAGTATTGAGGATAAAATAGTTATTATTAAAAAAAGAGATAATAATGATTATAAACCTATTATGATATTAGCACTTAGAGAAGAAATAGGTAATTATAATTATATTATCTATGATTATCCAGATTTTTATATAGTATCAAGAGAAGAAATAATTAATAATTTTAATAATAATATTTATGGTTATATAAAAGAATATAATATACCAGGTATAGTAAAAGAGATCAAATTTTAATCTCTTTTTTCTAATATTTTATCAACTATTCCATAGGTAAGAGCTTCTTTGCTATCTAGAAAATAATCTCTTTCAGTATCTTTTTTAATTGTTTCTAAATCTTTACCTGTATTATTTGCAAGTATTTGATTTAATTTATCTCTTAATTTTAATATTCTTTCAGCTACTATTTTAATTTCAGTTGCTTGACCATTAACACCACCTAGAGGTTGATGAATCATAACTTCAGCATTAGGTAAAATATATCTTTTACCTTTCTTACCACAAGATAACAAAAAGGCTCCCATTGAGGCTGACATACCAAGACAAATAGTTGCAACATCACTTTTTATAAAATTCATTGTATCCATAATAGCCATGCCAGCTGTAATAGATCCACCTGGAGAATTAATATATAGACTAATATCATCATGATTAATTGAATCTAAATACAATAGTTCAGAAACAACTACACTTGCTAAATTATCGTCAATTTCGCCTGATAATAAAATAATTCGATCTTTTAAAAGTCTTGAAAATATATCGTAACTACGTTCACCACTATTTTCCTTATCAACAATAACAGGAACTAAGTTCATTTTATCACCTATAATTAAAATATGTAAATAGTTAAAAAATATACATACAAAATTATGAAACTATGATATAATCTTTTTAGAATAAAGAGGTGTTTATGCTAGAGAATATTAAAGTTTATGTAGATGAAAAAGAAGAAATAATTAAAAAAGGTATTACTTTACTTGAACTTAGTAAAATGTATGATAATATGTTTTTACATAAAATTATTATTGCTAAAGTAGATGGTGAGTATCATGAATTAAATGATCCTATTAATAAAACTTGTCATATTGAATTTTTTGATTTAACTGATAATTTTGCTAATCGAGTATACTTAAATGGTCTTGTATATTTAACTAATTATTGTTTTAAAGAAGTATTTGGAACTAAGGGTTATTTAAATACTAAGCATTCAGCTGATAAAGGTTTATATATCGAGTCTAGTATTAAGTTAACAAGAGAAATGTTACAAATTCTAGAAGATAAGATGCAAGAAGTAGTTAAAGATAATTTAAGAATTCATAAAGTTACTATTTTAAGAGATGATGCTATTAATTATTTTAATGAAACTGGTGATGTTAAAAAAGCAGGTCTTTTAGAATTTATGACTAATACTTATGTTAATTTATATAGAATGGGTAATAGTTATAATTATATGTTTAGTCTAATGCCAAGTGAAACTTCTTCTTTAAATGAATTTAAGTTAACTTATTTAAATGAAGATGGTTTTATATTACGTTATCCAACTATTTATAATAATGGGGAAATACCAAGATATAAACATCATGCAAAACTATTTGAAGTTTTTAATGATTCTAAAAAATGGTCTAAATTAATGAATCTTGAAACCTCAGTTGACTTAAATAGAAAAATAGTTGCTGGTAAAATAGGTGATTTAATTAAAATAAGTGAAGCTTTGTATACTAATAAATTGATGGAAGTTGCTAAAAATATTTCTTGTAGTAAAAAAATAAAAGTTATTTTATTATCAGGTCCATCTTCAAGTGGTAAAACAACAACTACTAAAAAACTTGCTATGTACTTATCAAGTTTTGGTTTAAAACCAAAGGTAATATCAATGGATGATTTCTTTGTTGAAAGAAAAGATACTCCTAAAAATGAAGAAGGAGAATATGACTTTGAATGTTTAGAAGCAATTGATCATGAATTATTTAATAAAACAATGGATAAACTATTAAAAGGTGAAGAAGTATTAATGCCTATGTTTAATTTTGTAACTGGTAAAAAAGAGTTTAAAGATAAAATGAAACTTGAAAAAGAAGATATTTTATTAATTGAAGGTATTCATTGTTTAAATCCTACTATACTTGAAAATATTGATTCTAGTAAGAAATTTAAAATTTATTTATCAGCATTAACCGAGATTAATATAGATGAAGATAATAGAATTTCAACAACTGATAATAGATTAATAAGAAGAATGATAAGAGACTATTATACAAGAGGGTATGCACCTGTTGATACTCTTGAAGTTTGGAAAAATGTAAGACTTGGAGAAGAAAAATATATTTTTCCTAATCAAGATGAAGCAGATATTACAATTAATACCGGACTTGTATATGAATTTCCGGTTTTAAAAGTTTATGCTTTGCCTCTTTTATATACTATTAAAAAGAATAGTCCTTATTATGAAGATGCTAAAAGATTAATAAGACTTTTAGAAATATTTTTACCTGTTCCAAGTGAACATATACCAAATGATTCTATTTTAAGAGAATTTATTGGAGGAAGTTATTTTAAATAAGAAAGGAAGATTTATGAAAGTAGCAATTAATGGTTTTGGAAGAATTGGAAGATTATTATGTAGATTAATGGAAGGTACTGATTTAGAACTTGTTGCCATTAATGATTTGACTGATGCAAAACAATTAGCATATTTACTAAAATATGATACTAATCATGGTAATTATAGAATTGATGAGATTTCTTATGATGATGAGAATATAATTATTGGAGATAAGAAAATAAGAGTTTATAGTGAGGTTGATCCTAATAATTTACCATGGGATGAACTTGGTATTGATACAGTTTTTGAGTGTACTGGTCATTTTACTAGTTATGAAAAAGCTTTATCTCATATAAATGCTGGAGCTAAACATGTAATAGTATCAGCTCCATGCAAGGGAGATGTTAAAACAATAGTTTATAATGTTAACCATGATACTTTAACTGGAGATGAAGATGTAATATCAGCTGCAAGTTGTACAACAAATTGTTTAGCACCTGTTTTAGATATTATTGAAAAAAATATTGGAATTTCTAGTGGTTATATGACAACGGTTCATGCATATACAAATGATCAAGTAACACTTGATGTTGCTCATAAAAAAGGAATTGAAGCAAGGCGTGGTCGTGCTTGTGCTATGAATATTGTTCCAACATCAACTGGAGCTGCTAGTGCTATTGGTAATGTTATACCAAGCTTGAAAGGTAAAATGAAAGGTATTGCTATGCGTGTACCTGTTTCAACTGGTTCTGTTGTTGATTTAGTTTTAAAATTAAATAAAAAAGTAAGTAAAGAAGAAATTAATAAATTATTTGAAAATAATCAAAATGAAACGATTAAGATAACTTATGATCCAATTGTATCAAGTGATGTTATATCAAGTCATTATGGTTCTGTTGTTGATGGATTGTCAACTGATGTTTTAGATACAGAAGATAATTTAGTTAAAATAATTGCTTGGTATGATAATGAAATGGGTTATTCTTCTCAAATGATTAGAACAGCTATGTACTTTGCTAGTAAGGAATAAATATGGATATAATTTTATATTATATAAGAGATAATATTGTAAGTGTTCATTACTTTATTTATGCTTTTGTTTGTTTATTTTTAATGTTTGCCATAATTGGTTATTTATTTAAACAAAAATATGCTAAACTTACCATAAATGTTAGTAGTAGCCAACCTAAAAAAGATAATAAAGAAAATGTAGCTAAACAAGTAAATCAAACTACTACTAAAAATAATCAAGTAGTTAATCAAACTCCAACAAATCAACCTAAAATTCCGGAAGTTAAACCAATGCCAGCTAATCCAAATAATCAAGTTAAGCCAACAATAACTCCAAATAATAATAATCAAATTAATCCAACAAAATTGAATAATCAAACTAAATGATTATTCTTTTTAATAAAGAAATAAAAAAATTAGAATGAAATCATTAAATTATCTATATTATTCTGGTAATTTTCTAAATTAGAAAATTTGTATATTTGTAAATGATGTGAAACAAAAAAATTGAAAAAATGACTCAAAGGAAATATTGAGTTGTTTTTTTTGTTA
>CAKPFH010000012.1 GCA_934153655.1 uncultured Bacilli bacterium
AAAAAAAAACTAATTTCTTAGTTTTTTTCTTAATATGTACGAATTGGTAAGACTAATTGAATTAATTCATCATTTCCTAATCCCTTAAAAATTATTGGATTAACTTCACCTACAAATGAGATTTCACATTCTTTTTCATCTAAAACTTTTAAGGCTTCCATAACATAACGAGCACTAAAGGAAATTTTTATATCTTCTTCCTTATCTTTTTTAATTTGCATATTTTCTTCTACTCTACCTATTTCAGCACTAGAAGATTTCATAGTTAAAGTATTACCACTTGTTTCAAGAGTTACAACATTTTTTTCTTTATCACTTGTTAAAATACTAACACGGTCAATTACATCATATAAGTTATCAACATTAACTGTTAATTTAAGGAAACTTTCTTTAGGAAGTAAATTAGCTGTATTTGGGAAATTTCCATTTATTAAACGACTTTGGAATAAAATGTTATCATATTTAAATAAAATTTTATTATTGAATATATGAAGTTCTATATCTTTATCATCATCAGTTAATAGTCTTGAGAATTCAACAATGTTTTTACTAGGTATTACAATGTTATAATCATTTTCAATTGATTTAGCAAGTTTTAATACTTTTCTAGCTAAACGATAAGAATCTGTACAATTACATTCTAAGATATCCCCTACTATTTTAAAGTTTAAACCTGTTAAAGGTGGACGAGATTCATCATTAGATGCTGCAAATGCTGTTTGATTAACTAATTCTTTAAATACTTGACTATTTATTAAAATAGGATTTTTATTTTCTTCTAGATTAATATTTGGATATTCACTTTTATTAATACCATTTAAATTATATTCACTATTTTCTGTTGAAATAATAACTTTTAATTCATCAAATACTTCTAAATTAATCATATTATCAGGAAGCTTACGAACAATATCTAAGATATATCTACCTTGAATAATAATACTTCCTTCTTCTTCAATTGTCATATTATCATCATTTTTAATAAATGATTGAATAGTTATATCATTATCAGATGCAGTTAAAGTTAAACCATCACTATTTAAATCAAATTTAATTCCTGCTAAAGCAGGTACTAAGTTTTTAGTTGAGATAGCTTTAGAAACCTTATTTAAATTTTCTAATAATAATTCTTTTTTTATTTTTATTTTCATTTTTATATTCTCCTTTTCTAATTTTTTAAAATTTAAATTTTTATTTTTTTCTTATTTATATATATATAATAATAATAATGGTGTGGAAACATGTGGAAAACTCATCTGAAGCCTTATACAGCAAGGGTTTAAAGAGATTTAAAATTGTGGATAACTATGTGGATAACTTTGAGTTTTCCACAATTTGGATTTTTTTAAGTCAAAAATTTCATTTTTTTTAACAATTTTTTTCTAAAAAAAGTTAAATTTGAGTTTTCCACATAGTTTTCCACAATCAATTGTGGATAACTTTTTAGAAATCCTTTAAAATCAAGGGTTTTATTGTGGAAAACTTTTTTTAAACGATGTTTTTTTTGATTTTTTCAATCATTTCTTTAATACTTTTATTAGACTTAATATCACTTTCAATTTTCTCACAAGAATGCATTACGGTTGAATGATCTCGTCCTCCGAACTCTAAACCTATTCTTTGGTAGGATTCATTTAAGACTTCTCTTGCTAAATACATAGCAATTTGTCTTGGAAAAGCAACTGTAGCACTTCTTTTTTTACCTTTTAAATCATCTGCTGATATTTGAAAGTATTCAGCAACAATTTTTTGCAGTTTAGAAATGTTGTTTTTTTCACTAGTTCCTTTATTTATAAAGTCTTTTAAGGCATCAACTGCTAGATTTAAAGTTATTTCAGCTCCACCCATTATAGTTGAATAAGCAAGTAAACGATTAATTGCTCCTTCAAGTTGTCTAACATCACTAGCCATATTAGAAGCAATATATTCTAATACATCATCAGGGATATTTTTATCAATTTTAGCTCCATCGATTTTCTTTCTTAAAATATTAATTCTAAGGTCTAAATCAGGTGGATAAATATCAACTGTTAATCCCCAGCAAAACCTTGTTCTAAGCCTATCTTCTAAGAGTTTTAAGTCATTTGGAGATCTATCAGATGAGATAATTATTTGCTTTTTATCATTATATAAAGTGTTAAAAGTGTGGAAAAATTCTTGTTGAGTTTGAGTAGCTCCAGCTAGAAATTGAATATCATCAATGATTAAAACATCAATATTACGGTATTTACTTTTAAAGTATTCAACATAGTTTAAACTTTCATTTTCACTACTTTCTTTTCTACCAATTCCTGAGAAATCAGAAATAAATTGTTCACTGGTAACATATAAAACCTTTTTATTAGATGTTTCTTGGATGTAATTACCAATTGCATGCATTAAATGGGTTTTACCAAGACCACTATTACCATAGATAAATAAAGGATTATAAGTTAATCCTGGGCTTTCAGCAACCGCAAAAGCAGCTGCATGAGCAAGTTTATTACTATTTCCCACGATAAAAGTTTCAAAAGTATATTTAGGATTTAGATTAGATTCATGATGAAATTTATTATTAACTTCCGGTGTTTTAACTTCAATTATTTGAGTACTTTCTTTAGAATCAATTGGAATATCTTGTTCTAAAACAAAATCTAAATCATAAACATTACCTGTTAAAGTAGTTAAAATACTAACAATTAAGTCTTGATAACTCTCACTTAATCTTTTTTTATGAATTTCTAGAGGAACAACTATGGTTGCTTTATTACTATCAATAGATAATAAATGGGTTTTGCTAAACCAAGTTGAATATACCATTGAATTAACGCTATTTTTAACTTTTTCTAAGAATTTATTCCATAGAATTTCATTGTTCATTATCCACCTCCCATCACTAGTACCTATATTTTACTCACAAAAAATCAAAAAGTAAAGATAAATACAACCTATTTACAACGAAAAATTTAAAAGCTTAGAATAAAAAAGAATTTAAATTGTAAACAAATTGTAAAAAGATTTACACTTTCAAAAGTTTTCCACAATTTTGGGTGAGTTTTCCACAATTTATGGTGGAAAACTATGTGGATAACTTTTAACCAAAAAAGTTTTCCACATACTTATCCACATAGTTATCCACATATAACTCCCTTATTTTACAACAAGAATTTGAGTTTTCCACAATTTTGAGTTTTCCACTTTTCCACATGTGGATAACTTTTTCCACATATATGTGGATAACTTTTGAAAAAAGTGGAAAAATAACCTATTTTTAGCCTAAAAAGTGTAAAGTAAATTCCCGTTGTGGAAAACTTTTAGTTATCCACAATAGTTTTCCACATTTATTAAATGTTGATAACTCTATACAAAAAAAATCATTTGTGTTAAGATATTTTCGAGGTGTTTTATGAAATTAAATGAAATATTAAATAAGATTAAAAAGAAAAGAAAAATTACTTTATTTGTAAGTATAGCATTTTTAGTTATATCAATAGTTTTAGTTTGTCTTGGCTATAAATATGAAAATCAAGCTTTACCAGAGCCAGTTAGTATGAATGATTTATTAGCTAAAGATAAATTAGATTTAGATAAGTATGCTTATGTTGATGCCTCAACTAAACCATATTTGTTTGCAAGTTATGAAGATAATTTAGAAAAATTTTATTTCGTTATGGACGATAATAATCTTTTATACATTTTATATATGAATTCAACTAGTTTTAATAAATTAAATAAAGATAATTTAGAAACAACAAGAGTTTATGGAATAACGGAAGAAATACCAAGTGATTTAAAAAAAATTGCTATTTCATCTTATAATGAATTGATGGAAGAAGAATATCTAACTGATACTAACTTTAAAGATTATGTTGGTCTTATGTATTTAAATGTTGAAAGAAGTTATTATGATGCTAGTTTGTATTACATAGGTTTTATATTTTGCTTAATGATGTTTTTAATTTTAATAATTGCTTACTTTATCAATTTATTTAAAACTAAAAATAACTTAAAAAAATATGGTAGTTTACTTGATAATATTAGTAATGAATTAAGTGTTAGCAATAATACTATGTATGAAAAATATAATTTGTACTTAACTAATAACTATTTAATAGATGCAAGTGGCAGGTTATTAATAATCGATTATAAAGAAATAGAAAATGTTTATAAATATGAATATCGTTATAATGGAATAACTACAAGTAAAAGTTTAAAAATTAAAACTAATAATAAAAAAACATATGATATTTTAAGTATAAGTTTAAAAAACAAAGAAGCTGAGAAAATTCATGATGAAGTCATTAAATTTTTACAAGAAAAGAATAATAATATTGTTATAGGGTATAAAAAATAAAAAAATAACAAAAAATATTTGACAAATATAGGCATTTCCTATTATAATAGGGTAGATTTTAGTTTTGGAGGTGTGAAATAATGAAAAGAACTTATCAACCAAATAAAAGAAGAAGAGCTAAGAAGCATGGATTTTTTGCAAGAATTAAATCTTCAGTATTAAACAAAAGAAGAAGAAAAGGTCGTAAGGAAATTATTAAGAAATAAGCCACATTTTAATTGTGGTTTTTTTACATTAAGGGTGAATATGAAAAAAATAAATGTTGTTAAAAGTAATCAAGAGTTTAATGATATTATTAATAATTCTAAGTTTGTAAAAAATAAATATTTTGTTATATACTATAGACCTAATGATTTAAATAGATATAGGTTTGGAATATCAGTTTCTAAACATACTTGTAATGCTGTTAATAGAAATAAATTAAAAAGACAAGTGAGAAATATTTTAGATAATTGTAAAAACATCTATTCAAATTGTAAAGATTATATTATAATAATAAGGAAAAGTTCTTTTATGGAAGATTATCATATTTTAGAAGAGAACTTAATAAGTTTATTAAGTAGACTAGAAAAGGAAAATAGGAATGAAGAAAAATAAAAAAATAATAATATTATTAATACTAGTATGTTTGTTATCAGGATGTACTAAAACTTTAAAAGATAAAGATAAAAAAGCTGTTGTTAATGAAAAAACAGGTCAAAATTTAACAGAAAATATTTTATGTAGACCAACAGAAAAAGAAAGTATTAAGTTGTATGAAGAAAACGGAATTGATTTAGATAAATTACCTTATTGTGCTTGTACAACTAAAAAAGTTAAAACCGAAGTTGAAGTAGAACAAGAAGATGGAACTAAAGTTGTAGAAGAAAAAGAAGTTGATTGTGAAAGTTTTAAGATAACTTCAGGTGGTTATGAAGGACTTTGGACTAGTATTTTTGTTAAACCACTTGCTTATGTAATTTTATTCTTTGGACGAATTACTAAAAACTATGGTTTAGGATTAATTATTACAAGTTTATTAATTAGATTAGTTGCTTATCCAATTACTAGAAAAACAGCTATGCAATCTGAATATATGAAAAAAGCTCAACCAGAAATGGAAAGAATTGAGAAGAAGTATGCTAATAAAGATCAAAATGACCGTGAAGTTATGATGCAAAAAAGTCAAGAAATGATGATGGTTTATAAAAAATATAATGTTAATCCAATTTCCGGTTGTTTATTCTCATTTTTACAATTACCATTATTAATTGCTTTTTTAGAAGCTATCAATCGTGTACCTGCAATATTTGAAGAGAAATTTTTATTCTATCATTTAGGTACAACTCCTTGGATTGGAATTAAAAATGGAAATTATTGGTATATATTAGTTGTATTAGTAGTTGCTGCTACTACTTACTTCTCATTTAAAGCTATTAAAAATGATTCAGTTTCAACTAATAATGAAATGGCTCGTCAACAAACAATGATGACAAATACTTTTACAATTATGATTATTGTTATGTCTGTGTTTATGACAACAGCCTTAGATATTTATTGGTTTACAACAAACCTATTTACAATTATACAAAATTTACTTGTTAGAAGGAGCGTTAAAAAATGAAAAAATACACTTATCAAGCAAAAAACTTTAATGAAGCCAAAAATTTAGCTATGACTGAACTTATGGAACAAGAAGAAAACTTATATATAAAAGAAATAGAAAGTTCTACAAAATTATTTAATAAAAAAAGTGTAATCGAAGTTATTAAAAAAGATGATGTTGTTGAAGGAATAAAAGATTTAATAAAAGATATTGTTTCAGAAATGGGTTTAACTTTAAATATGGAAGTTAAAAAAAGAGATGAAGTATTAAATATAACTTTATATACTAACAATAATGCTGTTTTAATAGGACATGATGCTAAAACTTTAGATGCTCTAACTACTATTATTAGACAAAGTATTAATAAAGATTTAGGTGAAAATTACAAATTTGTTTTAGATATTGGTGAATATAAACAAAAAAGAGAATGGAATTTAGAAAAAATGGCTAAAAGTATAGCTAGAGAAGTTGCTAAAACTAAAGTTGAAGCAAAACTTGATCCAATGAATTCCTATGAAAGAAGAATAATTCATAATACTTTATGTCAAAATAAAAAGGTTTATACAGAATCTGAGGGTGTTGAACCTAATAGATATGTCGTTATTAAACCAAAAGAAGAAATACTTGCAAAATAGTATTTTTTTATTTGTTTATTTTCCTTTAATAATGTATAATGATAATGAAAAGAGGAAAAATTATGAATGATACAATTTGTTCTATTGCTACTACTTTAGGAGTTGGAGCTATTTCTATTATCAGGGTAAGTGGAAATGAAGCTTTAAAAATAGTTAGTAAAATATTTAGTAAAAATTTAGTTGATGTTAGTACACATACAATTCATTATGGTTATATAAAAAATAAAGAAGAAATAATAGATGAAGTACTTGTATCAGTTATGTTAAAACCTAAAACATATACCATGGAAGATGTGGTTGAAATTAATTGTCATGGAGGAATTGAAACAACTAATAAAGTTTTAGAATTATTACTTTTAAATGGTTGTCGTTTAGCTGAACCAGGAGAATTTACTAAAAGAGCTTTTTTAAATGGAAGAATAGATTTAATGCAAGCTGAAGCCGTTTCAGATTTAATTAATAGTAAAACTGATAAAGCTAGAAAAATAGCTATAAATGGTTTAAGAGGAAATGGTAGTAATTTAATTAAAAAGTTAAGAGAAGATTTAATTAATATTATTTCTAATATAGAAGTTAATATAGATTATCCTGAATATGAAGATATATATGAAGTAACTATAAAAGATATAAAAGAAAAAGTTTTAACTTTAAAAAATTCTTTAACTAAAATTATAAATGAATATGAAGATGCTAAAATAATTCAAGATGGAATATTAACAGCAATTGTAGGAAGACCAAATGTAGGTAAAAGTAGTTTATTAAATAGACTTTTAAATGAAGAAAAAGCAATTGTTACTAATATAGAAGGAACAACCAGAGATATAGTAGAAGGTGAAATATTAATAGATGGTATAAAAATTAATATAATAGATACAGCAGGTATTAGAAAAACAGATGATGTAGTTGAAAGTATTGGGGTTAAAAAAAGTTTAGATATAATTAATAAAGCAACTCTTACCCTACTCTTACTTGATAATAGTAAAGAGTTAACTAAAGATGATTTAGAATTATTAGAAATGACTAAAGATAGAACTAGTATTGTTGTTATAAATAAAGATGATTTAGAAAGCAAGTTAGATCTTACTAAATTAAAAAATAGAAATATTATTTATATTAATACTTTATCAAATGATGGTATAGAAAGTTTAAAAAATGAAATTAAAAAATTATTTAATTTAGAAAAATTAGATACAAGTGATTATAATTATATTACTAATGTAAGACAAATTGCTAAGATAAAAGAATGTTTAGTAAATATAGAAGACATTGAAAAAGGTTTACAAGAAAATACTCCTCTAGATATGTTAGAAATAGATTTAAAAACCATTTGGGATACCCTTGGAAGTATTATTGGAGAATCATATGATGAAGAACTATTAGATAATTTATTTAGTAAGTTCTGTGTGGGGAAATAAATGAGAAAAGTATATAAAGAAAAAGAACAAAATGATTTAATTACTTCACTTACAATATCAAGAAAAGATTTAGAAAAAATAATTGAATTAGAAAGTGATGTACCTGTTTCTTTAAAAGAATTATTAGAAAAAAATAAAGATACAGAAGCTGAAATAAGAATAACTGATATAAATGATATTATCTTTATTTATAATTTAAATTGGATAGTAGATGAATATATGCATGATTTTTTTAGTGAAACTGAAGTTGAAATTGCTATTAAACATGTAAATAAAGTTATTTATGAAATAAATGAAGCATCTAAAATATCTGATAAAGAAACTTTAAAATTATTAAAAAATGAATTAAAAAAATATAAATATATGTTAGCTGAACTTAGAAAAGTTCTTACTTTAAGAAGAAAAGAACCTCCTAAAAGAATATAAAAATATAAAAAAATGTTATTTTGTAACATTTTTTTCATTAAATAAGAGTTTTTTGACACCCTTTAAAATTAATTTTTTAGTATTATCATCTATGTCTTTAACTCCTATTAAAAGAATAGAAAATTGTTCAAAATTCATTTTCTTAAAATCACTTACTTTTTTAACCTTGCATTTTTCTAGTAATTTAAAAATAGTTTCAATCATTTCTTTTCTTTTCTCTATATCAAATTCTTTTAAAAAGTTTAGAGATCTTGTATTTAAATCTTTACTATTTTTGGTTAATTTATCTTCTAAGAAGAAATTACCAAATACTTCCCAGGAATTACAATCATGTTCCCAGATACTAAAGTTATTAGATTTAACAATTTTTTCTATTTTAGGTTGATATAGAAGAGTTCCTACATAACTATCTCCTGGCATATATAATTTTATTTTGTTTTCAATTTCTTTATATTCTTTAGATTTAAAAATCTCAAGACTTACTCCTGGTCCATCATTGCTATAAATAGTCTTAATTTTTTTCTTAATACTGTTTTTAGCATACATGGAAGCAACAACAGCAAGGTTTCCTCCTTTAGAATGTCCTCCTACATAAATAGTTTTATATTTACTGGTATTTGTTTGGTTAAGATAATTAATTGCATCTTGCATAGATAAAGTAGGAAAATTATAACAAATTTCAAAGTTTTCTTTCCAACCACTCATACTACTATCAGTTCCCTCATAGGAAATATATAAAGTTTTACTATCTATTTGAATACTTAATACTCCAAATTGTTTAACATTACTTACTTCTTTAACGTAATTAAATAAATAACAATTACTATAACGTTTACTATCTTTAATAATTTTAATATTTTCAATTATTCCATTTATAAAAGTAGTATCATTATCTTTATTATTACTATTTAAATATAAATTAATAGCTTCATTCATACTAATTTTTTTATTAGTTATAATATTTTTAAAATTTAAATAAGATAATTCAGAAAATAAAATATTATCTATTTCATTAAAACTAACTTCTTTAAAACTAGTATCTTTATAAAATTTTAAATAATCTTTAATTAAATACACATTACCACCTATTATAGTATATCAATTATTATTAGATTTTTCTACTGTTTTCTTGACACCTTCCCTACTTTTTTCTATAATATAGGCAAATAAAAGGAGTAGTTATGAATAAAATAACTTTAAAAAAAGAACCAACTCTTCTTAAATTAAAAGATTTTTCTACAATCCATTTTTCTTTAATATTTAAAACTGATTATATTGAAGATAAAATACTTTATCCTGAATTAATTAATAGATTAATTATAACCTCTTGTTTTGATTATAAAACAGGTCAATTATTTAGTGAAGCGTTTGTTGATAATTTAGCAATTTATTATGAAATGTATGAAATAAGAAAATCAGATGCCGTTTATTTAAATTTTCAATTTACTTTACCTAATCCTAAAGTATTAAAAGATTATGACTTAAAATCAGCTTTTTCTTTAATTATGAATTCTATTTTAAAACCAAATACTGATGGTGATAAATTTACTGATTATGCTTTTAATCATGAAATAAATTACTTAAAAGATTATTTTAAAGATTTTAAAAATGATTATTATAATTTGATATATGGCTTGTTTTATGAAGCTATAAATCCTCGACTTCGTAGTGATTTTCGTATTTTTCATCTTGATACTTTAGATAAAATTACTTCTAAAGATATATATTCTTATTATAAAGAAAATGTTTTAAATAATTCAGGTTTATTATATATTCAAGGTGATCTTACAAGAGAAGAAGTTAAAGATTTAACAAGTGATTACTTTGTTATAGATAAAGAAAAATTAATTGTTCCTAGTAATTATGATTTTTTAAAACCTAGAAAGACTACTCAGTTTGTTGAAAAAAAATTTCCAATTACTACTAGTATTTTATATCTTGGTTATATAAAAGAAGATATGGTAGAAAATGATTTAAAATATTTAATTTTACTAGATGATATTTTAAGTTTATCGGCTGGATTATCACCTTTATATAAAAAACTTAGAATAGATAATAATTTAATTTATGATGCTTCTTCTCGTATTGATAAAGATTATGGTATTTTAGAAATTTTTGTTTCTTTAAATGTATCTAAAAAAGATATAGTTTTAAAACTAATTGAGGAGTGTTTTCAAGAATTACAAGATAAAAATAATTTAAAAAAATATGTAGATGTAGCAATTAATAATTTTAAACTTTTTTTAAAAAGGCATGCCGAATACAGACAAGATAAAATGTCTGATAGAATTTCCAAAGATTTAAATTTAGATTCTTACTCTGCTTCTGATTTAAAAATGTATCAAGAAGTAGATATAGATTTATTTGCTAATTATATATCTAAGTTAAAATTAGATACTATTTATTTAGCTGAAGGAGAATTAGATGAAAGAAATTAAAGTTATTACTTTAAAAAACGGTTTAAAACTTGTTTTATTAAGAAATACTACCATGCGTTTTTATTATTTTGATATTTTAATTAAGTTTGGTTGTATAAATGATGAAGTATTAGTTAATCAAGAAAAAATAAAGATACCAACAGGATGTGCTCATTTTTTAGAACATATTTTACTTGAGAAAAGTAAATATGGTAATTTATTTGAAGTATATGCAAGAGATGATACAAGATTTAATGGTAGAACTTATTATGATCATACAGATTATTATATTGATTGTGTTAAAAATTTTAAAACTAATATTAAAAAATTAATAATTTCTTTACATGATAAAAAATTTAAAGAAGAAGATATTTTAACTGTTAAAGAACCTATTAAAGAGGAAATTCAAGGAAATTTAAAAAATGATCTTAATAAATTAGATGAAGAAAAGTTTAAAAGTTTATTCTTTAATTACCCAGAGGAAAATATTCTTGGTAATTTATCAGATTTAGAAAATATTACTTATGATAAATTAGTACTTAGTCATGATTTATTTTATGTTCCATCTAATGAAACTATTTTTCTTGCTGGTAATTTTAAAATTGATGATATGATTAAATATATAGAAAATATATATAATAAACTAAGTTTTAATTCTTATGAACTAGATACATCTAAAAATGAATTAGCTGAAGTTAAAAGAAAAGAATATAGTTTTAAATCTAAGACTAATACTAATTATACTAAAATTAGTTATAAAATTAGTTTAAAAGATTTTACTCCTTTTGAAAGAGTAAAATTAGACTTTTATGTAGATTTTTTTAATGATGATAATTTTTTATGTGTTGATAAGTTAAGTGAAGAAAATATTTCTTTTCATAGAATAGATTATGATATTAGATATGTTGCTGATTATTTAATTTTAAGTTATGGTATTTATACTGACTATAAAGATAAGTTTTTAGATTTAATTAAAGATAAAATAAATAATAAGGAGTTTAGAGAAGATAAATTTAATACTTTTAAAAAGAGGAAACTAGTTGATTTATTAATAAGAAGAGATGATAATATATATTTTATTGATTGTTATCTTGATAATATTAATTTATTTAGTTATTATGATTATGATAAGTTAAGTGATATTGAAGATTTATCTTTTACTGAATGTAAAGAAATGATTAATAAACTTGATTTTAGTAATTATACTATTAATAGTTTTTATAAGGAGAATTAGTTTTCTCTTTTTATTTACATTTTAGTTATTTTAGTGTATAATCTCTTTATTGTTATGGAAGTGGTGTTATGTTTGATGTAATTGTTGTTGGTGGAGGTCATGCTGGATGTGAAGCTAGTCTTGCTTGTGCTAGATTAGGTCATAAGACTATGCTTATTACTGGTAATATTAAAAATATTGCTGATATGCCTTGTAATCCTAGTATTGGAGGTCCTGCTAAGGGAATACTAGTTAGAGAAATAGATGCTCTTGGTGGAGAAATGGGTATTAATACTGATAAAAGTCATATTCAACTTAAAATGTTAAATACTAAAAAAGGTCCTGCTGTTTGGGCTTTAAGGGCTCAGGCTGATAAAATTATTTATCCAAAGGAAATGTTGAAGACTTTAGAAAGTCAAGAAAACTTAGAAATTAAAGAAGCTATTGTTGATGATTTAGTTATTGAAGATAATATGGTTAAAGGTATAAAACTAGAAGATGGTTTAGCAATTAATAGTAAAATAGTAATTCTTACAACTGGTACTTATTTAGCAGCTGATATTTTAGTAGGAAGTGAAAGACACCCAGGAGGACCACATGGAGAAAAAGAAGCTAAGAATTTAAGTAATAATTTAAGAAAATTTGGTCTTACTATTCAAAGACTTAAAACGGGAACGCCTCAAAGAATTGAAAAATCTTCAATTGATTATAGTGTGCTTGAAAGAGAAGATGGGGATAAGGTTTTAAGAACATTTAGTTATGATACTAAACCTTTATATAAAATAGAAGAACAAGAACCATGTTATTTAACTTATACTAATTTAGAAACGCATAAGATAATTAAAGATAATCTAGAAAAATCTAGTATGTATGGAGGATATGTTAGAGGAATTGGACCAAGATATTGTCCTTCAATTGAAGATAAAGTTGTTCGTTTTGCTGATAAAGAACGTCATCAATTATTCCTTGAACCTGAAAGTAGATTTTATGATGACATTTATTTACAAGGTTTTTCTACTAGTATGCCTCATGATATTCAAGATAAAATGGTACATAGTTTAAAAGGACTTGAACATGCTGTTATTAAAAAATATGCTTATGCAATTGAATATGATGCAATTGATCCTTTGGAAATGCAACCTAGTTTAGAAAATAAAATAATAGAAAATTTATTTACAGCCGGTCAAATAAATGGTACAAGTGGTTATGAAGAAGCAGCTGCTCAAGGCTTAATGGCTGGAATTAATGCTAGTTTAAAATTAAGAGGCAAAGAACCTTTAATTTTAAAAAGAGATGAAGCCTACCTTGGCGTTTTAATAGATGATCTTACAACTAAAGGAACTAAAGAACCTTATCGTATGTTAACATCACGTGCTGAATATAGATTATTACTTCGTCATGATAATGCTGATTTAAGACTTCGTGAATATGGTCATGAAATAGGTTTAATAGATGACAATAGATACCAATTATTTCAAGAAAAGAAAGCAAATATTAATAAGTTAATAACTTATTTAAAACTAACTAAAATAACTACTAAAGATACAGATATTTTAAAAGAATTAAACACTTCTATTTTAGACGGAATTACTTTATATGAACTACTAAAAAGACCTGGTATTAGTATTTTAGACTTTGTTAATTTAAATTTAATTAAAGAAGAATATTCAGATGATGTTTTAGAAGAAGTTGAAATTAATGTTAAATACGAGGGTTATATTAAAAAAGAAGAAAAAGAAGCTATGAAGTTAAAACAAATGGAAAGTATTAAAATTAGTTCAGATTTTAATTATTCAGATGTACCAAATCTTGCTAGTGAAGCTAGAGATAAATTAAATAAAGTTAGACCTTTAACTCTTGGACAAGCTTCTCGTATAAGTGGTGTTAATCCAAGTGATATAGCAATTTTAAGTGTTTATTTAAAGAGGTATAAAAATGACTAAAGATGAGTTTATAAAAGAAGTCTTAAAATTAGGTATTACCCTAGATGATGAAAAATTAACTAAATTAGATAAATTTTATCATTTACTTATTTATTGGAATGAAAAAATTAATTTAACTACTATTGTTAAAGAAGAAGAAGTGTATTTAAAACACTTTTATGATAGTTTAACTCTTGTTAAAGCTGTTAATTTACAAGATAATTTGACACTTTTAGATGTAGGAACGGGAGCAGGTTTTCCAGGAATTGTTTTAAAAATAGTTTTTCCAAACTTAAAAATAACTCTTTTAGATTCTTTAAATAAAAGAATTAATTATTTAAATGAAATAATTAAAGAATTAAATCTTACTGGAATTGATACAGTTTGTTATAGATGTGAAGATTATGCTAAGAATAACCGAGAAAAATATGATATAGTGGTTGCTCGTGCTGTTAGTTCTTTGCAAGTATTAAGTGAAATAATTATTCCAACAGTTAAAGTAAATGGATTATTTATTGCTATGAAAAGTAATGTTGATTTTGAAATAGATAATAGTTTAGATATTATTAAAAAATTAGATAGTAAACTAGAAAATATAATTGAATTTAATTTACCAATTGAAAATAGTAAAAGAAATTTAGTTGTTATTAGAAAACTTAAATCTACTAATTTAAAGTATCCAAGGAATTATTCAGTTATTAAAAAAAGTTTAAAAAAATAAAATATTGAATTGTAAAATTACAAATTATGTTATAATATATTATTATAGGGTAATTGTAAAAAGAAAAGAGGGATTTTATGAATAATAATGAAGACAACAAGATTGTTTATTTAAGAATAGATGATATTATGCCAAATAGATTTCAACCTCGTGAAGTATTTGATGAAACTGGTTTAGAAGAACTTGCAGATTCTATTAAAGAACATGGAGTAATTCAACCAATTATTGTTCGTCAAGTAGGAAACAAATATGAACTTATTGCTGGTGAAAGAAGAACGAAAGCAAGTGCTCTTGCTGGTCTTACTACAATTCCTGCAATTATAAAAAATATGGATGATCGAGAAAGTGCTAAAGTATCACTTTTAGAAAATCTTCAAAGAAAAAACTTAACTCCTATTGAAGAAGCTAGAACTTATAAAAGAATTCTAGAACTTGATAATATGACTCAAGAAGATTTAGCTAAAACAATGGGCAAAAGTCAACCAATGGTTGCTAATAAATTAAGACTTCTTGCTTTGCCAGAAGAAGTTCAAGATGCTCTTTTAAAAAATCAAATATCAGAGCGTCATGCTAGAAGTTTATTAAATGTAAAAGATAAACAAACTCAGTTAAGATTATTAGAGAGAATTAAAAACGAAAGATTAACAGTTAGAGAACTTGATAATGAAATTAAAAAATTAAATACAGGAAGTTATGAGGAACCAGGTAATATGAATACAAGTATACCAACTATGAGTAATTCAAATCAAGCTGATTATACTACTAATACAACAGGAGGTTTCAATAATAATCCAATGGGATCTACTAATTTTTCTAATAATTTTAGTAATGCATATGAAGCACCTCAAACAACTTCCAACTTTGCTAATACATATGAAGAACCTAAAACTACTTCTAATTTTAGTAATAGTTTTAATAACATGGGTTTAAATGATTATAAAAGTTCTATAGGTGGATTTAATAATATGCCTAATAACTTTAATAATATGTCTTATGATAATGCTCCAGAACAAAGTAATTTTAATAATTTCGATAGTTTTAATAATGGTACTTCTAATGATACTAATAATATTTTAAGTAATAGTGATAATCAAGATAATAATTTTAATAATAATTTTAATCAACCTACTCAAGCAAGTGTTTATGAACAATTTAATGAACCTAAAAAACCAGAAATTAATGCTAGTATAGGCTTAGGTTCTATGTTTGATGGTAATCAAAATTATGTTTTAAATCAAAATACTCCACCAGCTCAAACGGTATCTAAAGATTTCTTTGTAAGTAATATTAAAGATAATACAACAAAAGTATCTGAAAATAAGTTTTTACCTAACTTTGATAATCAAAATACCGATAACTTTAGTAATAATTCTTATAATAATTCTAATGATTTAAATAATTTTGAAACAATTAATAATAATCAATTTGATAATAAGAATGAATCTAGTACTTTTACAGATTTTAATTCAATGAATATGCCTATTAATAATTATACTAATCAATCTAATCAAGGGGATTTATTTAATCAACCTTTAAATATAGTTAATGTTCCAAATTCATCATATGAAGAAAAAAGTGATATGACTGAAGACAATTATCAAGAAAATAATCAAGCACTTGATAATCCTTTTGATGATGCATATCAAAATATTTTATTTGCTAAACCAGTTCCTATTAATCCTCAAAGTTCTTCAAATGAACCAATTGCAACTGGAAATATTGATAATAATAGCAGCAAAAGTATTGATAATAATGATAATAATAACACTGAAAATAGTAATGAAAACTCTAATAATTATGTTTCAATTGATCATCAAAGAACTTTATTTTCAACAAGAGATGCTGTTTTAGAACTTAAGAAAACAACTGATCGAATAAAAGAAGATGGTATTAATTTAGATAGTGAAGAAATTGATTTTGATGATTACTACCAAATTATAATTAAAATTAAGAAATAGATTAACTTCTATTTTTTTTAATTTATTATTAAATATCTTTGCTTTTTTCTCATTTTTTGATAGAATATATTTGTCAACATAAAGAAAAGGTGGTAATCATGGGAAAAATAATTTCATTAGTAAATCAAAAAGGAGGAGTTGGAAAAACAACAACTAGTATTAATTTAGCTGCATCTCTTGCCCTTCTTGGTAAAAAAATATTATTAATTGATTTAGATCCTCAAGGTAATGCAACAACAGGTGTTGGTATTAATAAAGGTGATATAAATAAAAGTGTATATGATTTACTTCGAGGCACAGCAATAGTTGATGAAGTAGTTCTAAAAACGGAATTTAAAAATTTATGGATGATACCTGCTACAATTCAACTTGCAGGAATTGATATTGAATTAATTGAAAAAAGTAAAGTATCTCCAGGTTTTAGAAAAGCTTATCAATTAAAAGAACATATGGAGGGGGTAAAAGAAAAATATGATTATATTATAATTGATTGTCCTCCAAGTTTAGGAATGATAACAACAAATGCCCTAACAGCAAGTGATTCTGTTATAATACCAGTTCAATGTGAATTCTTTGCTCTTGAAGGTATAACTCAGTTATTAAATACAATCATGTTAACACAAAAGAATTTAAATCCAAATCTTGATCTTGAAGGAGTACTTTTAACAATGTTATCTAAATCTAATTTAGGACTTGATGTAATTGAAGAAATAAGAAGTTATTTTAAAGATCGAGTTTATGATACAATTATACCAAGATTAATAAGGTTAGCTGAGGCACCTAGTCATGGCAAACCAATAGTTGCATATGATCCTAAAAGTAAAGGATCAGAAGCGTATATAAATTTAGCAAAGGAAGTGATTATGAGAAATGGAAACGAATAGAAGAAGAGCTCTTGGAATGGGGCTTGAAGAATTATTTGGAGCCGAAGTATTAGATATGGACAGTTTAGAAGAAAAAATTGTTACCTCTACTCCAAAAGAAGAAATAACTAATATAAAAATAGAAGAAATAAGAAGTAATCCATATCAACCAAGAAAAACATTTGAAGAAGGTGCTTTATCAGAACTTGCTGAGTCCATCAAAGAACATGGAGTAATTCAACCAGTAATTTTAAAGAAAAGTATTAAAGGTTATGAACTTGTAGCTGGAGAAAGAAGAGTTCGTGCTAGTAAATTAGCAGGATTTGATACAGTACCAGCCATAATTCGTGAGTTTAATGATCAAGAAATGATGGAAATTGCTCTTCTTGAAAATTTACAAAGAGAAGACTTAAATCCAATTGAAGAAGCTCTTGCTTTAAAAAGAATTTTAGACACAAGAGGAATTAGTCAACAACAATTAGCTGAGAAATTAGGAAAAACAAGAACCTATGTTACTAATATAATTGGCATATTAAATTTACCAGATTCTGTTAAACAATTAGTAATAGATGGTAAAATTCCTTTAACTCATGCAAGGACTTTAAGTAAAATAAAAGATCCTGAAAAAGTAGAAGAACTTGCTGATAAAGTTATAAATGAAGGTTTAACAACTATAGCTTTAGATGAAATAGCTCAAGATAAAACAATTGAAAAAAGAGTTGCTTCTGGTAGAAAAGAAACTGAAGAAATAAGAACTTATAAATATATTCAAGAATATTTATGTGATAAGTTAAGTACCAAAGTAAGAGTTACATCTACTAAAGTAATAATTGATTTTTCAGGTTTAGAAGATTTTAACCGAATTATGGAAATTTTAGGTATTGAAGAGTAAGCTTATGAAAGATTTAAATTATGATATTAATACCCAAGTTATTATGAAAAAAGGACATCCTTGTGGAGCTAATTTATGGGAAGTTGTAAGACTTGGTGCTGATATAAAAATTAAATGTTTAAACTGTGGACGAGTTGTTATGTTACCTCGAGTTGAATTTAATAAAAAAATTAAAAAAATAGTACAGGTTGGTGATAAAAGTGAATAAAAAAAGGCACTTAAAAAAAATTAAATTTCATCCTGTTACTACTTATTTATTATTAATAGTTTTAACAATTTTTGCTAGTTTTATTTTAAGTAGTTTAAAATTTCAAACAACTTATAGTACAATTAGTGCAACTGATTTATCTGCTATTCAAAATACTATTGCTGTTGAGAATTTATTTAATTATGATGGCTTGAAATATATGATTAGTAATGCAAGTAGAAATTTTATTTCTTTTGCTCCTCTTAGTATGTTTTTAATTGTAGCAATTGGTTTAGCTGTTAGTGAAGCCAGTGGTTTGTTAGATTTATTATTTAAAAAAATATTTAGTCGTATTGATAATAAAAAAATAACTTTTATGATTATTTTTATAGCAACTATTTCTTCTATTATAAATGATATTGGTTATATTATTTTAATACCTCTTGCTGCTAGAATATTTGAATCTAAGAAAAGAAATCCCTTATCAGGGGTAGTCGCTGCTTTTTGTGGAGTTGCCTTTGGAGCCGGAACAACAATATTTGTTGGTTCATCAGAAGTTGCTTTAATTCCTTATACAACAAGTGCTGCAAGACTTGTAGATGTAACATATCATGTTAGTTTATTATCAAATTTATATATTATGATAATTTCAACTATAGTTTTATCAATTATTGGAACAATTATTGTTGAAAAGATAGTTGTTCCAAAGTTTGGTCGTATTAAAGAAAAGAAAGATTTAATGCAAGAATATGATGTTGAAGTAATAGATGTTGAAGAACAAGAACAAGAAAAATTAAATCGTGAATATAATGAAAAAAGAGGATTTAAATATGCTGTTATTTCAGCTTTAATTATAATAGGAATATTTATTTATTCAGTTATACCTAACCTACCCTTATCAGGAATGCTTTTAGATATGAATGAAAATACTTATTTAAAACAAATATTTGGAGATAATTCTTATTTTCAAGATGGATTTACTTATATGATGAGTTTAGTTTTTATTACAACTGGTCTTGCTTATGGAATTGGTTCTAAGAAATTTAAGCGTGATGTTGATGTATTTGAAGGTTGTCATGATAATTTAAAAAATTTAGGAGGAATAATAATTTTAATATTTATTGCTTCTCAGTTTGTAGCAATTTTTAAAAAGACAAATATAGGTACAGTTTTAACTGGAATAGTTGCTAATGTAATTGATAGCTTACCTTTTTCAGGTGTACCTTTACTAATACTTGCTATTTTATTAATTGCTTTAGCTAATTTATTCTTAACAACAGCTCAAGCTAAATGGGTAATTTTAGCACCTGTTATTGTTCCACCTTTGATGCAATCAAATTTTTCCCCTCAGTTTTTACAATTTGTTTTAAGGGCAGCTGATTCTATGACTAAGGGAATAACTCCTCTTTCAGCTTTCTTTGTCATATTTATTGCTTATATGAATATTTATAATACTGATAAATCAAAACCAATTGGTATTTTTGAATCTATTAAAATAATTATGCCATATTGTATAATAATTTCTATTACTTGGTTGCTACTTTTAATAGGATGGTATATAATAGGTTTACCAATTGGACCAAATGTATATCCAACTGTGTAGGAGGTAAAAGATGAGTTTAAAAGCAGGAATAGTTGGACTACCAAATGTAGGAAAATCAACTTTATTTAATGCAATTACAAAGCAAAATATATTAGCAGCAAATTATCCATTTGCAACTATTGAACCAAATGTTGGAATAGTAAGTGTTCCTGACATGAGAATGAATGTTTTAAATGATATGTATATGCCAGAGAGATTAATCTTAGCAAGTTTTGAATTTACTGATATTGCAGGACTTGTTAAAGGAGCCTCAACTGGAGAAGGACTTGGTAATAAGTTTTTATCACATATAAGAGAAGTAGATGCAATTGTTGAAGTTGTTAGATGTTTTGATGATAATAATATTATTCACGTTGAAGGTGGATGTGATCCAGTACGTGATGTTGAAATAATTAATTTAGAACTTACCATAAGTGATTTAGAAATAATTAATAATCGATTAGAAAAAATAGAAAAGAAAGCTATGACTACAAAAGACAGTGATTCTTTACTAGAAGTATCAGCTTTAAAAAAAGCCAAAGATGCTCTTGAAAAAGCTATTCCTTTAAGAGAAATAAGTTTTACTGATGATGAAAAATTAAAACTAAAAGCTTTTCAATTTCTAACTTTAAAACCAATTATTTATATGGCTAACATAGATGAAAGTGATTTAGCTCTTCCTGATAACAATTATGTTTTAGCTTTAAAAGAATATGCTAAAAATAGTAAAGTTATTAAAATGTGTGCTAAGGTTGAAAGTGAATTATCTGAATTATCAATTGAAGAAAAAGAGGAAATGCTAGCAATGTTAGGTATAAAAGCTAGTGGTTTAGATGATTTAATTAATGCAACTTATGAACTCCTTGGCTTAAAAACTTATTTTACGGTTGGACCTGAAGAAGTAAGAGCTTGGACTTTTAAAGATGGTATGAAAGCACCTGCTTGTGCTGGAATAATTCATACAGATTTTGAAAAAGGATTTATCAAGGCTGAAGTTATTAGTTATGAAGATTTAATTAGTTGTGGTAGTGAATTAAAAGCTAAAGAAGCTGGAAAATTAAGAATAGAAGGAAAGGATTATGTAATGCAAGATGGCGACATTTGCCATTTTAGATTTAATAGGTGATATAGTGAGTTATATAGAAGAGTTTAGTGATTTAAAGGATTTAAGTTTAGCTTTAGGTCCTCTTGGAATGTTTTTAATTTTAATATTTTTAATAGCAGCCGTGATTTTATATGTATTTAGTTCTTTAGGATTAATGGAACTTGCTAAAAAAAATAATATTGCTAATCCATGGCTTGCCTTTATACCAATAGGTTATCATTATCTACTTGGAAAATTAGGCTTTGAAGTTTATGAAAAAAATGGTTCAGAAAACAAACAAATTCCATACATCATGCTTGCTTTAAGTGCTGTTTATTTAGTAGGAGTATTAGATGGACCAGTATCAATTGCTTTAATGGTATTATCAGTTTTATCTTATAATAAAATTTATAAATATTTAGTACCTGAAAAATCAACTAGTTATACAGTTTTATCTTTATTCTTTAAAGGAATACCATTGTATTTCAATTCTAGTATTTTAAAACCTTATGAAGAAGAAAATATAACTGAAACTAAAGAAGAAACAAAAGAAAATGAAACCAAAGAAGAAGTAAAAGAAGAAACAACCAAAGAAGAAAAAATTAAACCTAATTATTGCTCTTCTTGTGGAGCTAGATTAAATAAATCTGCTAATTATTGCCCAGAATGTGGTAAAAAAATAAACTAAAAAAATTAATTTAGTTTATTTTTTTGGCTTTTTTACCTTGATAAGTATCTCTTCTTTTAAGTTCTTTATCAATATCATTTAAAACAACAAATTTTTTAACTAACCATGTTGGTGCAATTAAATCATCTACTTTAGGATCTCCAGTTATTCTATTTATTACAATATCACTTCTTAATAATTCTAATTGATTTACTACAATGTCAATATACTCATCTTTAGTTAAAATAGGAAATTTTTCTTCTTCATACATATTAGCTAATTTAGTATTTTTTAAAACATGAAGCATATGAATTTTAATACCTTGAATATCTAAGTTATTTAAATATTTAACTGTTTCAAGCATCATTTCCTTTGTCTCATATGGAAGTCCATTTATAATATGAACAACAACATTTATTTTTCTTTCTCTTAATTTCTTAACCATGTTTTCAAATTCTTCTAGGGAATGACATCTATTAATTAATTTACTAGTTTTATCATGAATTGTTTGAAGACCTAGTTCAACAGTTAAAAAAGTTCTTTTATTTAAATCAGTTAAATAATCTAGACATTCATCAGTTATAGAATCTGGTCTTGTTGCAATACTAAGACCAACAACATCTTTAAGTTTTAAAATTGGTTCAAATTTTTCTTTTAACACATCAACTGGAGCATATGTATTAGTTCCAGCTTGAAAATAACCAATGAATTTACAATTCTTCCATTTATTAAGCATCACTTCTTTAACCTTATTAAACTGAGTTATAACATCATCTTCAACAAAACCAGCATACTCACCACTTCTAAGGCTAGAACAATAAATACATCCCCCTACCCCTTTAGTACCATCTCTATTAGGACAAGTAAAATTACAATTTAAACTAACCTTAGCAATTTTACAACCAAATTTTTCTTTATAAAAACTATCTAAAGTATAATATCTTTTATTATTTAAATACATAAACTCACCTGTAAATAAAATAACACTTATTTAAAAAAAGTACAAGATTAAATTTACAACGTATTTTTTAAATGATATAATAAACATATAATAGAGGCGAATATGAAAAGAAAATTAAATAAAAAAAATATTATTATTTTAAGTATTATAGTTTTATTAATAGTAATAGAAATCATTAATCCTATTAAATTATATAACAATCATGTATTAAAACAACTAAATTATAGTGATACTAGTATTAATACTATTTTAAAATATGGTAAAAAAGATCAAGTACTAAATAGTAAAAATAATAAAACTTTAGATAAAATATTTAATAGTAAAGATTATAAAGATAAAAATTTTAATGTTTATTTAGAATTAAATGATAGTAATATAACTAATTTTGTTTCTTTAACTAATTCCTTGATAGATAAAGGTTATAATGCTAAAGAAATAAATGGTATTTTAAAAAATAGTAATGAAGAAGATGTTTTAGAATTTCTTAAATTAGATTATCAAGAAGGAATAGATAATTATTTACAATTTGATTTTTTTAAACTTAGTAATTATCAAGAATATATTGATTATAAAAAAGAAAATAATATTGATTATGAAAATATAGTAATTAATGTTAATATTGGTCTTAATAAAAATTATTATGAAGATGCTAATACTGTTTCTAAGTTTTCCATAACAATGCTTGTTAATAAATATAATGGATTAGATAAAGATTTTATACCAAGTGATTTAGTAAGTGTAGCTAAAGAATATGCAATTGATTCTAAACAAAAAGCAAATAAAGAAATGTATGAAGCTTTTATTAAGATGTCAGATGATTGTAAAAAAGAAACTGGTTATAAAGTAATATTTAGATCAGGATATAGAGATTACAAAAGTCAAGAAGATACTTATAATTTATATTTAAAAACATATGGTAAAAAATATGCTGAGTCTTATGCTGCTCATGCAGGTTTTTCAGAGCATCAAACAGGTTTGGCAGTTGATATTAAAGCTGAGTCTAGTAATACTTTTGCTGGTACTAAAGAAAGTAAATGGTTAAGTAAAAACGCTCATAAATATGGTTTTATTTTAAGATATAAAAAAGAAACAGAAGATATAACAGGTTATAAATATGAATCTTGGCATTATCGTTATGTTGGTAGTATTGCCGAAAAAGTCTATGAAAGTAAAATGACATATGATGAATATTATATAAGATTTTTAGATAAATAGGAGGTTATTATGTATAATTTAGGTCCTCAATTTAAAATAAATCAAGATGATTTAAAAGTAAATGATAAATGTATTTTTATTGGTCCAAAATATAGAATAGAAGTACTAACAGAAAGATTAATAAGAATTGAATATAATGAATCAGGTAAATTCATTGATTCAGCTACTAGTTTAGTCTTAAAAAGAAAATTTGAAAGACCCTTATTTGAAGTTAAAGAAGATCAAGCATATATTTATATAAGTACTAAATATATGAATTTTAAATATTTAAAAAATGCTAAACTAAGTGAAAAAAGTTTATCAGCTTTAATAACTTATAGTAAAAAAGAATGGTTTTATACTCAAAAAGAAGTTAAAAATTATGGAGGAACAACTATATCTTTAGATAATACAACCAAATTACCACCTCTTGAAAAAGGTTTGTTAAATCCTGATATGTTATTAGTTTTAGATGATTCTAATAGTTTATTATTAGATGAAAACTCTAACGTTTATAAAAGAGAAAATGATAGTAAAGATATTTATTTATTTGCTTATAGTAATGATTTTAATTTAGTTTTACATGATTATTTTACTTTAACAGGATATCCATCTTTTATTCCAAGATATGCTCTTGGTAATTGGTGGAGTCGTGATATTCCTTATCAAGATGAACATATAATTTCTTTAATGAATAAATTTCGAATGAATGGTATTCCAATTTCAATTTTCTTATTTGATAATGAATGGAGTATTAAAATGAAAGATTATTCTAAAACATCTGGTTTTACTTTTAATACTAAATTAATAAAAGATCCGCCTAAATTAATAAATGTTTTACATCAAATGGGAGTTAAAGTAGGATTAAAAGTTAATCCTAAAGATGGAATATTTCCTCATGAGACTTATTTTCCTGAAGCTAGAAAATATATAGCTTTAAATAAAAAAGGTTATATAGATTTTAACCCTTTTGATGCTAGATTTATGGATTTATATTTAAAGTTATTTATTCATCCTTTAGAAGCTATGGGAATAGATTTATTTTGGAATGACTATGATGTTTTAGAAAATAGAAATTCTTTATTTATTTTAAACGATTACATGAAAAAAGATATGGAAAGAAGTGGAAAAAGAAGTATTGTTTTAGGAAGAAATGCTAATTTTGCTCCTCATAGATATCCAGTTTTATATTCAGGACATAATGAAATAAGCTTTGATGTATTAAAGTTTTTACCCTATTTTAATTTAACAGCTTCTAATATTGGAGTTTCTATTTGGAGTCATGATGTTGCAGGATCGGTTGGAGGCATTGAAAATAAAGAATTTTATATAAGGAGTGTTGAATTTTCAGTTTTCTCACCTAATGTAAGATTTAATACTGAAAATGGAACTTATTATAAAAGAGAACCATGGAGATGGGATATTGTTACTAATAATATAGTAACCTATTATTTAAGACTTAGAAATCAATTAATACCATATTTATATACCGAAATGTATCATTATCATAAAGAAGGAATACCTTTAATAAAACCATTTTATTATGACTACCCTTTTGCTTATGATGATCCTACTTATATAAATCAATATTTCTTGGGTTCTTCTATGTTAATCTCCCCTATTGTTAAAACTAATGATAGTTTAATTAATCGTGCTATTCAAAGATTTTTTATTCCTGATGGTATTTGGTATGATTTTAAAACTGGTAAAAAGTTTGTTGGTAATAAAAAATATGTATCTTTCTATAAAATAGAAGATTATCCTGTATTTGTAAAAGCTGGAAGTATTATTCCTCTTGCTGGTATAAATGATTTAATGAGTACTAAGTCTCCTAAAGAATTAGAAATTCATGTTTTTCCAGGTAATAGTAATTCTTATAATTTATATGAAGATGATGGTATTACTAATAATTATAAAAATGGTTCTTATGCAATTACTAATATAGATTATAATTATTTAACTAACAACTATACTTTAATAATAAGACCAATAGATGGTAATCCAAACCTATTATTCAATGAAAGAGATTATAAAATAAGATTTAGAAATACTAAAATGGCTAACAATGTAAATGTTTATTTAAATGACAAAGAATTAGAATTTAAATCTTATCTAATGGATACAGACTTTGTAATTGAAGTTAAAAATGTTCCTACAAATGCTCAATTAACTATTAATTGTCAAGGAAGTGATATAGAAATAGATGCCTTGATGCTTTTAAATGATGATATAGATAGTATCTTATCTGATATGGAAGCACCTACTATTTTAAAAGATCCAATAGCAAGAATTTTATTTGATAAAGATTTATCAATTTCTAAAAAAAGAATAGAAATAAGAAAACTAAAAAGAAAAGGACTAGATAAAAGAAGTATAAAAGTATTCTTAAGATTACTTGAATACATGAACGAAGTATAGTAAAATACTACCCAAGGGGGTAGTATTTTCATGAAAAAATTAATAGATAAAATATTATCTTCTAATAAAGTAGAAAAGATAATAGAAAAACTATATAATAAATATACTAAAATAATAAAAAAATTATTAACTAGATATAATTTAAAAAATGATTTAAAGCAAGGTAAAATATATACTATCATAGTACTTATAATTATTCTATTATTAGTAATAGTATTATTTACTTTCTTTTCAATTGCTTTAAACTCTTTAATTGGTCTTAACTTTATCTTAACTATTTTTAAATCTATTTTATTTCTTTTAAAATGTTCTTACTTAATCATCAAAAATAAAAAAGATTTAATTATTAAATATATAAATAATATCTTAAGTAAAGAAAAAGTAAAAATAAAAGAATTAAAACTAGATAATATACCACCATTTGAATATACTATCTTAGTTGATATAGAAAATACTATTTTAAAAATTAATACTTTAAACATAGATAATAAAGAAAAAGAAGAATTATTAAATGAATTAAAAAATATAACTTTATTATTAAAAATAAATGATAATACTTTTCAAGATGAAATAACTAATTTAAAATATAAACAAGATATTTGTAAACAATTAACAAATGTTTTATATAAAATAAAAGAAATAGAAAATAAAAGTATTCAAAGAATTAATTTAGATGTTAACAAAGAAATAATTATAGAAGAAATAAATAAATCTAAAAAATTAATAAAAAGAATTGATTAATTAAAAAAAATATTTTATAATTTAGGTATATTAATAATAGAAAGGCTGTGATTAAATATGTATATAAGTGGACAAGTATTCATCATGGAAACCCTTATAACACTATATATATATATATATATATCACAGCAAATTTGTTAATTAAAAATAATAAAAAATATAAAGAAAATTACATGATTAAAATATAGAAAATATCTATAATTTTAATCATGTTTTTTTATATTAAAAAGGAGTTTGTATGTTAGAAAAAGAAATTAATCTAAACAAGAAATTTATTATTATTTTATTATTCTTAACCGTTATTACTTTAGGAATGTATTCATCATATGCTTATTATGAAGTATCAGTTATAAAAAACAGTGTTATAGTTTTAAAAACAGCAACAATAGACATAGTAACAGATGTAGTAAATAAAGATAATAATACTTTTACTATACCAAAAGGAAGTAATATTACTTTAACAGTTAATTTAACAACGGAATTAACCAATCAAATAGGTTATAAAATGTACTATGAAGTAGTATCAGGAATATCTACTTTCAATGTAACATCAACTACAACATTTCCAAATGATATAGTAGAAGGTGATATGACTTCATCTAAATCATTTAGTTTTACTTTTACCAATACTGGTCAAAATGATATAACAATTAAACTAGGTACTCAAGGAGGTTTAACAGGATATCCAATACCTCTTGAACAAGGAATAGAATTAAAACTAAATACAACTTTAAGTGTTCCAGTTAAAAATGCTATTATAGAAAGTGTTAATAATCCTAGTGATACATCATGTAAAACCGAAGTAGAAGAAGATGGTATTACTTACATATCTGGAACAAAAGATTGTATTAACTTTAACTATGTTTGGTATTCTGGTAAACTTTGGCGAGTAACAGCAATTAGTCCAGATGGAACAATGAAAATGATAACAGATGATGCAATTACAACTATTTCATACAATCAAAAAGATGATATAAGTTTTTATGATGTTTCTAAAAAAGATGATACATCTTATACAGGCTCATACGTATATCAATGGTTAAATGAAGATTTTTTAGATACTTTATATAATTATAAAAATATAATAGTAGAAGATAGTACTTGGAATATAACTAATTCTAATACAAGTAGTTATATGGATATAAGTACTAAATTACCTGAAACAACTTTAATAAATAATTCAACAATTGGTAAAAATACTCCTGTAGGACTTTTGAATAGTTATGAATATTATTTAAGTTATAAAAATACAAGTGTTTCATTTGGTTATTTAAGTATAGGTTATAAGTGGTGGTTATTAAATCCATATAGTTCTTCCAATATTTGGTACGTTTATGCCGATAGTGCTTACAATGACGATCCTTTATATAGCAAAAGTGTTCGTCCATCAATAAATCTAAAACCAAATATCCAACTTTCAGGTGGAACCGGAACAAAAGATAATCCATATACAATATCAGGAGATAAGGAACAACCAACTATAAATACAACTTTATTGAATACAAGAACAATAGGAGAATATGTAATATTTGATGAAGATGGAGATACTTCAACTAAGGAATTATATAGGATAGTTGGTATAGAAGACGGAAAAACTAAATTAAATAAAAATGATTATGTAAAAAGTGGAACCACAACCTTAACTAAAAAGTTTAGTACAAATACAACCTATGGAAATGGAGATAGTGACGAGTACTGGGATTATTATTTGAATAATACCTGGTATAATAGTTTAGCATCAATTAATATGTTAGATAAAGGAACATATTATATAAAAACAAACGATTTTGGTATAAGTTATAAAAATTCTTTATGTAATACAAATAATACCACAGAAACAACTAAAAGTTGCGTTAAAACAACAAGTATTTGGAATACTGGTTATGTAGGACTACCAAGACTAGGAGAAATGTTTGCAAGTCAACAAGGATTAGGCCAAAGTAGTTCAAGTATTATATGGTTAATAACACCTTCTACACAATATAGTTCTTCTTTTGGTTTGCTCGTTGGCAGCGATGGTTCTGGCGGCTTCAGCAATCACATTTCTTACGCCGCTGTTGCTGCTCGTCCTTCAATCTTCTTAAAAACAAATGTTGTTATAACAGGTGGAACAGGTACTAAATCAGATCCATTTGAGATTGCATTAAAAAATTAGTGAAAAGTACTTGAAAAAATAATATTTATGTGGTTAAATAGTCTTGTAATTATTAAAGAAGTAGTAGTTATGGTTCTAT
>CAKPFH010000013.1 GCA_934153655.1 uncultured Bacilli bacterium
ACCCCCCCCCATGTAAAGTTTTGTAAAGTTGGAGTTTGATTAGTTGTAAAGTAATTATTTAGTTTATTCATGAAAATCAACTCCTTTTTTATACATTTTAATTTGCAAATATTTTTAATGAAATCCTTATAAAATAAGGAAAGTTGTTATTTCATTTGCGAATTATTATGTATTTTTTATAATTAAATTTTATCAAATATTTTCTTAATTTTCAAGTAGTTTTTAAAATAAACCACTTATTTTATAATTTTTAGAAATTTTCATTTTTAAATAAGCCGGATCTTTAGATAAACCTGGCATGGTTGTAATATTACCCATTAAAACAATGATAAAACCAGCACCTGATGCTAATCTTACATCTTGAACTGTCATAGTAAAGTCTTTAGGTGAACCAAGTATTTTAGGATTATCAGTTAAAGAATATTGATTTTTAGCAATACAAACTGGTAAATTACTAAAATCATTCTTTGTAAATAATTCTATTTTTTCCTTAGCTTCATTACTTACAATAACATTTCCAGCATGATATATTTCTTTAGCAATTATGTTAATTTTATTAATAATTGTCTCATTAAAATTATATAAAGGTTTAAAATCAACTTGATTATTACATAGATTAACTATTTCTTTAGCAACTTCAATTGCTCCTTTTCCTCCATTTACATAACTAGTTGATACTTGAAATTTGCAACCTAATTCTTGACAATGTTTTTTAACATAAGCAATTTCTAAATCGGTATCAGTTGTAAATTTGTTTAAACAAACTAAAATATTTTTAGTATATTTTTGCATATTTTTAATATGAGCATCTAGATTACATATTCCTTTTTCAAGAGCATCTAAGTCTTCTAAGCCAATTTTTTCTTTGGTAATTCCAGCATTATATTTGATACTTCTTATAGTTGAATTGATTACAATTACATTTGGTTTTAAATTAGCAAGTTGGCATTTAATATCTAAAAACTTTTCAGCTCCAAGGTCGGCTCCAAAACCTGCTTCCGTTATTACATAATCAGCAAGTTTTAAACCCATTTTAGTTGCTATTATACTATTACAACCATGAGCAATATTAGCAAAAGGTCCTCCATGAATTATAACAGGATTATTTTCTAACGTTTGAACTAAATTAGGTTTTAGGGCATCTTTAAGTAAAATTGCTAAAGCATCAACACATTTTAAATCTTTACAAAAAATCATTTTACCTTTTTTATTATAACCAATTAAAATATTACCGAGTTTTTCTTTTAAATCAGGTAAATCTTTGGCTAAACATAAAATAGCCATTATTTCACTAGCAACTGTAATGTTATAATTATCTAATCTTTCTAAACCTTTATTATCATATTTTATTAAAACATTACGAAGAGCTCGATCATTTAAATCAACACATCTTTTAAATTCAATTCTATTTAAATCTAAATTAAGTTTATTACCTTGATAAATATGATTATCAATAATAGCTGCTAATAAATTATTACAAGCTTCAATTGCATGAATATCTCCTGTGAAGTGTAAATTAATATCTTCCATTGGTACTACTTGAGAATACCCACCACCTGTTGCTCCTCCTTTAATTCCAAATACAGGTCCTAAAGATGGTTCTCTTAAAACAGCTAAACTTTTATAACCAAGGTAAGACATAGCATCATCTATACCAATTGTCATAGTAGTTTTCCCTTCTCCATAAGGAGTTGGATTAGTACTAGTAATAAGTATTAATTTACCATTTGTTTTATCATTAAGTTTGTTTAAAATTTTTAAATCAATCTTAGCTTTATCAGTTCCATAGCATTCAAGATATTTTTTTTCAATATCTAATTTCTTAGCAATTTTTAAAATATTTTCTTTTTTAGCTTTTCTATTTATTTCTATATCAGTCATTTTTAATCTCCTCAAACATTCTTTCAACACTTTTAGCATTATTACATAATTTTTTAATCGTTAAATCTTCCGCTTTATTATTAGCAATTCTTAAATTGTTTTCACTTGATAACAAAGCTTCTTTCGTCTTTTGTAAATGATCAATTGTTTTATCAATTTCTTCAATAGCTTTTTTAAATTTATCTGATGCTAAACGATAATTTCTTGCAAATCCTTCTTTAAAAGCATTCATATTATTTTCAAAATTAGATATATCAATATTTTGATTTTTCAACTCTTCTAATTCTAACTTATAATTTAAAGCATTCATTCCTGCTCCTCTTATTAAAGTAATAATAGGTATAAAAAACTGAGGACGAATTACATACATTTTAGGATATCTATAACTAACATCAGTTATTCCTGTATTATAATAATCATTATCAATTTCAAGAAGTGAAACTAAAACAGCATACTCACAATTTTTTTCTTTTCTATCTTTATCAAGTTCTTTAAAGAAATCTTCATTTTTATGTTTAGTAGTTGTTTTATCATCTTCATTTTTCATTTCAAACATAATTGAAACAAATTCTTGATTATTATGATAATCACGAAAAATAAAGTCTCCTTTAGAACCAGTTTTAATATCATTATCTTTTTCAAAATAAGCATCCTTAAAAAGTGGTCTTAACTTATTAAATTCTTCTTGACAATGTTTTTCAAGACTTTCTCCAATCATTTTAGTTGATTGTCTAGCTTTTAAATCTTTATAGTAATCAATTATTTCATCTTTACTTTTTAATTTATTTTCATAAACTTCTTTTATATTTTGTTCTTTAATTTTATATTCTTTAGTTTCTATTTCTAATTTACTTTTAAGTTCATTTAAATTATTTTTATTTTCCATTTCTTTTAATTTTAAAGAATTTTCTAAATCAACTACTTTTAAATTTAATTCATTATATTTTTCTTGATAAATAGTTTCTAAATCTTTTTTAGTACTATCTATTCTTTCTTGTTTATCTTTTTCAATATTTTCTAATTTATTTGTTAATTTTGATATTTCTAATTCTTTTTCTTGTAATTTATTATTAAATTCTTTTTCTAAAGTTATTTCTTGTAATTTAATAGCATTTTTTTGTTCATTTAAAAGTATTTGTTCTCTTTTTTCTAGTTCTTGATTAAATTCTTTAGTTTTTATTTGTTTAATAATAGAATCATAGTAAGATTCATCTATTTGAAAAGTTGTTCCACATTTTGGACATTTTATTTCATTCATTTTATGTCTCCTTTTATTCCTATTTTACTTGGATTGATTAGAAAATGCAAGAAAAAAAGTAAATTATTCTGCTAATTTACTTTCTAAAGTTATTTCTATTTTTAAATCCTTGGTTATTTTTGTATTTTCAGGAATATTTTGTTTAACAACATAACCATGTCCTTTTATAGTATATGAAACATTTAAAAGAGTTAGAAGTGTTTCAACATCACTTTTAGAATAACCTGTTAAGTTTGGTAAAGTGTAATCGGTACTATTAGTAAGTAAAAATACTTTATCAGCTGAGGTTATAGTTTTATTTAAAGGGTACTGGTTAATTATAGTTCTGCCTGATCCTATAATAATAGGAGTTATTTTATTCTCTTTTAAGGAAGCAACTACTTGATCTAAATCTTGATTTAAATAATTATTTATAGTTGATACATGTTCAGTTGTAGTTTCTTGTTCTTTATATATATTATAGTATTTACTAATATTTTTAACAATGTCTTTAACAGGTTCTGATAATACTTTAACGTTTTCTGGTCTTTTAGCTGCTCCATAGATTATAATTTCTGAATCATCTTTTGGAAACATTAAAGATATACTTCTTATAATGTCTCGATCTCCGGTTAAATAACCTTTACCGTTTGTACTTGCTATTTGAGCTGTTCCGGTTTTACCAATTAAATCATACCCTTCTATATAATAAGCATGAGCTGCCCCATCCGGATCGTTTACTGTATGCCACATCAAATTTTTAATATAGGAAATGGTTTCAGAACTTGCAACATTAGCATGAACTGTTCTTTTGTTTTCAGTTGTTTCACTATCACTTACTATTTTTTTAACTATATATGGTTTTAATAATTCTCCATCATTAGCAATTGAGGTTAAAGCTTTAATATGTTGAATAGGTGTCGTTGTAATACCTTGTCCAAAGGCAGCATTAAACACTTCAGTTTCATATTTAAAATTAATTTTACCACTGCCTTCATTTGGTAAACAAATATCTGTTTTAGAACCAAAGCCTAGTTTCTTTAAATAATTTTTTAAAATAGTTGCATCTAAATATTTATCCATCATATTAACAACACCTGTGTTGCTTGAATAAATAAAGCCCTTATCATAGGTAATTCTTCCCCACCCTACTTTATTCCAGTCTCGAATAATGGTTTTATCTTTAGTTTCAAATGAACCTGACATATAAGTATCATTTCCTTTATAAACTCCTGCTTCAAGAGCTGCCATATAGGTATATATTTTCATAGTACTACCTGGTTCAAAGGAAGTAATATTACTATCTAAATAATTTTTAATATCTAAAATATTAGGATCAAAACTAGGTGTTGTTGCATAACCTAAAATCTCTCCAGTTTTAGCATTTGCAACGATTAAATCAATTTCATCAAATTCATATTTTGAACTAACATTATTTAAAGCTTCTTCTAAAAAGAATTGAATATTATTATCAATAGTTAAATAAATATCAGATCCATCAACTTTAGCTTCTGTTACTTCTTTTGTTCCAGCTATTTTATAACCTTTTAAATCCTTTTGATAAACAGTTTTACCATTCACTCCAGTTAATTCTTTGTTATAATACTTTTCAATTCCAAGTTCTCCTGTCATCTTACCATTTTCATCTTGTTTAGCATAACCAATTAAATAAGATAAAAATTTTCCATATGGATAATATCTTTTAGTTGTTTCAATAAAATCAAGACCAGGTAAATTAGTTGCTAAAATTGTATCTTTTTCAATTTCATTTAAACCTTTTCCTTTAACTCCAAACTCAGTTTGATAAGTATTTTCTTTATTTAAATAAGATAGAATTGTTTCTTTATCCATATTTAAAATAGCTGATAAAACTAAAGCTGTTTTTTCTTTATCAACAACATGTTGAGGTTTTTCAGGATCTGTCGTTCTTTTAGGATCTAGATAAGCAATTAAAGTATAACTGGCAACATCTTGAGCCAAAACATCACCTGAAGAATCAAAAATAGTACCACGATTAGCTTTTAAAATAATTTCTTTGGTAGTTCTTTTAGATGCTAAAGATTGAATATCAATATTATCAATTTTTTTAGTTAAAGCAATATAAGATACTCTTGTAATTATAATCAAAAATAAAAAAAAGACAATAATTAAAACAACATTACTTACTTTAACATTATGTTCCATATTGCCTCCTAATCTATATTTTTAATTTTATCATTATTATAAACTAATCCTTCATCTTTAATAACTTTTTGAATATTTTCTAAGCTGGCAAGTTCATTTATTTTCATTTCTAAACTTTCATTTTCTTTTTCTTGATTTTTAATTTCTTTTTTAAGTTTTTCTACTTCATAATTAATTTCAGATAAAGTAGACTTTGAAAAGACAATAACAACAGGAGAACCAATTAATAATAAACAAGAAATAGTATATAAAACTTTTTCAAATTTAGAAATTTTAACTTTTTTCTTTTTTTTCATTATTTAATCCTTTCAATTATTCTTAATTTACTTGAATGGCTACGATTATTTTCTTGTAATTCCAAGTCAGATGGAACAATTACTTTTTCAGTTATTAATTTAAAACTAGGTAAATATTCTTCTGGTATAACTGGTAAATTATTAACAACTTTATCAACACTTGTTAATTCCTTAAAAAGATTTTTAACAATTCTATCTTCTAGAGAATGGAAAGTTATTACCAAAACTCTTCCTCCTACATTTAACATTGATAAACTTTTTCTTAAGCTACTATCTAAAATATCTAATTCATGATTTACTTCAATACGAATAGCTTGAAAAGTTTTTTTAGCAGGATGCTTATTAATTGTATCTTTATATGGCATACTATGTTTTATAATATCAACTAATTCAAAAGTTGTTGTAATTGGTTTTAGATTTCTTTCTTTAACAATATTTCTTGCAATTGACTTAGCGTGTTTTTCTTCTCCGTAAGTAGAAATAATTCTACATAAGTCTTTTTCAGAGTATGTATTAACTACATCATAAGCAGATAGTGGATTATCTAAATCCATTCGCATATCTAGGCGACTATCATAGTGATAACTAAAACCTCTTTCTTTGGTATCTAATTGTGGAGATGAAACTCCAAGATCAAATAATACTCCATCTACTTTAAAAACTTTTCTTTTTTCAAGTTCTTCTTTTATATATAAAAAATTACTTTTGATAATAAGAAAATTACTTCCTATATTAGAAAGTTTTTCTTTGCTATAATTAATAGCATTAATATCTTGATCAAAGGCGAATATAAAACCCCTTTTTACTCGCTTTAAAATTTCACTGGTATGACCAGCATAGCCTAATGTTGCATCTACATATGTTCCCGTATCTTTCAAATTAAGTCCTTCAATTACTTCTTTTAACATAACACTATAATGCATAAAACCTCCTAATTTGAATTAAATAAATCACAAGAAATTTCTGATAAACTAGTAAAATTATCTTGCATAAATTTTTCCCAAGCATCATCTGACCATATTTCAACATGATCACTTGCTCCTATTATAACACATTCTTTTTCAAGTTTAGCAAATTCTTGTAAAAATAATGGTATAATTATTCTTCCTTGTTTATCGAATTCCAAAGTCAAAGCACCAGAAAGCAAAAATCTTATGAAGTTACGGCTATCTTTTTTTGTAAATGCTAGAGCATCAATTTTACTAATTAAATTATTCCAAGTCGAAACCGGATACAAAAATAAACTATTATCAAGTCCTCTAGTTAGAATAACTTCCATTCCTAAAGAACTTCTTAATTTACTAGGAATTACTAATCTACCTTTATTATCAAGGTTATTATGATATTCTCCCATTAACATAAAAATTCACCACTTTTCCCCACAAAATGCCTAACTTCAAGATAATTATAGTAAAAAATAAGAAATTTGTAAATAAAATAAGAAAACTTCGAAAATATTTTACATAAAAAATGTAAAAAACAACATAATATATATGAAAGGATGAAATATGAACGATATTAAAATAAGAGATTATATTATTAATAATTTTAAAAACGATGATGAAGAAACAATTAAAAGAGCAATAGATGAAAGTATTAAAGAAGGAGACGAAGTAACCTTGCCTGGTATGGGGGTATTCTTTGAAATAATCTGGCAAGATGCAAGTGATGAGGAACGAAAAAGAATATTAACTACTTTAAAGAATAGATTTCAAAAAAAGTCTAATTAAAATTAAAAAAAATAACTTAGATTAAATTCTAAATTATTTTTTATTTTTCTCTATTATTTTATTCTTCTTACTTTTCTTCTGGTCTCATTAATGGAAATAAAATGTTATCTTTGATATTATCAACACCAGTTAATACTTGAAGTACTCGATCAATTCCCATACCCCAACCAGAAATTGGAGGCATACCATATTCCATAGCATTTATATAATCATAGTCCATCATCATAGCTTCTTCATCTCCTCCAGCTTTTAAAGATGCTTGATGTAGAAGTCTTGCTTCTTGATCAATTGGATCAACAAGTTCAGAATAAGCATTGATGATTTCAGCCCCATTAATTACTAATTGAAATCTATCGGTTAAAGTTTTATCTTCATCATTAGCTCTTGCAAGTGGTGATAAAGAAATTGGATGTTCAACTAAGAAAGTTGGTTCAATTAAGTAAGGTCTTGCAACTTTTTTATACAAAGCATCTACTAAATTACCATAACCAAGGTTTTCAATATCATCTTCAGTTTGTAAATCAATTTTTTTATTTTTAATTTCAGCTAGTAAAGCTTCTTTAGTATTAAATTTTTTAATATCAATATCAGCATATTTAATAATTAAATCACGGAAAGATACAGTTTCCCATTTTTTAGATAAGTCTACTACTTTATCATTTATATTAACTTGTAAAGTACCAAATACTTTTTCAATTACAGTTTTTAACATATTTTCAAGTAAAATCATATTATCTTTGTAATTATAGTAAGCAGCATAACATTCAAGCATAGTAAAGTCTTGTAAATGAGTTGCATCTATTCCTTCATTTCTAAAACATCTTGCAAATTCGAATACTTTAGTAAACCCTCCAACAACAGCTCTTTTTAAATATGTTTCAGGTGCAATTCTTAAATAAACATCAATATCAAGAGCATTATGATGAGCTGTAAATGGTCTTGCAGTAGCTCCACTTGCTTTATTTGATAAAACTGGTGTTTCGATTTCTATATAACCATCATCTTCTAAAAATCTTCTAATTTCTTTAATGAATTCATATTTTAATAAGAATCTTTTTCTTGTACTTTCATTCATAATTAAATCAAGATAACGATTTCTATAACATATTTCAGGATCAGTTACTCCATGAAATTTTTCAGGAAGTGGTTTTAGAGCTTTACCAAGGAAGGTAAAATCATCTGCTCTTAAAGTTTTTTCTCCTGTTTGGGTAGTAAATATTTCTCCAACTACTCCAATAAAGTCTCCTAAATCAATCATAGTTTTAAAGAATTTATATTTTTCTTCTCCTACTAAATCTATTTTAATTGAAACTTGTAAATCTCCTTCAATATCTCTTAGTTTTAAAAAACTAAGTTTTCCCATTTTACGCATAAAAACAATACGACCTGCTACTTTAACATCTTTAGTACCATCTTCTAAAGTACTTGCTTCTTTTAAAGTATAATTTGTTTCATATCTTTCAGGGTAAGGGTTACAAAATTCTTTTATTTCTTCTACTTTTCCTCTTCTTACTAATTCTTGTTCTGTAAATTCTCTCATATAAACCTCCACATAAATTTAATTAAATAATAGCATTTCTAAAAAAAAATGTCAATTTATATTCCAAAAAAAGTAATATTTTGGTATTATTAAGTTGGGTGATAAAATGAATAATATAATTGATAGTATAATTGAAATTCCTCTTGGAACCAAAAACAAATATGAAATTGATAAAAAACTAGGTAAAATTAGACTTTCTAGAGTGCAATATTCTTCTATGACTTATCCTAGTGAATATGGTTTTATTGATGAAACACTTGCAACTGATGGTGATCCTGTTGATATTTTAGTAATTACTAGTGAAGCAACTTTTCCAGGTTGCATTGTTGAAGCTAAAGTTCTTGGTTATTTAGACACCATTGATAATGGCTACCCTGATCCTAAGATAATTGCTGTTAGCAATGTTGATCCTCGTTGTAATTTTTATAATTCTTTAGAAGAACTTCCAAAACATTCTTTACTTGAAATTAAAAACTTCTTTGAAAATTATAAATTACTACAACATATTAAAGTCGAAGTCTTTGATTATCACGGAATTGATGAAGCTATGAAAATAATTGAAGATGGAAAAAAACGTTATTTAGAAAAAGAAAGCCAAAATTAGCTTTCTTTTATTATAGTTTTAAATAATTTAATAAATTCTTCTAGAACTAACTCTTTATTTTCAAGTCTTGTTTCTTTAATAGCTTTAATAGTACTATCTAAATAAATATCTTTTTTCTTATCATAAACACTTAAAAATATAGTTGAATCATCACCAAAGTTATTAAAAGGATCAACTCTATTAATTTTACCTGTTATCCCTACTCCATAATCAGAATTAGTAAACTCAGTTATTTTTTTACTCATTTCATGACTAGTTTCTATACTGTAAACAGAGTATTCATCAATTACATCTTTATCTACTCCCATTTTAATTTTAAATTCATTACTATAGGTAACAGCTCCAAATTTAAATACTAAACTAGATCCATCTATATTAGTAATACTAGATGCTAAATAACCACCTGTTGCTGACTCCATAGTACTAATAGTTTTATTCATTTTTGTTAAAAAAGCAATTATTTCTTTCATTTTTTAACTCCTATTTTTTTAGTTTTAGATTTTTCTTCAACTTCCATACTTTTAAACATTTCATAATTTAAAAGTTGAAAAATTTGATATAGACGAACTGTTCTTATTTTTCCAGTTTTAATTTCTTCTTCCGTTAAATATTTTTCAGGAAGTGGATATATAAATTCAAACATATTAGGAATATTCATGTTTTTATTTATATTTTCTCTTAAAGAAACTGTTTCACCGGTAAAACACTCCGTATATAGTTCCATTTCATACTTTAATCCATCACTTGTATCTAATAAAAACCTTTCAACAAATTGACAAAAATTAGGATTAAAAGTTTGAATATAACCATCATTTGTATTAATTTCTTTATAATCATTTTTTATTTTTACAACAAAAATATCGTTGATATCATATATATTATCTGTTATCTTACTCATTTTTTCTCCTTTATTACTTATATAAAAATTATATTCCAAATTTAAAAATAAATCTAGTAAATGTGTAAAGTATGTATAGTAGAAAGTTTCAAACTTATAAAATTAATTAGAAGTTTTCATAGAAAATAAATTAAATAAGCAATTATCAATTTTATAATTACATAAATAACCAATTAATAATATGTCTTTTTTAATACTAAAAGTTATTTAATTTTAATAGTACTTATATATTTAATTTTAATTAAGTTATCATAATAAATAGTTTTATTTTTAAATAAAATAATAAAATTAATTAAATAAAATTCTAATACTTTTACTAAAATATATATTTTAATTATAATCAATATAAAAGAATTAATTGAAAAAAGATTAACTAATTTAGATAAAATAAATATTAAATTTAAATAAATAAAATAGAAAATAGTTCTTATAATTAACCCAAATAATAAATTATTAGTAAACTTAAACTTTACTTTTACAAGACTTGATCCAATAGTATAACCCTTAGTTATAAAAGGAATAAGGATATAATAAATAGTTATTATTATTAAATTTAAATATTTAAACTTAATAAATTTTTCAAGAATAATAATAGTACTTAGAGTTATACCTAAATCAAGAAAGAACATTGTTAATCTTCTTATTGGTAAAACTATCTCTCCTTTTTTAAAAGAAGTATCGTCTATTTTATCTCTGGAAGGTAAAATTTTTATTAATATAATAGCAAGTAAATACCCAAGTATCCCTCCTAAGGTATTTAAAATTAAATCATCAACATCAGCTAATCTATATGGCCTTTCATAGATAAAATATAAGCCTGTTAATTGAGTTATTTCAAAGAACAAAGATAAGAAAAAAGTTAAAAGTAACGTCTTCTTGAAACTACATTTAAAATAATATCTTAAATACATGCCAAAAGGAATAGTCATAAAAATATTAAATACAACAACATAGAAGCATGGTTCAGTTAAACTTTTTAAATATGTTTGAGGAAGTTTTAAATTTAAACTTGTTTCTTTAAAGAAATCATAAATAAATTTAAAAGGTATTAAATTAAACCAAGGTGTTTTTAAACTACTTACATATTCCCTAGTTGGAAGTGGTAAAATAACTAAAAAATAAATTACCATTAAATAAAGAATAAAGGAATAAATTATAAAAGTTCTAAGCTTACTAATTGATCCATACTTATGATATTCATATATCATATAAGGAATAGTTATCAAAAATGCTATAAATGGAAAGAAAATTAAAGCATATTTAATTGGTAAAGTATACATTTAATTCTCCTTTATAATATTTTTACTTGAAATATAGGTAATCAAGAAATAACCACCATAAATAATAATTATAAATATACAAGTCATAATAATTGATGATAATAAATCTTTATTACCAAAAGTTTCAAGAATTTTTAAACTAAAAATAAGTCCAAAAACAGAATGAATAATGGCAAGAATTAAAGGAAGCATAAAGAATGTTAAAATTTGTTTGAATAAAGCTTTATTAATATCTCTTTCATCTACTCCTATTTTTCTTAACATCTTATAAACTTGTTTATTATCACTACTTTCACTTAATTCTTTAAGGCCTAAAATAGCAGCACTACTAATTAAAAAGATAATTCCAAGGTATAAGCCAATAAATGTTAACATAGCTGATAAACCAGCAACTGATTCTTGAATAGCAAGTTTAGTTGTACCATTTGGAAATAAATATTCTTTTCTTAAAGGACTATTATCTAGTTTATTAATATCTTCTTCGATTTTTCTAATAGTATTTCTATTTTTGGTATTATAATTTCCTATTAAATGATTTCTAGCAGGTTCCTTGTTTACTAAAACAGAATCTGGAACAACAATTATACCTGTATTTACATGATTAGTAGACATTTCAAGAAAACCATCCATACATTTATCATATTTAGGTTTTAAAGTATGATCAAATACTTTAATTTCTGTTTTATTTTTAAGTGCTTGATTACGAATACTTATCATTGATTCAAAATCCGCAACAATTAAATATTCGTCTTCATTTAAAGAATACTCCTTAGTTTTATATAACCTTGCTACTTTATTATAATCACTTAAACTAATGATTCTTTCCCTTGCTTCATATAATAAATGAGGGTACTTTGTTCTAGTTTCCGTGCAAATAGAACCAAGTGATGTACACATATTTAATCCATCAGTTTGATAAGTATTAAATTCTATATAGTCATTACTATATTTTTTTAAATCAAATCCTAAAATATCAAACATTTCAAGAACACTATACTTAGTATTTTTAATTTGCAAGTCATTATAACCATATAATTTATAATAATCATATTCCTTATCATAATTAAGAGGAATATCATAATAAAAATCAGCCAAAGTTAAATCTTTTACTTCATTATTCATAGAATTTTTTAAACTAAGACAAGCAGATAACAAACAAATTGTAATAAATAACATTAAACAAATAATTGTAGTTGCAAAAACAGTTGTATTTATTTTTTTACTAAATTGTTTTAAAGTAAAACTATTTAAACCTTTATAATAATAAGATTTCATACTTTTAGTTATTTTAATAATTAATCCTGATATAGAAAAGAAAATAAAGAAAGTTGAAATACATCCCATTGAAATAGGTACTAAGATATTAATATTTCTTAAATTATCAAAATCAATCGTTACCATGTAATAAGCATATCCTAAGACAAAACTTGCTAAAATAAAGATAATTGTTGCTACAATCGGATTTTTAAGTTTAATTTCATCAATTTTTTTATGATCATTTAATAAATCAATTAATTTACACTTACTAACACTAATAGTATTAAAAATCATAACTACTAAGTACATTATACCAAAATAAATAACAGTTTTAAGACAAGCACTTTTAGAGAAAACAAAAGTAAACTTTGTTAAATTAGCCTCAAACATATTAGCAACTAATAAGCTCATAAGTTGAGATAACATAACTCCTAATAAAAGTCCTACTCCAAGGGAAACAAGACCAACAAACAAAGTTTCAAAAAATAAAATCATTGATATTTTTCTTTTAGAAAAACCAAGAGTTAAATAAATGCCAAATTCTTTATTTCTTCTTTTAATTAAAAATCTCGAAGCATATATAATTAAAAATCCTAAAACAAATGATACAAAAACACTTACATAAGATAATACCTCTATCATAAGTTCGATTAATTTCTCCATTGAACTTGAGACATTTAACATAATAGTTTGACTTCCGAGAGCATTAAAAACATAAAAAATTGAAACACCTAAAACTAAGGTAAAAAAGTAAATTGCATAATCTTTGATACTCTTTTTAATATTTTTTAAAGATAATTTACAAAGCATCATTTAAATCTCCCCCAAGGATAGTTACAACATCAATTATTTTATCAAAAAACTCTTTTCTTGTTCCACTTTTATGTATTTCACTAAATATTTTCCCATCTTTAATAAATATTACTCTACTAGCATAACTAGCAGTAAAAGCATCATGGGTTACCATTAAAATAGTAGAATTATATTCTTTATTTAAATAGCTTAACTTTTCAAGTAACATCTTAGATGATTTAGAATCCAAAGCTCCCGTTGGTTCATCAGCCAAAACTAATTTAGGATTAGTTATAATAGCCCTTGCTGATGCTACTCTTTGTTTTTCTCCACCTGACATTTGATAAGGATACTTATTTAAAACATTAGTAATATTTAATTCCTTAGAAACTTTTTTAATTCTTTCATCAATTTCCTTGTATTTTATATTTAAAATAGCAAGACTTAAAGCAATATTTTCATAAGATGTTAAAGTATCAAGTAAATTAAAATCTTGAAAAATAAAACCTAATTCTTCCCTTCGAAATTTATTAAGATTATTCCCTTTTAATTTTGTAATATCTAAATCATTTACATAAATATGACCACTTGTTACTTTATCAATAGTAGAAATACAATTTAAAAGTGTTGTTTTACCTGACCCTGATGCCCCCATAATTGCAACAAATTCACCCTTACTAACCGAAAAACTAATATTATCAATTGCTTTGGTTAAACTTGATTTACTACCATAATATTTTTCTATATTTTCTATTTTTAAAATATTTCCCATATTAACTCCTTTCAGCCAATATCATATAATATTAATTTAAACTTGTCGTTTGTTTAATATTACTAAATCTTACAAATTTGTAATATTAATCTTCTATTTGGCAAAAATTATCAAGATTAAATGTTATTATTAAAGTAGTTCCTTTTCCTTCATAAGAACTAATTTCAATTTTATGACCTAATTTCATACATAACTTCTTAGCAATATATAAACCCATTCCTGTTGATTTTGTTGTATTTCTTCCATTTTCCCCGGTAAATGATTTATTAAAAACACTACTTAAATCTTTCCTTGGAATACCTATTCCATTATCTTCAATAAATAAGGATACCCTATCTTGATAACTCTTAGAATAAATTTTAATATAAGAATTATTCTCTTTTTTATATTTGATACTATTATTTACCATTTGATTAATAATAAACTCTAACCATTTAGGATCAGTTGTAATAACTATATCACTAACTAAAACTTCTAAATTAACTTTATTTAAACGCAAATCATCAATATTTTTAATTGCAACTTGACTTATTATTTTATTTAAACTAATTTTTTTAAAAAGAAAATCCTGTTCTGTATAATTACTTCTAACATAAAATAATACTTGATCAATATAATTATCTAATTTTCTTATTTCTTGAATAAACCTTTTATCTATATTTTTCTTATTATGCATCATTAAAACTAAACTAGAAATTGGTATTTTAACCTCATGAATCCACATTTCAACATAATCTTTAAAATCAGCAACCGAATTTTTATAAATATTAACATTTTCTATCATTGATTTATTAATATCGTATAAAATATTAAAAAGTAATTCTCCTTCATAAAAAGAAGGTTTAGATAAAGTTTCTAAAATTAAATACTTTTTATCAAGTAATTCTAAATTATTAAGTAGATTATCATAAAAGATTTTTTTCTTAAAATACGAAAGAAAAAAGATAAGTAAAGAATTAATTAAACCTAAAAGACTAATAGCAATTATTAAAGAAATACTACTTTTAAAAGCAATTAATAAGCTAATAATAATAAAATAATTAAAATAATAAATTAAAATTAAACCTAATTTATCTTTAAAATACTTAGATAATTTCATGATAATATATACCCACAACCCTTTCTTGTCTCTATTACTACATCACTTTTTAAATCATCTAATTTTTTTCTTAATCTACTAATGTTAACGGTTAAACTATTATCATTTATATATTCATCGTTGTTCCATAAAATTGTCATTAATTCATCTCTTGAAATAATCTTATTTTTATTTGTTAATAAATAGTTAAATATTATCATTTCATTTTTAGTTAATTCTACTTTTAGATTATCTTTTTTAATAACTCCGGATTTTAAATCAAATAATATGTTTTTGTATTTAAGATAATCTAGATTTGAATTAATTCTTTTAAAGATATTTTGAATTCTTAAAAGTAAAATAATTGGATTATAAGGTTTAGTAATATAATCATCTGCTCCATTGGTAATTGATAAAACTTCATCTATTTCATCTACTCTACTTGTTAACATGATAATAGGAATATTGCTAGTTTTTCTAATTTCTTTTAATAAAAATTCTCCATTTAAGTTAGGTAAATTAATATCTAATAAAATTAAATCGTATTTATCAGAATCAATTGGTAAAACATTTGTAAAATCTGTTAACAGGAAAACTTCATAACCATTTTTTAAAAGTAATTCTTGTAATTCTTCTCTTATAATTTTTTCATCTTCGATTATTAATATTTTCATATTGCCTCCTTTTTTAAATTATTATATAATAAAAAAAGAAAAATACCAAATAGGTATTAATCAAATTTTATGGTTTTAGCCCATTCAAGAAATTTAGAGGCATAAATATCTTTGTTTTTAGCTTCACAAGCAAAATTAAATAACCAAAAACTATCATTTGTTTTATAACCAACAGTTGTATAGAAAAAATCTTTATCACTTATATTAGCTTCATAGGTAAAATAAACTAAGTTTCCATCTTCTTTTAAAGCTTCTTCTTTATTATTATTTTTAAGAACTAGTTTAAGATAATCTTCTAAAGATGAATTCTTATCTAAACCTACTTGACTAAGTGTTGTAAATGTTTCTTTTAAACCCGTTACAATTGCTGTTGGGCTTTCATAATAAACTGTAGCACTTGCAAGAGATTTTTCATAAAAACCTTTTGGCATTTCAATTGACATTCCATGACTTGTATAAGTCTTAGTCTTATCACATCCTGTTAAAAATAAGCAAAAAGCAAAAATAAGTAAAATATAAATTCCTTTCTTTTTCATTTCTCCTCCTTGATATTAATTATAACATGAAAAAAAGATAAAGTTAAACTCAACCTTATCTAATTATTATTAGTAGTTATTTTAATAGTTCCTACTCCACCATTAATTTCTAAATAGTTATTACCATTTCCAACAACACTTTTATCTTTTAAGGTTTCACCATTAAATTTAATAGAACCAATTCCTTTATCAATTGAAATTTCATAATCGTTAATAGAACCTCTTAAATTAACATCTAATTTTGAAACCGAAGCATCAATTGTACTATTACCAAGAATAGCAGAATTAATTTTAGCATCTCCTACTCCTAAAGCAAATTTTAAATTATTAATAGTTCCATTTTGAATAGCAAACTTACCAGCTCCACCTTCTATTTTAGTACGTTCTGTAACAATTAAATTTTTAATATCTACCCTTCCAGCTCCTAAATCAAGATGTAATCTTTTAGTTTCTAATTCTTCGATATTAATTTTACCAGCTCCTGCTTCAATGTCAACAACATCAAACATTAAATCTCTTGGAATTGTAATAATTAATTTAGATGTATTATTAGAAAATGATACATGACTTTTTTCAATCACTTGAATTTTATTTTCATCTTGAATACAATTAATATATTTACTATCACTTGAAACTAATAATTTATCACCTAAATTAATTTCTAAATCTGCACTTTTTAAATCAATATCTAAAGTAGTATTAACAACATTAGATTGATATAACTCATGAATTTTTCTTTGTTTATATTCAGAAATATCAAATATAGTTACAATGAAACTTACTATTCCACCTATCATACTAGCAATGATAATACAAGCAAAGGTAATAGCAAAATATTTAATTATTTTTTGACTACTAGACATATTCTCCTCCTAAACTATCTACTTATATTTTACACCAAAATAGGCATAAGGTAAACAGTTTTTAAAAGATTATTCATTAATACTTTCAAATTGAGAATTATAAAGATTAGCATAGAAACCATTTTTCTTTAATAATTCTTCATGAGTTCCTTGTTCAACAACATTACCTTCATTTAAAACTAGAATTAAATCAGCATTTTTGATAGTTGATAAACGATGAGCAATTATAAAACTTGTTCTTCCTTCAGCTAATTTATCCATAGCTTCTTGCACTAATTCTTCTGTTCTCGTATCAACACTACTAGTTGCTTCATCAAGAATTAAAAAAGGTGCATCTTTTAACATACCACGGGCAATTGTTAATAATTGCTTTTCCCCAGCTGAAAGTGATTCATTATCACTAAGAATGGTATCATAACCTTTACTTAAGCTTTTAATTACATGATCTAAACCAACTAATTTAGCTACTTCTTTTACTCTTTCAAAGGCAACATTTTCTTGATTATAAACTATATTTTCTTTAATAGTTCCTTCAAATAACCAAGTATCTTGTAAAACCATAATAAATAAATCATGAATATTTTCCCTAGTTAAATCTTTAATACTAACCCCATCTATTAAGATATCTCCATCATCTATTGGATAAAATTTCATAAGTAAATTAACTAAAGTTGTTTTACCCGCTCCTGTTGGACCAACAATAGCAATTTTAGAACCACTTTTAGCTTGCATTGAAAAGTCTTTTATAATTGTTTTATCTTTATCATAACCAAATTTAACATGTTTAAATTCAATATTACCATTAACTTTACTTTTATCTAAATGTTTAACTAAATTAGCTTCATCTGGCATTTCTTCTTCTTGTAAAAAAGCAAATACCCTTTCACTAGCAGCTCCCGCACTTTGTAAATTAGTAGCAACTTGTGCAATTTGAGATAATGGTTGCGTAAATAATCTAGCATAGATAATAAAGGCTATAATAACTCCAAAAGTAATAGTACCATTTAAAGCTAAAGCTGAACCTACAACACATACACAAACATAACTAAAGTTTCCAATAAAAGACATAAATGGAGACATCAAACCTGAAAAGAAATGAGCTTTCATAGCTGAATCAAACATTTTACTATTTATTTTATCAAATTCAGAAATTTCCATTTCTTCTCCATTATATACTTTAACAATATTATGACCAGTATAAGTTTCTTCAACTTGACCATTTAAATTTCCAATTTCTTCTTGAAAAGTTTCAAAGTATTTTTGAGATTTAGCTAATACTATAGCCATGAAGAAAAAGCCAAATAAACTTGAAAAAATTGCTGTTAATGCCAAGATCCAATTAGTATGAAACATCATAAAAATAGAACCAATTAATAAAGTTATACTACTAACCAAAGTTGAAATACTTTGATTAACTGTTTGACTTAAAGTATCCACATCATTAGTAACACGTGATAAAATATCACCATATGGAGTTTTATCAAAATACTTAAGAGGTAAACGATTAATTTTTTCACTTATTTCTCCTCTTAATTTCTTTGAAAAACGATTAGTAATAGTTGCCATAATAAAATTTTCTAAATAACTACAAACAAAACCTATGCTATAGATTATTATTAGAAATAAAGCAATACTTTTAATCTTATTGAGAGCAATTGAAGAAGCAAGTCCTGAAACAATTAAATTAGTAATTTCTTTAATTTTATCTGGACCAATTATAGAAAAAATTGATCCTACAAGAGCAAAAATAATAGCTATAATTAAAGGAGTTAAATAAGGTTTTAAATAGCTAAATAAATTTTTTAAAGCCTTTTTAAAATCTTTAGGTTTTTCATTAGTACCTGGTTTTCCTCTCATTTTAACGCCTCACTTCCTAATTGACTTTTTGCAATTTCTTTATAAACAGGACAAGTTTTTAAAAGTTCTTCGTGTTTACCCATTCCAACAACTTCTCCATTATCAAGAACTAAAATTTTATCAGCTTCCAAAATTGTTCCAATTCTTTGAGCAACAATTAAAGTAGTTGCATCTTTCGTGTATTCTTTTAATGCTTTCCTTAAATTATAATCTGTTTTATAATCAAGAGCTGAAAAAGTATCATCAAAAATATAGATTTCTGGATTTCTATAAACTGCTCTTGCTACTCCAAGTCTTTGCTTTTGACCACCAGAAACATTGGTTCCTCCACGAGCAATAAAAGAGTCCAGTCCTTTATCCATTTTAGCAACAAAGTCAGCTTGACTAACTGCTATAGCATCAGTTAAAGATTTTTCATCAATATTTTCTTTTCCATAAGCAATATTTTCCTTAACAGTTCCATGAAACATAAAAGCTTTTTGAGCAACATACCCTATTTTATCATGTAAAGATTTTAATTTATAATCGCAAACATTAATACCATCAACTAATATTTTTCCTTCCGTTGCATCATAAAATCTAGGAATTAAATTAATTAAAGTTGATTTTCCTGAACCAGTTCCTCCAATAAAAGCAATGGTTTCACCCTTATTAGCTTTAAAAGAAACGTTTTTAATCATATAATCATCAGCATCTGGATATTTAAAAGATACATTTTGGAATTCAACTGTTCCTACATATTCTCCGTTTTCTTTAGTACCATCTTTAATTTTATTAGTTCGATCTAAAACTTCATTAACTCTTTTAGCTGAAACAGAAGCTCTTGGATAAATTAAGAAAATCATAACTAGCATCATAAAAGACATAACTATTTGCATAGCATAAGTCGAAAAAACAACCATATCACTAAAAATAGTTAATTTATCTGGCAAGTTAGCATCCTTTATTAAGATAGCTCCAACTAAATATATTCCTAAAGTTAAAGATGACATAACTAAAGACATAAAAGGCGACATAAGTCCCATCACTCTTTGATTAAATAGTTGCGTATTAGTTAATTTATTATTAGCATCATTAAATTTATCGGTTTGATAATCAGATGCATTAAAAGCTCTAATTACTCTAATACCAGTTAAATTTTCCCTGGTTATTCTATTTAAATTATCAGTTAATTTTTGAACAATTTTAAATCTTGGCATAACAAGAACAACAATTACAACAATTAAAATTAATAAAAGAACAACTGCTATAAACGTTAACATGCTAAATTTCATATTCTTACCAGCTATTTTTAAAATAGCAAGAACTGCCATAATAGGTGCTTTAATTAAAGCTTGTAATCCAAAAGAAATTAACATTTGAATTTGACCAACATCATTAGTAGTTCTAGTAATTAAACTTGAAACGGAAAAATCTTTAATTTCTTCCATACTAAAGCCTAAAACTTTTTCATAAATTCTTTTTCTTGTCTTTTCACCAAAAGAACTAGCTAAATACGTTGCTAAATAACTAACAATTACACTTCCTATTAAAGACCCACTAGCACAAAGCAACATATAAACACCATGAATAAAAATATCATGAACACTTCCTGATGTTTGAACTAAAGTTGTAATATTTGTCATATAATCAGGTAATTTTAAATCTAATAATACTTGAACAACTACAAATACAATTGATAAAAATACATATAAATATGCTTTTTTACTTAAATTTTTAAATAACTTTATCATATAACCTTCTTTCTTACTGTAATAGTATATTTATTATTTTTAGAATTGTCAACATCTAAAAAAAACATTAATATTATAAATTAGTTATGTGAAAATTTCATGAAATTTTAGAAAATATTTAAAAAAAATAATTAAAGTTTAAACAATTAATTAAAGGTAAAATAATTAAAATTAAAATAATTAAACACATCAAGACATTTTTACAAGTTAATACTTAAGACATTATCACAAATTAATCATATTTTACAAAAAAATGTAAATATAAACTTGACAAATCTAACCTAATCGATTAATATAATAACTACCAATTCGGTTATTAGGCGAATTGGTCGCTAGTATCACACTAGCCAACCCCTTTTTATTCTTTTTATAGAGACTGTCCATCAGGGGGTGACAGTCTCATTTTTTTATTAAAATTTAAGATAGGCAAAACCTATCTTTTTGTTTCTTTAATTAATTTAGCATGAATAACTAATTTTTTCTTTTTATTATAACAAGTTGATAAAGTAATTATCCGATTATTAGTATCAACATCAGTATCAAACTTGTAATGACTTCGATTAGTAATTGTTTCTAAAAAGTCTTTATATTCATTATCTGTATCAAAATTAATTTTTAAATAATCACTCGTTGTATCAATTACATATAAACTAAAAACTTTATAGACAAAACTAGAATTCTCGGTTGCTATTTTTATATAATGATTATCTTTGTTTAAAAACCATTCATTACTATCATACAATTTTTTTAAAGGACCAAACATAGCAAAACTAAGTCCTCCATGAGCATAAATAATTGTATTTTTATCCGTGTTATCAGGATTATTTCGATAATCTAAAAATACCCAACCTCCATCATTATTGGTTTTATCAAATGACTTTGTTAAATAATATTTATTATCAGCTGTTTGAACATAAGGGTAATTAACTCCAGCTCCTACAACATTTAACCATCCTTTAACATCATTATTAATTTCTTTTAAATTTGTAAAATCAACCGAAATAAAAGGAACTTTTAAATATTCATAATAATAATTAATTTTTTCTTCTTGACTCATATTAGCGTCATCTGGTATAACCGGTTCTACATTAGTATCTTCTTTAATTTCAACTTGGGAATTAATATTAGCAATTAACTTATTAGTATCACTTTTTTGTTTTAATCTATTAATAATTCTATAACTAGAATAGCAAAAAACACTTAAACAAATAAGTCCTAAAAACAATAATATAATATTTTTCCATTTAACTTTTCTTTTTTTCATATTCTCCTCTTCTTTTTTTTAATTCTTTCTTACCTTATTGCCTAAATATAATATATACTTATTTTTGAACTTTTGCAAACTTTATTTAATTAAAAATAAATTAATTTACATCTTATTAAATAAATGCTATAATAGCTTTTGAAAAAAACGGGGGATTTATGGAAGAATTAACAAAAGAAGAAATAGAAATATTTGAAAAATTAATTACTTTAAATAAAAAAATACTTAAATTATACGAACAATTAGTTAATAAACCAGATGAATATGAAAAAATAATTGATTATTTATCTATATGTTTAGATCTTGAAAATGATTTATATAAGAAATTAGATTATTCAAAAACAGAATACTATTTAGAATATTTAAATCTTGATTTCTTTAAAAACAAATTTGATTATGATATAGCAATATCTATGGATTTAGATAAAGCATCTATTAAAAGAATTTATACTATTATTATGACTAAAGAAAATGATGATATTATAAAAAATATTGAAAACAATGATTATAGTACAGAAGATGTTCACAATAGTTTAATTTTGGCAAGAACTATAGATGAAGATTTTAAAAGATTATTTGCTTTCTTTTTAGATGATTTAATAAAACAAGAACTAAATGAAGAATTTAAAGTTAGATTAGCAAAAATAAAATATTTAATTTATTTTTTAAATCCTAATTTAGAAAAAGAATTAATGTTTAAAGAAGAAAAAACTTTTATTAATACTTTTTTAACAGCTGATATTTTAAATGCTAATTTAGATGATACTAAAAAATTAATAATTACTTATATAATTCGTAACTTAAAAAAATATTTAGTTTTATTAATTAATACTAAAGATGAAGATTATCAAGATAAAGATAAATATTTTAATACTTTAGTCTATGAAGCCTTAATAAAGGCTTGGTTAGAAATGAGTTATACTAAAATTAATTTTTCTAAATATAAAGATACTGATACTAATAATGAAAAAAGTAAAAATATTATTCAAAAAATAGTTAAAAATAGAAATACTTATGGTATCATTAAATTAAGAACAGAAAGGATTAAATATGAAAGTAGTAAATGATTTTTTAGATTATGAAATAATTGATAGTGGATCAGGAATGAAATATGAAAGATGGGGTAATGTTTATTTATTAAGACCAGATCCTTTAGTTATGTGGGAAAAAGATATTAAATTAGATAAATTAGATGCCATATACCATAGAAGTAATAAAGGTGGAGGCTACTGGGAAAGTTTTAAAAATATTAGTACTTTTAAGGTTAGTTATAAAGATCTTAAATTTAATTTAAAACAAATGGGTTTTAAACACACTGGATTATTTCCAGAACAAGCAGTTAATTGGAACTATTTAAGAGAAAAGATTAAAGGAAGGGAAAATGTTAAAGTATTAAATTTATTTGCTTACACTGGAGGAGCAAGTCTTGCTTGTTTAATTGAAGGAGCAAGTGTTATTCATGTTGACTCATCACGTGGAATGATTGATTGGGCTAAAGAAAATGTAAAACTAAATAATTTAGAAGACAAACCTATTCGTTTTTTAGTTGATGATGTTGTTAAATTTGTTAAAAGAGAAATAAGACGTGGTAATAAATATGATATTATTATTATGGATCCTCCTAGTTATGGAAAAGGTGCTAATGGAGAAATTTGGTCTTTAGAAAGTGATTTATATAATTTAATTAATTTATGCCAAGAATTATTAAGTAATAAACCGATTTGTATGATGGTTAATTCTTATTCAGGCTTATCGCCTACTATTTTAGAAGATATTTTAAAATTAACTGATAAGAAAAATGGTAAGATTTATTCCTATGAAATTGGTTTAAAAATTACAAGTGGTAATTTAATATTACCAGCTGGTATTACAGGAATAATAGAATATGAATAATTTAAATATAATGTATGAAGATAATCATATAATAGTTGTTGAGAAGCCAGTTAATATGCTAAGTCAAAGTGATAATACGAAAGATTTAGATTTACAAACAGCTTTAAAAATGTATATTAAAGAAAAATATCATAAACCAGGAAATGTTTATATCGGTCTTGTTCATAGACTTGATAGACCAACCGGAGGACTAATGGTATTTGCAAGAACTAGTAAATCTGCTAGCAGGTTAAGTGAAGAAATTAGAAATAAAAGTTTTAAAAAAAGTTATCTTGCTGTTATAAATGGTAAAACTAAAGAAAAAGATACTCTGGAAGATTACTTAGAAAAGCAAGGAAATATAAGTATTATTTCAACCAAAGAAAAAGGTAAATATGCTAAGCTTAATTATGAATTAATTGCCTATAAAGATAATTTATCTTTAGTTAAAGTTAACCTTGAAACTGGAAGAAATCATCAAATAAGACTTCAATTTAAATCAAGAAATATGCCTCTTTATGGTGATAATAAATATAATAATGATAAAAATAAAAACTTAGGATTATATGCTTATAAATTAGAATTTACTCATCCTACTAAAAAGGAAAAAATGGTATTTATTAATTATCCTACTTATAGTCCCTTTAATAAATTTAAAAATCTTAGTCAAATCGACTAAGATTTTATGCTTTATAATTATATTTTTGTAATTTACTAGCTTCTCTTTTTAAATCTCTTTCTTTAATAGTTTCTCTTTTATCATAGGTTTTCTTACCTTTACAAAGACCTAATAAAATTTTAACTTTATTTTTATTAAAATATAATTTCAAGGGAACAAGTGTTAAACCATCTTGTTCTATTTTACTAGCTAGTTTTAATATTTCATTTTTATGAAGCAAAAGTTTTCTGGTTCTTTTAGGATCATGATTAAAAATATTACCTTCTTTGTATTCAGAGATATTCATGTTTAGTAGATATACTTCATTATTTCTAATTCTTGCATAACTATCTTTTAAATTACATTTACCATCGCGAATTGATTTTATTTCAGTTCCGGTTAAAACTACACCACATTCAACACTTTCTAAAACAAAATAATTAAAACGAGCCTCTCTATTTATTACTTCCATTTAACCCTCCAAACTTTTAACACTTACTTTATCTGAATAAGCTGTTATTATTTTTTTAAATTTTTCATAGTAAGTCTTATAACCATTCAAGATATTATTATTTAGTTTATCATAAGGATAGACAATATAACCATTATATCTATCAGTATATAAAAGGGTTCCTTCAATATCTTTAAATTTTATAGAAGTTTTACCGTGATATTCTTCTTTTTCAATATTTAAAGATAGCATCAAACCAGTTAATCTTTCAACACCTACTTGACTAGAAACAAAGTTGCCTAAAGAATAAATAACTAATGTATCATTTATATATTCAATTGGTTCTATAACATGAGGATGGCAACCTATTATTAAATTAACACCTAGACTTGATAAGTAATTAGCTATTTCTTTTTGTGCACTTGTTGGATAAGTTACATACTCAGTTCCCCAGTGCATAGCAACTATTATCATATCAACTTTATCTTTATATCTTTCTATTTCTTCTTTAACTAAATCTTTATCATATACATTTACTAAGTACTCTTTTCCTTTTGGTACAATTAAACCATTAGTATAAGTTGTATAAGATAAGAAAGCATATTTTAAACCATTTTTTTCATTTACAATAACTTTATTACGTTCTTCAAAAGATGAATATGAACCAGCTGCAATTACTCCTTCTTTGGAGTTCCAATATTTTCTTGAATTTAAAACACCTCTTTCGCCTTTATCTAGAGTATGATTAGTTGCAAGAGATACCATGTTAAAACCAGCATCCATAAAAGCATCCCCTACTTCATAAGGTGAATTAAATAAAGGGTAAGTTGATAAACCAAGTTCTTTTCCTCCCAAAATTGTTTCTTGATTATAATAAGCTAAATCATAATCTTTAGTTATTTCTTTTGTATATTTTAACATAGGTTTAAAATCATAAGTATTATAATTTCCATATTTATATGCTGTTTGATAAACTGTTCCATGGATTAGGGCATCTCCTACCATAACCATGCTAATATCAGTTGTTTTTCTTGTATTAACTGTTTTATATTCAACAGTTATTTTTCTATTTTTTAAAGATTCACTTCTTTGTAAATACCAGCCTATATAACTTGCTAGAATTACAAAGATAAGAAGTACTAAGAAACTCTTAATACTTTTTCTTAACTTTTTCTTTTTTCCTTTCTTCATCTAATACCACCTTTTTTTCTTCAAAATCAATTTGCTTAGTTATTTTACTTGCATTTATCACTTTAACATCAATCTTAGTTCCTAAAGTAAATACTCTATGAGTTCTAGAACCAACGGCAATTTCTCTTTCGCTATCATATTCTATTCTTTCATCAAAAGTATCATATCTTATCATCCCTTCAACTAAATTATCAAGTAAAACAAACATTCCATTTGAAGTTAAACCAGAAATTACCCCAGTAAATGAAGAACCTATATAGTTTTCCATATATTCAGCCATCTTCATTTTATCAACTTCTCTTTCACATTCAATACTTGCTCTTTCTCTTTCACTAGAAGTTAAACAAATTTCATCAAGAATTTGTTCATAATGACGAATTTTTTCTTCAGTTATGCCATCTTTTGAAAAGAAATAATCATGAATTAAACGATGGGTTGTTGTATCAGGATATCTTCTAATTGGAGATGTAAAATGTGTATAATTACGAAGAGCTAAGGCAAAATGACCAATATTTTCCGTTTGATATTTAGCTTTAGCCATGCAACTTAACATATAAGTTGATAAAACTTGGAAGGCTTCCGGTCTTTTTTCTTCAATTATTTTAATTATTCTTTGAATAGTATGTTGATTAATATTATTTAAATTATCTTTAACTGTAATTCCTAATATTTCTAAAACTTTAAGAAATTTTCTTAGTCTTTCTTCATTTACATTGCCGTGAACTCGATATACTCCTGGTAAATTGCAATCACTTATATAAGTTGCAACAGCTTCGTTAGCTAAAATCATGAAGTCTTCAATTAATTTTTCTCCCGTTCCTCGATATCTTCTTTTAATATCTAAAACATTACCTTCTTCATCTACAACTATCTTAGCTTCATCAACATCAAAATCTATATAACCTTGTCTTATTTTTCTCTTTCTAACAATACTTGCTAATTCTTGCATTAACTTTAAAGTAGGAACAAATTCTTCATACCCTTCAGGAGTAATTCCTTGTTCTAAAATTTCATTAACATGATTATAAGTCATTTGTTTTCTTGATCTAATAACTGATGGATAAATATCATAATTAACAAAATTACTCTTAGGATCTAATTCCATCATACAAGTAAGAGCTAATCTATCAACTTCTGGATTTAACGAACATATTCCATTTGACAATTGATGAGGAAGCATTGGTACAACTCGATCAGCTAAATAAACACTGGTTCCTCTTTTTCTAGCTTCTTCATCAAGAGGCGTATTTTCTCTAACATAATAAGAAACATCAGCAATGTGAACACCTAACATATAATTGCCATTTGAAAGACGTTCTAGGCTAATTGCATCATCTATATCTTTAGTATCATCACCATCAATGGTAAAAATTTCTTTATCTCTTAAATCATGACGACCTTCTAAATCACTTTCTAAAACCTCCGTTGGAATAGTTTCAAGTTGCTTTAAAACTTCATCATTAAACTTTGTTTCAAAGTCATGCTCTGCTAAAACACATTCGATATCAATTCCTGGATCGTTTTTATGACCAATTCTTGTTAAATACAAGGCTTCATAAGCATCATCCATCATTTTAACAGTTACTAAATCTCCAGCAACAAGTCTTTTAGTATCACCTTTTAAAGGAATTAAATCTTTATTTTTTAAAGTATGTAAACGAATAAAACATCTATGATTTTTAATAACAACTTCTCCTACTTTGCTTTTGTTGCTACGTTTTAAAACTTTAACTATCTTGCCTTCACAATTCTTTGTATTTAAAGCTCCCTTAGTAATTTTAACTAATACCAAGTCATCTTGCATAGCATTACCTTTATAATCACCTGGTATAAAGATATCTTCAGCTAAATTATTAACCCGAACAAAACCATATTCTCCTTTAGTAGCGTCAAAGAAACCTTTATACATATCTAAAGAAGCATCAGAATCTGAAAAGTTCATATATCTTCCATGCTTAGTCATATATAAATCATATTCATTAACCATCTCTTGAATAGTTTCCATTACTAAACTATCTAATGATTTATCATAATTAAGGGCTTTTATAATATCAATAGCTTCTCTTGCTTTTTTATCACTTAATAATTCTGTTATCTCTTTTTTAATTTCATCTTTCATATTTAATTGCACTCCTAACTAATTTAAGTATATCATGAATAAAACTACTTGTAAATTTAAGTTTGAAAAAAATACAAAGAAAAAGTAATCTAAGTAAAAAAATGATATTAACCTAAATTACTTTTTTAATTTTGTACAAATTATTTTAATTCTTTTTTGATATTATCTAATTCTTCAATAGATATGTTAGTTGATTTTAAAATGATATCATCTGGAATAGAATTATTTAATAAATTTTTGACAATAAGTGTTTGAGTTTCTTTTA
>CAKPFH010000014.1 GCA_934153655.1 uncultured Bacilli bacterium
ATTTAAAAATAAATTAGATATGTTTTCAACTTTTATTGATATTTTTAATTAATTTGGTATAATTAAATTGTGATGTTTATGGAATATAACGATTTAATTAATACCTTTTTTAATGAACTTGATTCTTGTTTACTTATTAAAGAAATAAAAGAATTAAAAACTAAGTTATTAAATAATAAAGAATTACTTAAAAGTATTAATACTTATCATTTAACAAAAAGTGTTTCAGATAAAAAGAAATTATATGAATTTCCTGATTATGTTAGATATTTAACTCTTGAAACTGAGGTTAATATTTTAATTAATAATATTAAAAGAAAAATAGATTTTACTAGTAGGAAGTGTAATCATGAAAGTAATTAGTGGGTCTTTAAAAGGACGTAATATAATTGGCTTTAATATAGAGGGAACTCGTCCTACTATGGATAGAGTTAAAGAAAGTGTATTTGCAAGTATTCAAGATTATTTAAAAGGAAGTGTAGTTTTAGATTTATTTGCTGGATCTGGTAATCTTGGAATAGAATGTCTTTCTAATTATGCTAAATTTGTTTATTTTAATGATAAAAATATAGAAAGTGTTAAAGTAATTAAAAAGAATTTAAGTAATTTTAATATTTCAAATGCTAAAGTTTTAAATCTTGATTATGTAAAATGTTTAAATACAATTGATACAAAGTTTGATTTAATATTTTTAGATCCTCCTTATAAGATGGAGGTTATTTCAAGTATTTTAGATATTATTATAAAAAAAGATTTATTAACTAAGAATGGTTTAGTAATATGTGAAACAGAAAGTAATATTACTTATAATAATTATGATTTATATAAATTTAAAAAATATGGTTCTAAGAAAGTATATATTTTAAGGAGAATTTATGAAGAAAAATAAAAAAGGGTTTGCGATTTCTACTATTTTATATGGTTTAATATTTTTAAGTGTTGCTATTTTTTATATGATTATTACCGTTGTTGGGGATAAAAGGGATCGAAATGATGATTTTGTTAATGATATAAGAAATGAAATAGGTGAATTTGAATAAGGAAAAATAACTGATTTTATAGACAAATTAGTTTTTTTTATATATAATAAGACTTGATGGTGATAGTTATGTATAGTTATATATTAGGTAATATAGAAAGTGTTAATAGTAGTTCTATTGTAGTTGATAATAATGGTATTGGTTATTTAATTTATGTTGCTAATCCTTATGCTTTTAAAGAAGGAGAAACGGATAAAGTTTATGTTTATCAGCATATAAGAGAAGATGAAATGACTTTGTTTGGTTTTAAAACTTTAGCTGAAAAAGAATTGTTTTTAAAATTAATAAGTGTTAAAGGATTAGGACCTAAAATGGCTTTACCAATTCTTGCTATGGGATCAGTTTCCGGTATTGCTGATGCCATTAATAGGGAAAATTTACTTTATTTAAAGAAATTTCCGAAGATTGGTGATAAACTTGCTAAACAAATGGTTTTAGATTTAAAAGGTAAACTTGAAGTTGATGGTATAGTAGCAGATAATACTACTAATGAAGTATATGAGGCTTTACTTGCCCTTGGTTATAAAGATAAAGATGTTAAAAATATAATTGGTCGAGTAAATAAAGAAGCAAGTATTGAAGAACAAATAAAAGAGGCACTTCGTTTAATGATAAAATAGAAAGGTTAGGGCATGATGCGAATAACAGATGTTAATAAAGATGAGGAAGATATAGTTGTTGAAAGTAGTATTCGTCCAGCAAGAATTGACGAGTATATTGGACAAAAAGAAGTAAAAGAAAATATAAAAGTATTTATAGAAGCAGCTAAAATAAGAGATGAGTCTCTTGATCATGTATTATTATATGGTCCTCCAGGACTTGGTAAAACAACGCTTGCTATGATTATTGCAAATGAACTTGGAAAAAATATTAAAACAGCAAGTGGTCCTTCAATTGAAAAGCCAGGTGATTTAGCTGCAATTTTGTCAACTCTTGAACCAGGAGATGTATTATTTATTGATGAAATACATAGAATTCCAAGGTTTATTGAAGAAATATTATACCCAGCTATGGAAGATTTTACTTTAGATATAGTAGTAGGAAGTGATAGTCAAGCAAGAAGTATTAAAATTGATTTACCACCCTTTACGTTAGTCGGAGCAACAACAAGAGCGGGAGATTTAACAAGTCCATTGCGTGATAGATTTGGTATTGTTTGTAAACTTAAATATTATACAACCGAGGAATTACAAGAAATAGTTTTAAGAACATCAAGAGTTTTAGATATGAAAATAACTGAGGAAGCAGCTATGGAAATTGCTAAAAGAAGTAGGGGAACTCCAAGAATTGCTAATCGTTTATTTAAACGAGTTCGTGACTTTGCTTTAGTTTTTCAAAAAGAAGAGATTGATTTAGCAACCTCACTTGATGCTTTAAATCGTTTAAAAGTTGATACTTTAGGACTTGATGAAGTTGATCATCAATACTTAAGATCATTAATAGAAAAATTTAATGGAGGACCAGTTGGGGTTGAAACTTTAGCGTCATCCATAGGAGAAGAAGTTACAACTTTACTTGATGTTTGCGAACCATACTTACTTCAGAATGGTTTTATTAAAAGAACTCCAAGAGGAAGAGTTGCAACCGGTAAATCTTATAAACATCTAGGAATTAATTATCAAGAAAATTTATTTATGTAATAAAGGAGAAGAATAAAAATGGATATAATTAATATGTATATGGTTAGTGGAAAACAGGTAACATTAAAAGATTATGATCAAAAACGTGAGGTTTATGAAATAAAATATCGTGACAAAGAAGGGATAAAAACTAAACAATTATATGCAGATACCAAAGAATTTAAAGAGGCTTTTGAAACTTATGAAGCTAAGTTAGAAAGAGTATTTGCATCTGTCAAAAAAGATGTTGAACCTTTTTTTCAAAAAGCTTATTTAAAAAGAAATTTAATAGCATCTCCTGGTTATCTTGCTTTTATTCTTTCTCTTGTTTTTTCAGCTTTTCAACCACCTGAAGTAATTGGAATACCAGCTCTTTTAGGAGGAATTGCGGTAGGAGGAGCATCATTTATTTTGGCCAATGCACCAATTATTTCTAAAGGCTATACAATAGATAATGTTAAAAGATATGTAACAGATGAAAATGTTTCTAAAGCCTTTGAAAATATATTTAAAAAACTTTATTTTGCTAAGAAAATAGGTAAAAAATATAGTGAAGTATTTGCTAAAATTGATAGAAAAACTCAACTTGAAGAAGAAAAAAGTAAAAAATTAGAACAACAAAAAAGAGCTCAAGAAGCTAGAAACAGACGAAAAGAACGGGATTTTTTAGAGTATCAAGGTTTAAGTTTAGAAGATAGAAAAAGATATTATCGTTTAGCAAAATTAACCCCAAGAGAACATTTTAAACCAGATACACCATCGTTTATTAGAAGAGAAAATGAATTATTTGATGAACAAGATAAAAACTTTAAGGAATTTGCAATAAAAGAATTTGGTAATGAAGAAGAAAAGCGTAAATCAACTAAACAAAATCAAGGTATTCAAATAACTAGTCTTAATCCAAGTATAATGACAACTAATACTAGTCAATATAGAGTATATCGTACTAGTGTTCAAAAAGAGGTAGCTAGATATAAAAGAGCTTTAAGCGAAATGCAACCTCAAACTAATGAAGAAAAAAATACAATAAGGAGATGATATAAATGAAAGTTGAAGATTTTGACTATCCATTAAATGAAGATTTAATAGCTCAAACCCCACTTGTTAAAAGGGATGAATCAAAATTAATGGTTTTAGATAGAAAAACCGGTGAAATTGAACATAAAAAGTTTTTCAATATAATTGATTATTTAAATCCAGGAGATGCTTTGGTTTTAAATGATACTAAAGTAATTCCAGCAAGATTAATTGGAGAGAAAATTGATACTAAAGCCGGTATTGAAGTTTTACTTTTAAAAGATATTGGAGAAGATACTTGGGTTTGTTTAGCCAAACCTGCTAAAAGAATTAAATTAGGGACAATTGTATCCTTTGGTTCAGGTTTATTAAAAGCCAAGTGTGTAAAAATCGAAGATGATGGTATTCGTCATTTTAAATTAATATATGAAGGAATATTAATGGAAATTCTTGATAAACTAGGTAATATGCCACTTCCTCCTTATATTCATGAAAAATTAAAAGATAAAGATTTATATCAAACCGTTTATGCTAAAAACATAGGTTCAGCAGCTGCTCCAACAGCAGGTTTGCATTTTACTAAAGAATTACTACAAAAAATTGAAGAAAAAGGTGTAAAAGTTTTGTATATAACTTTACATGTAGGACTTGGAACATTTCGACCAGTTATGGTTTCTGATATAAAAGATCATATTATGCATAGTGAATATTATTCAATGAGTAAAAGTGTTGCTGATACTTTAAATGAAACTAGAAAAAACGGAGGAAGAATAATAGCAGTTGGAACAACTTCCACGAGAACTCTTGAAACCATTGCTTCCAAATTTGGTAAGTTTCAAGAAGCATCTGGTACAACAAATATTTTTATTTATCCAGGCTATGAATTTAAAGGAATTGATGCTTTAATTACGAATTTCCATTTACCGAAGTCAACACTTGTTATGTTAGTATCAGCCTTTTCTTCTAAAGAATATATATTAAATGCATATAAAGTAGCCCAAGAAGAAAAATATAGATTTTTCTCATTTGGAGATGCAATGTTAATTAAATAGGAGGATTTATGAATGATAAAGAAAAAAAATTAGATACCAAAACCTTAAATGAATTAATAAAAACGGGTAGTATTCTTTTAAAAATAATGCTTGCTGTGTTTATCTTATCAATTGTTGTTTTAGTAATTTATTTACTTGATAAAACTAGTGTTTTAATAACAATTGGTAAAGTCTTAGGTATTTTATCACCCCTTTTTATAGGTTTATTAATAGCTTGGCTCTTAGAACCAGGTATACGTTATTTTACTAAGAATAAAGTAGGGAGAAAACTAGCAACGATTGTTGTTTATTTAATCTTTGTTTTTCTAATTGTCTTAGTAATTGCTTTAATAGTTCCAGAATTTATTTCGCAGGTAAATGAATTAATAATTAAAGTACCTGACTTTTTAAAATCAGTTAATACCTTTATAAATGATGCTTTTAAAAATACTGGTGATGTTGATTTATCAGGAATTAAAAAGAGTTTAATTGAAACCATTAATAATTATGTTAATAACTTTGCTAGTCGTAATTTAACCGGAATAGTTGAAAAATTAGGATCATCTATAAAAGTTATTTCTAATTTCCTTTTAGGTTTATTAATAGCTTTCTATTTATCACTTGATTTTTCTAAAGTAAGTAAATATATTACTATTGTTGTTCCTAATCGTTTTCATGAAGATTTATTAAAAATTAAAAAGCCTTTAAATGAAATGTTAAGAAATTATGTTAATGGAACTCTTTTATCTTGTTTATTTGTTATGATTTTATCTTTAATAGGATTTTTAATATCTGGAGTATCATCACCTTTATTATTTGCAATTTTCTGTGCAATTACCAATTTAATTCCTTATTTTGGACCATATATTGGCGGAATACCAGTTGTTGCTGTTGGTTTTGCCATGAACCCATATGTTGGACTTGGTTGTTTAATAACTGTTTTAATTGTTCAAATCTTAGAAGGAAATATTTTAAATCCATTAATTGTTGGTAAAGCTGTATCTCTTCATCCAATTACTTTAATGTTAAGTTTACTTGTCTTTGAATACTTCTTTGGTATCTTAGGAATGGTAATAGCAGTTCCAATAGTTGCAACCTTAAAAATAATTTACTTATTCTTTGAAGATAAATATCATTTTATTAATAAAATGAAGGAGAGATAATTTGAAAAAAATAGAATTACATTTACATTTAGATGGATCAGTTAATTTAAATCTTGCATCTACTCTTAGTAAATTAGATTTAGATACAGTTAAAACTAAAATGATTGCTCCTTTAAAATGTGAAAATTTAGGAGATTACTTAACAAGATTTGATTTTCCAATATCATTGATGCAAACCAAGGAAAATTTAGAATTAATTGCTAGTAAATTAGCCGATGATTTAATTAATGATGAAGTAATATACGCAGAAATTAGATTTAATCCCTTAGCATTTACTAATACTTTAACTTTAGATGAGGTAATAACTAGTATTTTAAAAGGACTAAGTAATAAAAAAATTAAAACTAATTTAATTTTATGTATGATGCGAGGATATAAAGAAGAAGATAATTTAAAAATAATTAATCTGGCTAAAAAATACTTAGGTAAAGGAGTAGTTGCAATTGATTTAGCTGGAGATGAAAAGAAATATAAATTAAAAGAATATTTAAGTTTATTTGAATATGCTAAAAGTTTAAATATTCCTTTTACAATTCATGCTGGAGAAACTGATAAAGTTGATATAATAGATGCTATTAATTTAGGAGCAAAAAGAATAGGTCATGGAGTATTTTCCATAACTGATGGAAATCTAATTAAAGAGTTAAGAAAAAAAGACATCTTACTTGAAGTATGTCCTACTAGTAATATTCAAACCAATGCTTTCAATACTTACTTAGATCATCCAATTAAAAAACTATATGACTTAAATATCAAAATAAATCTTAGTACTGATAATATGACTGTTTCAAATACAACTCTTCTAAAAGAATATGAAATAGTTAAAAAATACAACAATTTAACTGATTTAGATTTACTAAAGATGAATAGAGATAGTATCAATTATGCTTTTCTAAGTGATTTAGAAAAAGAAGAATTAAGAAAACAATTAGATATGTTGGATTAACTTATCTAAATAATCCAACATATCTTTTTTTGTATATTTATTATTACTTAAATACTCAGTTATTAAATAAACTATACCACCTAAATAAAATTTAACTACAATTTCTTTTTCTATTTTTAATTTAATATTAGTATTATCTAAAATATCTTTAATAATTTTATTTAATAAAATATCAATCATGATACTATTTTTATTATTAATTAAAATATCTGTAAAAGATTTTTTATGATTACCTATATAATCTAATAAAATACTAAAAAAGTTTAAATAATAACTTTTAATATCTTGATAATTAGTATCTAAATTAAAAATTTTATTTTTTAAATCAGTTAATATATCATCTAATAACTCATATTTATCTTGATAATGATTATAAAAAGTAGATCGATTAACAAGGGCATATTTACAAATATCAGCTACTTTTATATTTTCAAAGTTAGTTTGCTTCATTAAAAGAATTAAAGCATCAGATAAATTCTTTTTCGTTTTAATAGTTCTTAAATCTTCCATAACAACACCTAATATTAGTATATTATTTTACAAATTAATTGTAAAGATATTAGACATATTTTTAAATTTGTATATTATTAAACAAATTTAAAAATATGTTCTATAATTAAATATTATTTTATTATAAAATTATTTTAGGAGTTAAATATGAATTATTTTTTAAATTTTGTCTTTATATTTTATATAGGTGCAACTAGTGGTTGGGTACTCGAGTTAATATTTCGAAGGATTGTCCATCATAAATGGGTAAATCCAGGTTTTCTAATAGGACCATATTTACCAATATATGGCTTTGGTTTAGTTAGTTTAACTGTTATTTACTTATTGTTTAATAATTTAAAAATACCAAGTATTTTAGTTATTATTCTAATGGGACTTATGATGACTTTAATTGAATTAATTGGAGGCTTAACATTTGTTAATAAACCAGTTAAACTATGGGATTATAGTAATAGATGGGGTAATTATAAAGGTATAATCTGTCCTTTATTTACACTTATTTGGACCTTAATTGGAGCTGTTTATTATTATTTCATTGCTGGATTTATCATGGATAAACTTGCTTGGTTTAATAATAACTTATCATTTTCTTATATTTTAGGATTATTTACAGGGGTTATAATAATTGATTATATTTATTCAACTAAATTAATTTATAAAATAAGAAAATATGCACATGATAATAATGTTGATGTTAAATTAGAAGAATTAAAAACTGATATAAATGAATATCGAAAACAAAGAAAAGAAAAATATTCGTTTATGTTTCCATTTAAACAAAATATTGATTTAAAAGAATATTTTGAAAAAGAATTAAAAGATAAAAAATTTAAATTTAAAAAATTAAATAAAAAGAAGGAGAACTTATGATAAAAGATTATATTTTAAAATATGAAAAATATTCATCACTTACATCAATTATGATGATAATACTTGCTATTTTTTTAATAGGAAAACCTGTAGCAACACTTGAAGCCTTTGTAATTGCTTTTTCATCAATTATGATAGTAGAGGGAATTATTAGTTTTGTTAATTATTTTACTATTGATAAAACTTATCGATTAACTAGCTTTGATTTAATAAGTGGTATTATTACTACTTTAACTGGAGTACTTTTATTTATTTATAGAACTAGTTTAATAAATGTATTTCCAATTATTCTAGGTATTTGGATAATTATAAATAATTTATTTAAAATGCAAATATCAATTAATTTAAGTACAATTAAAGATAGTGGTTGGGCTTATTTCTTACTATTAAATATCTTATTAATAATATTTGGAATAGTTCTAATTATTAATCCATTTACATCTTTAGTTGCAATTACAACTATGTCTGGTATTATCTTACTAATATGTGAATGTATTAATTTAGGTGAAAGTATTTATTTAATTACTAAAGTAAAGAAGTTGTAAAATTTCTTTATTTTTTTTTAAATTTCTATTTTTAAAATAACTAAAAAATGTTATAATAATTGTATTAATAGAAAGGTAAGTGATATATATGAATTTAGAAAAATTCTTAATGAAACCCTTATACAACTATATATATATATATATATATATATATATCACGAGAAATTTCTTTAATCAAAAAAATAAAATTATTAAAAAAAGACATGGTTAGAATATAGATTAATTCTATTATTTTAATCGTGTTTTTATTTGTCCACATAATACGTTTTATTCGACAAGAAAATACTTTATAATAAATAAAAACTATGCTAAAATAGGATTATATTAGAATAGAGGGACAAGAGAAAGGAAGTAAAAAATGAAAAATAATAAGAAAACAATTATGATTGTAAGTATTATAATAGGCGTATTAGTTTTAACTATAGGTTTAACTTATTCTATATTTACAATTAGTAAAACTGGTAGTAATTCTAAATTAGTAGTAGGTGATGTTTACATGCATTATAAAGAAACTACTAATTCTATTAACTTAACTAATCAAATGCCACTTGCTGAAAAGTATATTGTTAATCCAAATATGGCAAATCAAACTTATCAAGAGGATACAAGAAATGAATTATCTAAATGTGTTGATGTTGTTGAAGGAGCACCACGATTTGATGAAGGTAGTACAGCCGAGACGTATTGTAAGGGAACTGGAACAATGAGTGGTGAAACTTTTCAAGAAGCAATTGATAATGGGGCTGCTGTATCTTATTTTAAAGAATTAAATATAGTAACAAGTGATAATAAAGTTAATCCAGATATGGCAAATCAAACATATCAAAAAGATACTAGAAATGAATTATCTAAATGTATGTATCTTAATGAATTTGAAACATTTGATGAAGGTAGTACAGCCGAAACATATTGCAAGGGAACAGGAACAATAGACGGTAAAACATTTCAAGAAGATTTAGAGGAAGGGAATATTACTAACGAAGAATACTTATCTCTTTTAAAAGAAAAAAATATTTTAACTTTAAATGTAACAACTTTACCATATTTTGAGTTTACGATTGATGGAAAGAATACAACAACTAATAAAGATATTTGGTATGAAATTATTTTAAAACATGGAGATAACTTAACAGGAAAAACCAGAATAAAAGATAATTTATTAAAATTTACTTTAACTGAAACAAAAGATGGAGTAACTTCAACTATTTTTTCAGGAGAGACTTATAAAGATTTAACTAGTAAAAGAGTATATGTAAATACAATTAATCGAAATACAACAACTGATGTTAATATAACATATAGACTTTATATGTGGATTTCAAATGATACAATGATATGTGCAGGAGATCCTAAAGATAATTGTGATTATTATACAGATAATACCCCAAATTGGAACGATGTATTTGCATCTATTAAAGTAGATGTAGCAGGTGATTTTAATGAAAAATATGTTGAAACTGATGCATCTTGCTTTAATACTAATCAAATTGATAATAATGGTGTAACAGAACTTGAAATAGCAAGTTATGATACTTCTTGTGGAACTGATGTTGTAATACCAAGTGAAATTAATGGTTATAAAGTAACAAGGATTGCAAATTGTGGATCAAATCCTACTTCAAATAACACCAAAGGTGTCATCGGTAATTTGAATTATTATACTAACAAAAATTATGAATTAAAAAATGCTTCATATCAAGGTCAAAGATGTAGTTTTAAAGAAGCTAATCTAACAAGTATTGTAATTTCACATGGAATTACGTATATTGGCTCATATGCTTTTGATGGTAATCAATTAACGAGTGTAGAAATAGCAGATAGTGTAACTGAAATAGGTGATTTTGCTTTTTATGGTAATCAATTAAAAACTGTAGAAATACCAGATAGTGTAACTGAAATAGGCAATTATGCTTTTTCTAATAATCAATTAACAAGTGTTAAGTTATCAAATAATTTAACGACGTTAAGAAATGATGCTTTTCAAGATAATCAATTAACAAGTGTAACAATACCAGGCAGTTTAGAAGTAATAGAATATAATGCTTTTCAAGATAATCAATTAACAAGTGTAACAATACCAGGCAGTTTAGAAGTAATAGAATATAATGCTTTTGCTAATAATCAATTAACAAGTGTTAAAATTGAAGAAGGAGTAAAAGAAATAGGTTCTGAAGCATTTGAGAATAACAAAATAATTAGTATTGAAATACCAGATAGTGTGATAGAAATTGGGGCTGCTGCGTTCAACAATAATAAATTACCAGATAGTCAAGCTTATATATATAAAAGAACAGATACAAATAATGATGGTATTGCTGAAATAGATAAAACTACAGTTATAAGTTATGGAGGAGCAAACAAAGAAATTACAATACCAAGTAATGTAACAACAATTGGAGAATATGCTTTTCAAGATAATCAATTAACGAGCATAACTATAGGAAACGGCATTCAATATATTGGGCGAGGAGCATTTTATAAATTTAGTTTTAGTAATCCTGATTTGCAGACAATAACAATTAATAAATCTTGTTCAGATATTAAAAATATTCAAGCATCTAGTACAGATACTACAAAATATTATCCTTGGTTATTTTATAGTAGTCCATATACAGCCGCTGATGTAACGATATATGGATTAAATAATGAAGAATGTGATAATTATCGTAGATAAAAGGTTATAGAAATATAACTTTTTTTCTTTTACCCTTTTATTCGACATATTTTTTATCTTTTTAATTATACAATAATAATGAAGGAGGAATATGAAGAAAAGTATTATCATTGTTATATTAATTGGTAGTATCTTTGGTTTATTATTTGGTAAACTTTTATTTAAAAATTATGATGGTATTAAATATTTAAACGAAACTGGTAATATTTATTATATTCAATATGGAGTTTATACATCTCATGAAGCAGCTCTTAAAAATACTAGTTCTTTAACTAATGCTAAAATAATGGAAATAGATGATAAATATTATGTTTATTTAGGTATTACTTCAAATTATGAGGTTGCTGTAAAGGTTCAATCACTTTATAAAGAAAAAGGAATATATACTTATATCAGATCTGATTATGTTAAAAATAGTGAAACTTTGGACTCTTTAAAGAAACTTGAAAATTATCAAGATAATAGTTCTTTAAGTGATTATCAAGAAGTTTTTAAAAATGTTTTTAATTCTAACCTATCTTTTTAAAAAAACGTATATATTATATTTGAGGTGATTATATATGTTAATAAAAGAAATACCATTATCTGAAAGACCAAGAGAAAGATTACTTAAATATGGAAGTAATAATTTATCAAATGAAGAATTACTAGCTATTATTTTAAAAACCGGTACTAAGGGAATATCTGCTAAAGAATTATCAATTAAAGTTTTAAATAAAATAAATAGTTTAACTAATTTAAAAAATGTTGATATTCATACATTCGATAATATAAAAGGACTAGGTACAGTTAAAAAAATAGAACTTATGGCTATTATTGAATTTGGTAAAAGAATATTTTTAGAAAAAAACTTAGAATCTAATTTAAAATATAATAATCCTGAAGTAATTTATAATACTTCAAAAGCTTTGTTTACTGGTCTTAAACAAGAATGTTTTTATTGTTTATATTTAGATTCTAAAAGTAAGTTAATAGAAAGGAAATTATTATTTATGGGAACAATTAATAAAAGTTTAGTTCATCCAAGAGAAGTATTTAAAAATGCTTATTTATGTAGTGCTACCTCATTTATATGTATGCATAACCATCCAAGTGGTGATCCTACTCCAAGTAAAGCTGATATTGAATTAACTAAGAATTTAATTAAAATAGGTCGTATTCAAGGAATAGAATTAATTGATCATATAATTGTAAGTGAAAATAAATATTATAGTTTTTTTGAAAATAATCAAATGGGGTAGATATGTTAAAAATTAAAACTTTTTTACTTATTATTTTAATTTATCTTTTAGCTTTTTTATCTTTAAAACTTAATATTAATCTTTTTTACCCTTATTATTTAATTAAAGATTTAGTATTATTTCCCGTTTCAGCTATTAGTAAAGATGTTAATGTTAATAATAAAATGTTAGATGGAATTAATCAAGAATTAAAAAGTGAAATAGAAGAACTTAAAAAACTAAATAATTTAAGTAGTACTTTAACTGATTTTAATTCTCTATCAGCTGTTGTTATAGAAAGAAATAAAATGTATTGGTTTAATTCTATTGTAATTAATAAAGGATCATCTTCTGGTATAAAAAAAGATATGGCTGTTATTTCAAGTGATGGCTTGATAGGTAAAATAAATAAAGTATCTAAAACAACAAGTGAAGTTAAATTACTAACTACTAATGATAAAAATGAAAAAATATCAGTTATGATTAAAACAAGTGATGATACTATCTATGGTATTATGAATGGTTATCAAGATAATTATTTAGAAGTAACTTCAGTTACTAAAGATATAAATGTAGATAATAATAGTTTAGTTTATACAAGTGGCATGGGAGGAATATTTCCAAGTGGTATCTTAATAGGAAAAGTAGCTATGGTAAAAGAAGATAAATATAATGTTTCTAAACTTATATTAGTAGAGCCTTCATCATCTTTTAATAATCTTAAATTTGTTAAAGTTTTAATAAAGGATTAATATGCTTATTTTAATAATAATAACTTTTTTAATAGATTATTTACTAAGTTATTTTATACCTATTAGTTTTAATAATTTAAATTATTTTTATCCCATGTTATTAATAGTTTTAATCGTTTATTTATATAATAAAATACCAAGAAAAAAATATTTTAATACTATCTTTATTCTAGGTATTATCTATGATTTATTATATTCATATATATTTTTATTTAATACTTTAGTATTTATGCTATTTATAACTATTATTAAAAAAATTGATAAATACTTAAGAATTAATTTTTTGATTAATATTATAATTATTATATTATTTATTTTTATCTATGATTTAATTTTATTTTGTTTAATTTATTTAACTAAATATAATACTATAACTTTTAATAATTTATTATATAAATTTAGTCATAGTATAATAATAAATATAAGTTATTATTTTCTTTTAAATATTATTATAAATAAGAAAATAGTTAATAAAATTAGTAAAAGTTTTAAAAAGTGATTTAGATTATCTAAGTTATTTTTTTGCTTAGAATTTCAGTTATTATTTTTTTATTATTTTTAAGTCTTTCATTATCAGGATTAATATCAAGAGCTAGATCTAAATAATAAATTGCTTCTGGTAATAAGCCTTTATGGTAAAGAGCTAATGATAAGATGTCGTATGGTGTTTCATTCCATGAGAATACTTCATTTATATAAGTTTTTTGATGAGTTTTAATATTAAGTGCTATTTTTATATATTTAATTATTTCATCATAGTTTTCTAGTTCATAATATAAAAGGGCAAGTTCTACATAGGGATCTCTTAAATGAGGAGCTTCTAAAATAGCTTTTTCATACCAGAGAATGGCTTCATCATATCTTTTTAAGTCTTTATAGCATCTAGCAATAAAACGCATAGAAGCACATCTTTCATCTTTCCAAGTAGCTCTTTTTAATTTTAAATGTTTAAGTAAAGTATCAATTGCTTCATTATAACGTTTATAATACATATATTCTCTTCCTAAGTAGTGCATGTTTCTATCATCTTCGGGATCTTCTTTAACTGATAATTCAAGAAGAGGTAAATAAGAAGATCTACTTTTTTTAACATCAGGGTAATGATTTAAGGTAATATCTAGAATATTCTTTCTTGTTTCATTTTTGTTAATATTAACTAAAACTTCATGAACAGGATGATACCATTTATAATCTTTTTTAGTATGAATATTATCTAGAATAAAACTTACTTTAGGTTTCTCGTTTTCTAAACTCCAATTATAGGTATAACCAATTCGGGTTTCTCCATTATAGTTATCTTCTAATAATTTTCTCCAACCAGGAAGAAACACTTCATCTAAATCTGTAGAAACACATAAAGCATCATCTGGAGTCATAGAAAGTGCCATATTTCTAGCTTCATCAAATCTAAAAGAAGTAAACTTATGTTCTTTTACAATAACTCCTAAACTTTTTAAAATACTAACACTTTCATCTGTAGAACCCGTATCTAGTACATAAATACTATCTGCTTCTTTCATAGATTCATACCAACGCTTAATAAATTTACTTTCATTTTTACAAATAGCATAAACCACTATTTTCATTTAATCACCAGTTAAGTATATTAATTTAAAATTAAATTAGACTGAAAATGTTTAAAATAGGTAAATGTAATTTATTAAAAATAGTATTCTACATACGATAAGATAGATAGGAGGATTTATTATGTTTCAAGATAGATGTTATGATAGAGACAATGATATAAATAATAACTTTTTTGCTGATAACATGACTAACAATATTGATATTGATGTTAATAACAATATGCAAAACACTCAACAAATGGCAAGTATGCAAAGTCCACTTGTTGAACCAATGCAAGAAAGATGTGTTCATAGAACTATTATGCATGAAGTGCCACATGTTTGCCCAATTAGAACAAGAATAATTAATCATCATGTATATAAACACACTTATAGACCTGAATATTCTTGCTGTGAAGAAAACGTAGTAAGTAATGTTAATCAAGGATCTTGCTGTGGATTTTAAATATTAGATAACTTCGGTTATCTTTTTTTCTACGTTATTATTAATTTTTGGTAATGACTTTCTAATAATAATTTGCTATAATATAAATATAAAGTTATTAGAAAGTGAGTTAATATGAATATAAAGAAAATTAAAAATGAATTAATTAAACAAAAGCAATCAAAATTTAAAGGTAATATATATCATTATTCACAAGTAAATTTTTCATATAATTCAAATAAAATAGAAGGTAGTAAATTAACTAATGAACAAACTGAAGCAATATTTGATACTTCTTCCTTTATTCCTAAAAGTGAAGATTTAATAAAATTAGATGATTTAATTGAAACTAAAAATCATTTTAAATTATTTGATTATATTCTAGATAATGTTGATGTAGTTTTAAATAAAGATATGATTATTGAAATGAATAAAATTTTAAAAAGAAATACAAGTGATGAAGAAAATCCAAGGTATAATGTAGGTGGCTTTAAAGTTGTTCCTAATATTATAGGAGTTGTTAATGTTATTAATACTACACCACCAAACAAGGTTAATGAAGAAATAGAAGAATTATTAAATGATTATAATTTAAAAACTAATATAACCTTAGAAGATATAATTGATTTTCATGTAAGATTTGAACGTATTCATCCATTCGGGGACGGCAATGGAAGAGTTGGTAGAATTATAATGTTTAAAGAGTGCCTAAAAAATAATATTATGCCATTTATTGTTTTAGATGATGATAAACCTTATTATTTAAGAGGATTAAGAGAATATAAAAATGATAAAATGTTTTTAATTGATACCATAAAACATGAACAAGATTTATATGAAAAAATGTGTAAAGAATTATTAAACTTTGAACTTGAAGAAGATAATTAGATAATTTAATTATCTTTTTTTAATGTTTTATTTATTTTCAAAGTTATACATTTTCGGAATTGAATTCCATTTTTGTTGACAAATTGCTTTTGATATGATTACATTATCATGTAAATAATTATATAAAAAGAAGGGATATGTTTAAAATGAAATATATTTCAAGAACAATAGAAGAAAAACTAATTTTTATGATAGATAAATATCAAGTAATTATGATAACAGGACCAAGACAAGTAGGAAAAAGAACTTTGTTAAGTTTTATTGCAAGGAAATTTAACTTTAATATTAATAGAGTAAGTCTTGATGATAATAACTATATGGTTCCAATTGAATATATTTAGTTGATAATTTAATAATATAAAATAAAAAAATATAAATTGACGTTTTAATTTTATTGAAAAAAATTAGCAAGAAAGGAAAAAGTCATTATGAAAAAAGATACTATAAATATAATTTTTGGTGATAGTATTGCCTATGGTCTTGGAGATAATGAATATTTCGGTTGGTGGAATAGATTAAGAAAAAAAGATGAACAATTATTAAAAGAATATTTTTTAAATTTAAGTATTCCAGGCCAAAGTTCATTTGAAATTATGGAAAGATTTGAGTTTGAATTAAAAAAGAGATTTAACCGTGATGACAAATTTAAAATTTTTTTTGCATTTGGTATAAAAGATGCATTGAAATTAGAAGATAATAAAAAATATATAAAAAAATTTGAGCAAAACGTTATTAAGTTAATTAATATAGCCAAAAAATATACAACAGATATATATTTTCTTGGTTTATTAAACGTAAATGAAACAATTAAAACTAATTATAAAAAAGAAAATATTGATACAATTAATAATTGTTTAAAATTATTGTGTCAAAAAAATTCCATTAAATTTATTAATATGTTAGATGTTTTAAATACAAATGATTTATATGATGGATTACACCCTAATGAAATAGGACATGAAAAAATAAGTCAATATTTATATGAAAAATTATATAAAAATCTATAATTAATTAGAAAAAATATATTTAAAAAATTAAAAGGTTTCTACATTGAACAAGAAGATAAACTTTAAGAATTAATTTTCTATAAAATTTATCTTTTTTTGTTTTATCTTTTACATTTTCTGTTTTATTATCTATAAAAATATTATATAATATATAACCAAGGAAACATATATGAAAGAGTATTAAAGAAATTAAAAGTTAAAAAACGAGGTGAGTTGATGAAACAATATTATGTAGGACTTTTATGTCAAGCAAGTGATATTGCTCAAAAAGAATATTTTTATTTTGAAAATAATAATGATGCTAGAGTATATAGTTATGATACCGAAACTATTTTACTAAATGGTGTATTCAATAAAGAAAATGATATTCGTGATGAAGATGAGATAATTCAAAGTGAAATGGAACATTTACTTATTGATAAATTTAGAAAAAATGAACTACATTTTGATTTAATAAAAAATAGTCAAATGAAACCAGTTAGAATTATATATGAAATTGTTGAATACAAAAATTATTTGTTTGCTAAAGAATTGTATACAGGTAAATTATTTCCTATTGTTAATTCTCATTTTATTATTTAACCAGTAGATAGTTATAGACGTAATGTTTTATATTTTTCTTTGCTTAAAAACAGTAATATAATGATTTTTCCTAAAATTATTGTTATAAATAGTGGTATTGCTAGTAAAAATGTAGTTATTGATTATCAAAATAAATATAAATTATTTTCTAGAAAAAAGTATATTAAAAAGATTGAAACGTTATTTAATGAAAATATTTTTAGAGAAGAAATAATAGAAAATGAACCTATAATTAAAGATAAACAAAATTCTATAACTATTATAATGGAAAATATAGAGTATTTAATTGAACAAGTAAATGATTTAAAAGAAAAAGAAAAATTTAAAGAAAAATATAAAGAAATACTTAAATCATCTTTTCTAACTACTAAATCTTTATCAATAGGAACTCTTGTTGCCTTAGAAACAGAAATAGAATTTTATCTTAATTTTAATAAGCAAAATAATGATGGTCTAGATAATTATTTAGAAAATATAAAAAAGGAATATTTACTTAATTTAATTGAAAACAATGGTAAGAAAACTAATTTAACCATAGAAGAATTAGATAAAATAATGGAATTATTTTTAAAAACTAAGAATAATTATAGTGTCATTACCCAAAGAAAAATATTAAAAACAATATCTTTACTTTACTTATTTGAAGTTATGGAAAATAAAGATATTGATATAAGAATATTAGAAAATGGTTATTTTAAAGATAATATAAAATCAATTATACTTGGAATAAAAAGTTTACAAGAACTTGGTATATTAGAAAATAATCTTAATTTATATTTAGACAGTGATATATCTATTATTAATGTAGTTAATGTTATAAAAGAATTAAAAATTAAAAAAATGGATTTAGATGAGACAAAAGAATTGATTAAAACAATATAGTTAAGCTAAAATAATTTATTATTGAAAATTCATTTGAATAAAATTTAATATCTTAACATTTTTAATTGTTTAATTTAAAAAGATATGTTATTCTTTTATTGGGTGAATTTATGAATAAAAAAACTAAAAAATATTTAATTATTGTTCTTGTTGTTTTAAGTTTATTAGGTACTTATCTTTTGTGCCAAGCTTTATTAGTTAATTCTAGAAAAGAACAGGATGTAGTAGAAAAAGAAAAAAGATATATTGAAAATCAAGCTAAAGAAAGAGTTATGGATACTATTAATTCAACTCTTGAATATTTTAAAGAAGTAGATACTACTGATTATCAAGAATATGCTTATGAAGAAAATTTAGAGTATGATAAATTAACTAAAAATCAAAAGGTATTATATGATTCTATGCTTATGAATATTTTAGATTTTAAAGATTTCAAATATGAAGCAAGTAAAGTAGGGTATGATACTTTAGATGATGTTTTAATATCTTATGGAGCTTTAAAACTCGATCATCCAGAAGTTGAGATTTATTTTTATTTAAAGGAAATAGTAGATGGTGATACAACAACCGCTTTAGAAGCAATTTATTATATGCCAGGTGATACATCTTTAGAAAAAGCTGATATTGTAAAACTAAAAGATGAAATTAAAATTTTTAATGAGGAAGTAAATTTAATTATTTCTTCAATGCCAAGTAATTTAAATGCTTATGATAAATATCGTTATCTAGCAACATATATATCTTTAAGAACAACTTATGATAATGATTTTAAAAATGGTAATCAAACTATTAATATTTATGGAGCAATTGATAGTAAAACATCTATTTGTGAAGGTTATGCTAAAGCTTTTAAATATTTATGTAAAAAAGCTAATCTTTGGTGTGATTTAGTAGATGGAACAAGTAATGGAACTAGTCATATGTGGAATTTAGTTAAATTAAATGATGAATATTATCATGTAGATATTACTTGGTCTGATAATCAAGATGTTGCTCCTAATAGTTTAGAATGGTTTAATTACTTTATGGTAAGTGAAGATAAAATTTTATTAGATCATGAAATAACTAAGATGTAAACTTATAAAAAACTTAAATTAATATGATATAATTGATAACAGGAAGTGATTTAAATGATAAAAGGAAAACCATTTGTAAAATGGGCTGGGGGTAAAAGACAAATATTAGATAAATTAAAAGAGCATGTTCCTACTGAATATAATACTTATTATGAACCATTTGTGGGAGGAGGAGCTCTTCTTTTTGAACTTGCTCCAAAGCATGCAGTTATAAACGATTTAAACCAAGAACTTATGAATACTTATAAAGTTTTATGTGATGAAGAAAAGTTTAAAAAAATGTGTCGAGTTTTAAATAATTATGAAGCTAATCATAGTGAAGAATTTTATTATGAAATAAGAAATAAAGATCGAAATAAAAATACTTATAATAAATTATCTGATTATACAAGAGCGGCTCGAACTATTTATTTAAATAAAGCTTGTTTTAATGGTTTATACCGAGTTAACTCTAAAGGAGAGTTTAATGTTCCATATGGTAAGAAAACTAAGGTTAACACGTATGATGGGAATAACTTAATAACTGTTAGTAATTACTTAACTATGAATGATATAAAAATATTAAATGTTGATTATAAAGAAGCTTTAAAAACGGCTAAAAAAGGTGATTTTGTTTATATCGATCCTCCATATGACTCTGATACAACTATTTTTACTAACTATACAGAAACAGGTTTTAATAAAGATAGTCAAAGAGAATTAGCCTCAAGTTTTAAAGAATTAAGTGATAAAGGTGTATTTGTTATGTTATCAAATTATAATACAACTTTAATTCAAGAATTATATAAAGATTATCATATTCATCTAATTGAAGCTAAAAGAAATATAAATGCTAATGCTAAAAAAAGAGGTAGTGTCTTTGAAGTAATTATAACTAATTATTGAAAATAACATTTATCTATGCTAAAATATCTAGCACAAGGAGGCATTATATGGTAACTGAAGATGTTTATATAGAAAAAAAAGAATTAGAAGAATTACTTACTCATTTACATGAACTTCGAAATAGAATAACTGAGAATATGAAAACTCAAGAAAAAAGTTTAAATTTTTGGAATGAAAAAGTTGATGCTAAAATCAATGAAATAGATGATTTTTCGAAAAAATATCGATTTAATCGTTTTATAAACTTTTTATCTTTTCTTTTAGCGGTTTTAATAAATGGGAAAATAAATAAACAAATTAATACAGGAATTGTTGAGGCTAATAAAAAATATTTATTAGAAACACTTGAACTTTTAATTTATTTTATTCCTTTTTGCTCTCAAGTAAGTTATGAATTAAAAAATAGTAGTTTTAAAGAAGAATTAAAGTATAAAAAAGAAGAATTAAAAGAATATCGTGAATTTTTAAAGGAATGTAAAATTAAACAAAAAAGATTAAGAAATATGTTGGTATCTATTGAAGACCTAACAATTGCTTCTTATAATCGTCTTGCTGACTTAGCAAATATTATTAAAACCGATGAAACTAATTTTTATCGTTAAAAAATGATTTACATTCAATAATCTAAGTGTTATAATTGAAATATGTTTTTTGGAGGAGTTTTATGAATATTGATGTTTTAATTAATGAAGAAGAGTTAGACAAGAGAATAGGAGAAGTTGCTGAACAAATTAAAAAAGATTATGAAGGTGAAGAAGTAGTTTTTTGTTCTGTTTTAAAAGGTGCTATATTTTTTACTGTTGATTTAATGAAAAAATATACCGGAGACTGTGAAATTAATTTTGTTAGAGTTTCAAGTTATCAAGGAGAAAATTCAACTGGTACTATTACTATGAAAATACCACTTAAAAAAGAAGATATTGAAAACAAGAATATTATCTTAGTAGAAGATATAGTGGATACTGGTAGAACTTTTAAATACTTAGTTGACTATGTAAAAGAAATGAACCCTAAAAGTGTTAAAACTTGTGTTCTTTTAGATAAAAAAGCACGTCGTGTTGTTGAGTTTGATGCTGATTATGTAGCATTTCCAATTGATGACTTGTTTGTTGTTGGATATGGACTTGACTATGATGAAAAATATCGTAATTTACCATTTGTTGGTTATGTTAGAAAATAGTTTTTAGGACTATTTTTTTGTTTAAAAATCTTGTAAATTATTTGTCAAGTTTTCTATTTTAACTTGCATATTTAACTCTTTCATATTATTCTAATAATAGAGGAGAGTGAGTTATGATATATCCATCAATTGATAAATTACTTAATATAGTATCTTCAAAATATGAATTAGTTCATATAGCCGCTAAAAGAAGTAGACAAATTAGTAAAACAGGTTTTTTACAAATGCCTGTTAAGAAATATAAATCAGCCAAAAATATAGGTAGAGCTTTAGAAGAAGTAGCCGAAGGATTAATTAAAGTAAAATAATAACTTATATGGTAATTACTTAAAAAATAAGCTATGAAAAGTTAAATTTGTTATAATGGAGGTTTTTAGATGCAAGCAAACTTTAATTCTTTACAAGATGAGAAAGAGTTTAATAAGGCTTTGGTAGAAATATTAAATTTATTTGGTGATAAAGATAAAAAAGTAATACAAGATGCTTTTATAAAAAGAATTGGTAATGTTACATCGCATCCGGTTGGATTTATCAATGATAAAGTAAATGCTAACGAGCCAGGAAAATCAGGTTATGCTAATGGTAATGTTAATGGTAAAATGAATTTGGAGTGGATAAGTAGTAGTGGCTCAATTAATAATGCAATATCTCAACATTACATGAGACATGAATTAATTCATATTTTTGAAACTGCTGCCCATGATGCACTTTCATTAGATAAAAAAATTATTAATGCACAAGGAATACCAGAAGTTAACGTAAAACAAATTGGTAATAGACGCTATGCTGCTATTAACGGAACAATATATAGAGAAATAATAACTGGTGAAAGTGATAATTTGATATATGGTGCTGGAGTTTGTGAATTGTTTACAGATATGATGGCTTTAATGTCAAAAGTAAATTCTGGTATAAAGTACAAACAACAGTTAATAACAGTTGATGATATAATGAAACGACCAATGGAAGATTGGAATATTGAAGGAATTACGACAGGTTATATGAGTGCTTTTCCTATTATTAGATTAATGATTGCAACATTTTCAAATTTTCCTGAAATTAATTATCAAAAACAAATAGATTTTTCTGAAGGAATTTTATTTTATACAGATAATAAAACAGGAAAGAAAAAAATTAGCAACGATTTTATATATGGTAGTATGTGTGATCCACTGTTTATAGCCCAAGAATGTGATAGAATTACGGGTAAAGTAGGAAGTTATTTTAAATTATGTAATATGATTGATAAAGTTGTTAATACGTGTGCTGAACATAGACCATTTAACATGGAAGATGTCCAAAATGTCATTAATGAACTTGATAGTATTTGTGCATTAAGAATAGCTAGCAAAGTTGCAGATGGTTCTTTTTCAAAACAAGAAGCCATTAAAATTGGTGAAGAATTCGAGAAACAACGAGCATCAGTTCAAGAAGAATTTAGTAAATCTTTAAGAAATAGAAGATAATAAAATATGTGAGTAGTTTAATTTATAAAAAAATATTGGATTATTTTCTTATTTTATCTGACTGAACTGTAAATTTTATAATTACTCTAATCAAATAACTTGACTATTAAAAAATAATTAGTTACAATATTGATAGAGGGATAGTTAGGTGATTATATGAATAAAAAAGGACAAGCATTAGTAGAATACGTTTTAATTATCGCTTTAATATCGGTCGTTATAATTGCAATCGTTAATGCTTTTGGTGGCTATTTAAAAGATGCTATGACAAAATCTTCATGTTCTTTAATAGGAGAAGAATATGAAAAAGGAGAAAAACCTGGAGAAGGACATTGTACTAGTAAAAGTAATTGATTTTTCATCAATTACTTTTTGTCATAAATAAAATTAAAAGAAAGCAACATAATAATATAGAGGAGATACGATGAAAGAAAAAACAATAGATTTAAAATATGGAAAATTACATTTATTAAAAACAAAAAAATTTCGTTCCATGACCATTAAAGTTTTATTAAAAACTGAAATTAAAAAAGAAGATATTACCAAAAGAAATTTTCTAGCTGATTACTTAGTTTTAACAACTAAAAAATATAAAACAAGACAAAAATTAGCTTTAAAAATTCAAGATTTATATTCTCCATACCTAAGTGCTTATAATACAAGACTAGGTAATTACTTAATAACAAAGTTTACTATGTCTTTATTAAATCCTAAGTTTACCGAAGAAAATATGTTAACGGAAAGTCTTGATTTATTAAGCGAAGTAATTTTTAATCCTAATCAAACTAATAATAAATTTGATAAAAAAAGTTTTAATATAATAAAAAATGGTATTAGAAATGAAATAAAAACCATAAAAGAAAATCCTAAAGACTATGCTAATATTAAAATGTTAGAAAATATGGATAATAAAGCTCCTTATGCTATATGTGGATATGGTTATATAGAAGATTTAGAGCAAATAGATGAAAAGAATTTATATGAATTTTATAAAGAATTTTTAAGAACATCTTTAGTAGATATCTATGTAATTGGAGATTTTAAAGAAAAAGAAATAATTAGTTTAGTTAAAGAAAAACTAAATTTTAAAACTTTAAAAAAAGATAAAAAAGATATTTATATTAAACATACTAATTTTAATAAACCTAAAACTATTATAGAAAAAGATAATTTAAATCAATCTAAGTTATCTATTGGTTGTAAATTAAAAGATTTAACGAATTTTGAAAGAAAATATGTTATTAATATTTATAATATGATATTAGGTGGAGGCTTTAATTCTAAGTTTATGCAAGAAATAAGAGAAAAAAATTCTCTTGCTTATTATATAAATTCTAGTTTAATGAAAGCTGATAATTTATTATTAATTCAATCAGGTATTAGTTCTAATAATTTTAAAAAAGTAATAACTAGTGTTAAAAAGATTATGAAAGAAATGACTAAAGGTAATATAAGTTTAGAAGAATTAGAAAATTCTAAAACCGAATATTTAAGTTTATTAGAAGAAGTATATGATAGTATTGATAGTATTTTAGAAAATTATATAGCAACTAATTTATTAGATTTAGATGATTTTGATAAAAGAAAAGAAGAAATAAAAAAGGTTACAATAGATGATATTATAAATGTTAGTAAAAAAGTTTATTTAGATACGATTTATTTATTAGAAGATGGGGGAGATAACAATGCATAAGTTTAATCTTAATAATTTAGATCAAAATGTCTATTCTTTTACTTTAGAAAATGGGTTAAAAGTTTATTTAGTACCATTTTCTAATAAAAAAAATTTCTATGCTGTTTTAGGAGCAAGATATGGTTCTTTAAATATTGATTTTTCAAGTGATGGAGAAAATATTCATTCACCATATGGAACAGCTCATTTCTTAGAACATAAAATGTTTGAACAAGAAAATGGAATTGATCCTTTTAAAATATTTTCTAAAACAGGAGTTTCTACTAATGCTTCAACTACATTTAACAATACAAGATATTATATTTGGGGAGTAAATGACTTAGAAACTAATTTAAATTTTCTTTTAGATTTTGTCTTTTCTCCTTATTTTACTGATGATAATGTAGAAAAAGAAAAAGGAATTATTAAAGAAGAAATCTTAATGTATGAAGATGATATAGCCTGGGCCCTTGATGATACTTTAAGACAAAATATGTTCTATGAACTACCAGTTAAAGAAAAAATAGCAGGTACAGTTGCTTCTATAAATGATATTACTAAAGAAGATTTATATGCTGCTTATAATACTTTTTATCATCCAAGTAATATGTTTTTAGTAATAGGAGGAAACCTTGAAGTTAAAAAAATAGAAAACTTAATCAAAAATCATCCTAAACTAGTAAAAATAAAAGATAAAAAACAAATAGAAAGAAAAGAATATCAAGAACCAAATGATGTAAAAGAAGAATTTACAACTATATATAAAAATATAAATATTCCTAAAATAGAATTTGGAATAAAAATAAATAGTAATAACTTTAATTTAGATAAAATTAAATTAAATATGTATTTAGGAATAATTTTAACTAGTTTATTTGGAAGTACTTCTAGTTTTAGAGAAAATGTTATTTCTAATAACTTAGCAACTAACTTTTATGAAGAAAAATCTACTTATGATAATTTTTATTTATTAACTATAGCTGCTGAATCTGATAAAGCTGATATTTTAATTGAAAAGATTAAAAAAGCTTTTAAAAATATTAAAATAAGTAAAGAAGAATTAGAAAGAATTAAAAAAGTTTGGATAGCAAGTGAAGTTAGAATGATTGATAATATAGAAATAACTGTTGATAATATTTGTAGTGATTTAATTCAATATAACAAAGTATATGAAAATAGAATTGAGTTAATAAGAGAATTAAATATGAAAGAATTAAAACAAGTAATTAATAATTTAGATACTTCTAATCAAAGCTTAGTAATGATTTTACCAAATGATCAAAAAGGAATATTTTAAATATTGTTTTCTAAAAAGAATAATGTTATAATTAATTAGAATAGAGAGGAATTTATGAAAAAGAAATTAATTGTAATATTATTTTTATTTTTTAGTTTATTAGGAGTTAAAGCTGATGAATATGTAACAGATATTTTAGTAGATGGAACTAGTTTAAAAGGTTTTAAAAGTGAGGTTTTAGAATATAATTTAGATGTTGATAGTCAAAAAGAAACTATTAAAGTAGTCTTTGTTTATGATAAAACTAAATATAAAGGATCAGGATCAAGTGAAAATATAAAATTAGTACCAGGTTTAAATAAAGTTACATATACTATAAAAGATATGGATTTAAAAGAATTAGCAACTTATGTTGTTAATATAAAAAAAGAGGATAATAGGAGTAGTGATAATTCTTTATCAAGTTTAAGAATAGGTACTAATCAAGTAGTTTTAAGTGATAAAAATGAATATGATGTATATGTTGATTCTAAATTAACTAAAGTTGAATTAAAAGCTACTTTAAAAGATAATAAAAGTAAATTTGTCAGTGGTTATGGAGAAAGAATAGGTAATAATAGTATTACTTTAAGTGGAGAAACAACTAAAGTAGAAGTAAAAGTAAGTGCTGAAAATGAAAGTATTAGAACTTATTTAATTAATATTATTAAAAAAGATTATAAAAGTAGTGATGCCACTTTAAAAGAATTAAAAATAGATAAAATACCTTTTACTTTTAAAAGTGATACTTTAGAATATAATTTAACAGTTAAAAATAATATTACTAGTATTAATATAGATGCTACTTCAAATGATTCTAAAGCAACTTTAACATATGATAAAACTATAGGTTTAAAAGAAGGAATTAATAATTTAATAATAAAAGTAGAAGCTGAAGATGGTAGTAGTTTAGAATATAAAATTAATATAACAAGAGAACAAGAAGAAAAACTAGTAAAAGATATTACAATTACTGATGTTGATTTTAAATTTGATAGTTCTAAAACTAATTATATTTTAAAAACAGATTTAGATAAATTAGATATAAAGGTTACTTTAACCAAAGAAGATGCTAAAGTAGAAATTCTTGATAATGAGAATTTACAAAATAATAGTAAAATTACTTTAAAAGTTACTTTAGATGAGAAAGAAGAAACTTATAATTTTAAAATAGTAAAAGATGATACAAAAGATGATGTAAAAGATGAAACGAAAGATGAAAATAAAAGTTTTGATTTAAATAGCTTTTTAAAAACAAATGAAATGTTAATAGGTTTAGGTGTATTTGGACTTGGAGTTTTATCTTTATTAATTGCAATTATTGATAAAAAAAGAAGAGTAAAATAATCGTCAAAGTTATTGTTTAATAATATAACATTTGTTATTCTTATTTTAGGTGATAAGTATGGCAAAGTTATATTTTTTTTATGGAGCAATGAACTCAGGTAAAACAACAAGAATACTTCAATGTAATTATAATTATGAAGAACAAGGAATGCGTTCTGTTATTATGAAACCAGCAACTGATACAAAAGGACAAGATAAAATAGTATCTAGAATAGGTGCAACTAAAAAGGTTGATTATTTAATTAAAAAAGATGAAAATATCTTTGATTTAATAATAAATGAATATGGTCATGTTGATTTAATTTTAGTTGATGAAGCTCAGTTTTTAACAACAAGACAAGTTAATCAATTAATGGATATTGTAGTTGATTTGGATATTCCAGTTATGTGTTATGGTTTGAGAACAGACTTTAAAGGTAATGATTTTCCAGGATCTAGGAGGCTTCTTGCAATTAGTCATGAATTAACTGAGATTAAAACTATTTGTGAATGTGGTAAAAAAGCTATGTTTAATGTAAGACTTGTAAATGGAAAAGTTGCAACTGAAGGAGAAAGTGTTGCAATTGATGGAGAAGGAGTAAGTTATACCGTTGCTTGTAGTAAATGTTTTAAAATGAAAACAAGAAAGAAATTTGATCATCCAGAAATAACTTATGATTAATTCCTTTTAATTTTAAAAAAATAAAAAACATGATTAAAATATAGAGAATATCTATAATTTTAATTGTGTTTTTATTTATATGCATTTATTAGATAAAAAACTTTAAAAAAATAAAAATGTATGTTAAAATAGTTTTGTATTAAAATAAGCAAGCAAGAGAAAGGAAGTAAAAATGAAA
>CAKPFH010000015.1 GCA_934153655.1 uncultured Bacilli bacterium
CGTTACATCATCATCATTTCTATATAATTTCACAAAAATTATCAAAAATATTATAAGTTTAAGCAAAAAAATTTATTCATGAAAAAACCTCTAGAAAAATCTAGGGGTTTGTCTACACTCTGAAAAAATCAATCTTTCGATTGATTTTCTATATATCAATGTCCGAATAGTTCGAACAGATTCGTCAATGGAGCGGATGATGGGAAAAGGTAAAAAACTCCTATTGTTTATAAAAAATGTGTTAAATATTTTGAACAATAATATTAATGGACAATGACATTTTTGTTTCTTCGTGTGAGAAGCTGAACACTTCTCACACAGAAGAAAAAATTAAAGATATTGATGTAGAAAAAAACACTACCCTATTACTTGATAGTAGTCTCATTACTGATACATCATGCCTATCAAACCCTTATAAAATAAGGGAATACTCAAATAATTTATATCAAGTTAAATTAATACAATGTGGTGATTATATTCAAGTGTATTCTTACCCTTATAGTCATAGTAAAAAAATAAAAAATAATAATGATAGTGATTATCGTTTTCTTAATTTAGAAAAAGAAAAATTTGACGATTTAGATTTAAAAAAAATTGATAAATCTAATAATAAAATTGAAAAAAATAAAGATAAAATAATAGAATTAAAAAATATTAATAGAAGTAAATTTTCATGTCAGAGAATAGCAAAATCTAATATTAATATTTGGAAGTCATTTATTACATTAACTTTTAAAAATAATTTAAAAGATGTTGATGTAGCAAATAAAAGATTACATTATTTTTTTACTAAAATACGAAGAGTTAAAAAAGATTTTGCATATTTATGTATTCCCGAATTTCAAAAACGTGGTGCAGTACATTATCATTTATTAACTAATATTGCTTGTGATAGTTTGATAATTCCTAAAAAAGAAAAAAAACACTTATACAACCCTAATACAAAACAATATAAAGATTTAGAATATTATGACATTAAATTTTGGCTTGACGGCTTTTCTAGTGCCGAACCTATAATAAACGATCCACAAAAAATAATTGGTTATATTTCAAAATATATGACTAAGGATATTGATAATAGACTATTTAGTAATCGTAGATATTTTTATTCAAAAAATCTTATTATGCCAATAGAAAGTTATATTAATATATATAATAAAAAAGATTTAGATTTTTTAAACAAAAAAATTCATGAAAAGAATTTATTATATCAAAATGAATATGTTGACAAATTTGATAATCCAATTTCTTTTCATGAATATCTATAAAAACATAATCATTATACAACATTTTAACTATTATTGCAAATTTTAAATGACATGAGACTTGCTATATATGCAAGTCGTGTCATTTAAATATGATTAACGAAAGGAGGAAATATGAACGAAAAATATTATTTAATTAATAATTATTTTCTTATTATGACAAATGTAAATTATGATAATTTAAAAAAAGTCATGAAAGAACAATTTAATATTGATGTATATAGTATTAAATCTTTAACCTTAGAAGAATACATTAATCTTAAAATTAATTTAAAAAATATGAAAACAAAGACCAAATATTTTATAATGGAGGAAAAATGAAAAAATCAAATAATGAAATTATTATAAAAGAATTAAAGATTGATATTAATTTATTACATTTACAACAAGTTATTTTTGATTTAGATAATTATAATTATGATAGTGATATAATTAGATTATTAAATGAATTAAAAACACTTGTCGACAAAAAAATTTATTCTAATCTTGAACTAGATTTAGAAAAACATGATATTTATAAAAAAGAATTAATAATTAAATTTTATTTAGAAAATTAGCACAAATTGATTGACAATATCATCACGTTATGATATATTTGATTTGTTGCAACAGTAAAAGGAGTTTTTATGGAAGAAAAAAAAGAAAAAAAAATTCGCCGTGTTAATATAAATTTATCAAATAGCATGCTAGAAAAGGTTAAAGAATATGCTACTAGAACAGGTGTTTCTATGACCTCGGCAATATCTTTATTAATTTCAAGAGGTTTATCGGTAGAGGAATTTTTATACGAAAACCCTTACCCTATGTTATCTTTAAATGAAGATATTAAACATATTGTTTTAGACGAACCTATTGACAAATAATTTTCTTTATCTACGAATAAAGAACTGACTTTGTTTTTGTCAAGCGGCAAACGTAGTGATACGCCGTTAGGGCAACGCTTGACAAAAATTCAAGCATTATAATTTTGTAGCCTAGGACAAACAACGTTTTCCTAGGTTCGGTTCCTTTCCAATGAAAGGAACAAAAAAGAGAAAGGAGTTAAAAAAATTGATAACACAGGAAAAAGATAATTTTTCTGTCGTTTATGAAGAGTATTTGATTTTTAAAAAAAGCGAATTAAAAGAACAATCATATACTTCCCTAGTATACAATTTTGATAAATATATTCTACCTTTTTTTAAAGATTATTATTTAGATAATATTACTAAAAAAACAATTTTAGAATGGAAACAATATATAATAAATTTTAATTTTAGTAATAATTATAATCGTACTCTATATTTTGCATTGAGTGGCTTTTTTGAATATTGTAAAGAGAATTACAACTTTGATAAATTAATAATAAGTAGTCTTGGCAATTTCAAAAGAAAGTATGAAGAAGATAAACATGATTTTTACACCCGTAAAGAATTTAATAAATTTATTAAATTCGTTGAAGAACAACCCTATAAAGCATTTTTTAATTTTATGTTTTTCACTGGTACAAGACCAGGTGAGGCTATGGCTCTTAAATTTAGTGATATACATGACGATTATGTTAGTATAAATAAAACTATTTCAAGTCATGGTAAAAGAAATATAGGAACACCAAAAAATAATAGTTCTATTCGTAAAATAATTATAGATAAAAAATTAAAAAATGAATTATTAAATTTAGAAAAATATTATTTATCTATCTATAACGATTTTTCCGCTAATTATTTTGTATTTGGCGGACAAAAACCACTCTCCCCTACATCTATTAACAGAAGAAAAGAAAAGGCGTGTAAAATGGCTAATATTAGGTGTATAACATTACATCAATTTAGGCACTCACACGCAACACTTTTAAAAGATAATGGGGTTAATGTTGTTGACGTTTCTAAACGATTAGGTCATAGCAATGTATCAACAACGTTAAACACTTATACTCTTACAAGTTCAGTGCAAGAAAAAAGAGTACAACGTACTCTAAATTCTTTAAGATTTAATATAATTACTTCCCTAGTATTATTTTTTAAATCTATAATAAAACGACATTAAAAAATACTTATCGTTTTAAACAAAATTGGAGCGGATGATGGGAATCGAACCCACGTGGTCAGCTTGGAAGGCTGAAGTTCTACCATTAAACTACATCCGCATCAAAAGTAGACATTTATAATTATACTAAATATTCTTGAAAAGTCAACTACTTTTTGCAAGAAAATAAATATTTTTTATAACTTTTGATGCAAAATGATGTAGTTTAATGCATTATAAATAAAATTATAGTAAAAAAGTAACATTGTAAACTTTACTATTTATCTATCTTCTTTAGTTTCTTTAACCATAAACACTTTTCAATAATCGACATTTTATACGTCATTATTTGGTAACAATAGTTTACCTATTAAAACAAAAATTCAAAAATAAATTAGTAAATCTTTTATAAAAATATATTTAAATAATAATCCTTTATATGATAAAATTATTGAATTTATAATGATTACTGCTAATAAAGAATAATTGGATTTCAAATTGGTTCAAAACCACGAGAAGTTTTAGTTAAATTAAATTCAAATGAAGAAAAAAAGTAAGATAAATACATTAAAAGTAAGATAAAATTAAGTAGTTATCCCCTGCTTTTTTTTTATTTATTTTGACAAAGTATTTACATAATTATTATTTTTAAAAAGTTATATATAACAAATACTTTTTATAATTCGACATTTCTTACACCAATTTTTAAAACTTAAAAAAGTGTTTAAAAAAAACTTATACGAATATAAGTTATTTTAAAATGGTGTTCCCAGTAGGAATCGAACCTACATTTAATCCTTAGGAGGGATTTGTACTATCCTTTATACTATGAGAACATTAAAAGAAATTAAGCTTTAAAGTTAGCAAATAGAAATAATTTATAATTCCAATCATCACTTTCATTAGATAATTCCATTATACTATTATTATCCATATTTTTCAAAAGATAAACTGAAACATTATCAACATCACATAATTTACAGATATATTGATATTCATAATCAGATAAACTAGCATCACGTATTCTTTCAACAAAACTACTTAACTTTTGAAATGCTTCTTTATAACTATTTTCTTCTTTTAATTTCTTTTTATTTATTTTATATTTTTTAAAATAAACATCTACATCTATTACTTGATGAATACAAACTAAATTGTTTAAGACATATAATAATTCATCATTATTTAAATGCTTTAATAAACTAGACATTTTATTAATTATTTCTAAACTATTATCAGTTGTTAAATCTTCTTTTTCTTCTAATTTATTATCTAATATTATTAATTGGTTTAAATACTCACTCATAAAACACCTTTAATTAAATAAATCAAAAAAGTATTTATTAAGTTTATTTTCAAATATATTTAACATATTATTAACATTAGTTAAATATTCTAAATATTGATTATATAAAATATTATTATTTAACTTATCTACTAATAACTCATATTCTTTTTTTAATTCTAAATCATTAGTTTTTACGATTTTCTTTTGATATTCCTTGATTTTTTCAATTATATTTTTTAGTTCTTCATCTTTATTAATTAATTCTTTAGCTTTTAGATAATTTTTATAATCATGAGTTTCTTTTATATAATCTATAATACTTTCTAATTTATTTTCTATTTCTTTATTCAACTATCTCACCATCTAAACTAAAACTTTTAGCATCGGTTATTTTAACAGGAACTATTTTACCAATTAAACTAGTATCTCCTTTAAAATTAACTAATTTATTAGTTTCGGTGTAACCACATAGTTTTCCTTCTTTATCACTTAAACCATCTACTAAGACATTTTCAATTTTACCAAGCATTTTTAAATTAGCTTCTTTTGAGTATTTATTTACTAAATCATTTAAGCGATATAATCTTTGTTCTTTTTCTTCTAAAGTAACATTATCTTCTAATTTACTAGCAGGAGTATTTTCACGTGGTGAATAGATAAATGTATAAGCACTATCATATTTACAATAATCAACAATATCTAAAGTGTCTTGAAAATCTTCTTCAGTTTCACCTGGGAAACCTACAATGATATCGGTTGTTATACTAATATTTGGAATAGCTTTTAATTTATCAAATAATTCTTTATAAGATTCTTTAGTATAACGTCTTCCCATTAATTTTAAAATTTTATTACTTCCAGATTGAACTGGTAAATGAACATAGTTTAAAATATTTTGATTATTCTTTATAACTTCAACTAAATCATCAGTAAAATCCCAAGGATGACTTGTTATAAATCTTATTCTTGGAATATTTAATTTACTAATATCTTTAAGTAAATCTGCTAAGAAATAATTATCATATAAATCTTTTCCATAAGCATTTACATTTTGTCCTAAAAGAGTTATTTCTTGATAACCATTTTTAATTAATTCTTTTACTTCTTTTAAAATATCTTCTTTTTTCCTACTTCTTTGTTTTCCCCTTGTATAAGGAACTATACAATAAGTACAAAATTTATCACAACCATAAATAATGTTAATATAAGCTTTATATTTACTATCTCTTGTAAAAGGTATATCTTCAATGATATCTCCTTCTATACTTTTAACATCAATATTTAACTTTGATCCATCAAAGCCTTTTTCTACTAAAGTTGGTAATTCATCTAAATTATGCGTACCAAATACAAAGTTTAGAAAACGATATTTTGCTAAAATTTCTTTAATAACGCCTTCTTCTTGAGCCATGCAACCACAAATTCCGGCAACAATAGATGGTTTGGTTTCTTTTAAATGTTTAATTCTTCCAAGAAGACCAAAAGCTTTATTGTGAGCATTTTCCCGAATTGAACAAGTGTTTAATAAAATTAAATCAGCATCTTCCATATCAAGAGTTTCAGTAAAAGACATTTCATTTAACATACCTTTTATATTCTCACTATCATGTTCATTCATTTGACAACCATAAGTTTTTAAAAAGAATTTCTTACCTTGTCCTATTTTTTTATATTTATCTTCTAAAGTAAAATTTCTTGTTTGAACCATTTCTTTAGTTCTTTTTCTTGCTTCATTATAATCTGGTCTATTCATAATATCACTTCCAACTTGTAATAATATACCATAAAATACTAATAAAAACAAGAAGTTTAGAGCTATTTAAGTTCTAAGCCTTCTTGTAATTTCTTTTTCTCAGTTAAATAATTATCAGCATTTAAAGCTATTCCTATTGTAAATAAATAAGCTAGTAAATATACCCATACTAATAAAATTAAGATATTTGATAAACTACCATAATAAACATTATAATTACTATAATTATTTAAATGATATGAATATATTCTTGATGTTATAAACCATGAAATAGTTGTAAACCAAGCTCCATTATTAGCATATTTACTTTCTATTCTAATACTTGGAGCAATTGTATATAATAATTTAATTGATATAAACATTAATATTATAGAAAGTGGATATTTCAAAAAATGATAAACATTAGTTATTAACTCCATTCCTTTTTCAGTAAAATGATGATTTAAAAATTTAAAAATAGTATCACCAAAAACTGGAACAATTAACATAAATGTTACAAGTCCAAATAAAATTATAACCATGAAAAATGATTTTACATAATTTTTTAAATTAGAAGTTGTAGCTTTATATAAAACATCACTTACTTGTATAATTGCTCTACATCCTCCTGATACAAGCCATAAACTAAATATTATAAATAAGAATAAATTATAACTTGTACTAGTAACATTTAAAGCACTATCGATAATATTTAAAACTGCATCTGGAATATTATTATCTAAAGCATTAATTATTTTAGTTACTTCAAAATTAGATCCGATTACACCTATTATTGAAAATATTGGTACTATCATTAAAACAATATTAAAGGCTAAATGACCAGGTAAAGTTTTCATTTCTTCTAAGTTAATTAACTTAAATATTCTTTTTATATATTCTTTAAATCTATTCATTAAAACTCACTTTTATCACTTTGCATATCAATCATAGCTTCACTAATAGCATCATCAATAGTTTTAATATTATCAAATATCATACTATAACCAACACTTGCTCCAAAACCATATGGAAGATCAGTTAATTCTTTTCTCAACTTTTTAAGATATATATCTATTTGATTTTCACTATAACCTACTAAATATATTAAAAATTCCGTTCCATCTGTTCTAACAATTTCGGTATTTTCAAGTTGGGTATTAACTAAAATACTAGCAACTCTAACTATTAAATTATCTCCTTTTTCTCGACCATAGTTATCATTTATATATTTTAAATTATTAATATCAACAATAACAATTGTTTGAGGATATACTTTACTTAAATTCCATGAATCTATTTGTAAATTTAAATAATTTCGATTCTTTAAAGAAGTTAACATATCGGTATATTTCTTTCTATCTTCTTTTTTAACTAATTTTAATTTATGACGATTTTTAAGTAAAATAATTATTAATATAATCAAAATAATTGGTACTAAAATAATAGCTAATATTAATAAATATAATTCTTCAAAAGAAGTTTTTTCAAATATTGAAACATTTAAGTTATTAAAACCACTATTACGATATCTATAATAAGAATTAGTATTAATAACATAATTGAATAAACTATAGAAAGAACTATTAGATGATTTTACATTAAAAGTATAATCATTACTCATAATATTTGTATATATTACTTCATAATCTTTTAATTCAGAATTTCTATAATAAGAATATACTTCTTTATCAAGAATAATTAAAGCATTGTTTTTAGAACTTTCTTTAACTAATTTTTTAATATTATCTTCTAATTTAATATTTACCATAGCTCCTGAATTTATATAATTATATAAAGAACCATAGTTTTTTAACATATAAGCATTTTTACCTTTTAATCCTTCAAAAGATGAAATAATATAATCATCACTTGTTTTAGCAAGAACAACATAGTTTTCAATAAATGAAGAAGTTGTTTTTAAATATTTATTATTTTCATAGTTTAAATAATCAAAGTAAATATCAACATCTCCTTTAGAAATTGCTTTTTCTAAGTCTTCTACGGTTTCATATTTTTTATAAGTAAAATCTATATCAGTTAATCTTATTAACCTATTAATATATTCTGCAGCTACTCCTACTAATTTATTATTTCTAGTTACTTCATATGGATAGTTTTCAACATAACCATAAACATAAGTTTTGCTTAATAAATCAGCTTTAGTTTTATCATTTATTTTTCTTTCAGATAAATAATAATTAAGAAGTAATTTGTTATAATCTGAAACATAATATTCTTTTTGCCAATAATTAAAATATTTTCTTATAATATTATTTAAATCTTTATTATTACTATCAAGGGTTAAAACTATTTTTTTAGTCATATCAGTAAAAAAGTAATTTAAATAATATTCATCATTATTAATAGTATTTTCAAGAGATAAGATATTTGGTACTATTACCATATCAACTTCTGCATCATTTAAAGATTTAAACATAGCTTCCATGGTTACATGAGGACGATAAGTAACATTAGTAGCACTTTTTAAATAATAACTAATATTTGATTCTGAAGTACCAAGTACTCCTATTGTATAATTAGAAAAATCAGTTATTTGATTAATTTTAAGAGCTTTTTTAGAAACAGCTACATAGGAATCTTCAAAGATAAATAATTGATTATTATCTAAGGGTTTGCTTCCATCTATTATTTCTATTTTATAACTTTTATCACTTGGAGTTTCTTCTTTTTTATAAGGTATTTTATTAAATTGAAGTCCTGTCTCTTTGGAAACATAATCCAAAAAGTCAAATATCACACCAGTCCCGTTCATAGCATAGACAGAAACATCATTTAAAACATCAATATCTATTACTTTTTCTCCATTTTCACTTAGCCATTTTTTATCATTTGAGGTTAATAAACTAGATTCTTTATAATAATAAAGAAAAAACAAAACTATAAAGGCAAGAATAGCAATTGATATTATTAAAATAAATATTCTCTTTTTATTTTTCATTACTAGCACCTTCAGTTATTTCTCGATCTTTAGTAAAATACATAGTATCACTTGAATTATCTTTATAACCTATAATAGGAAAGTTATTTAAATCTTGATTTTCTTTTTTAACAAATACTTGTAATGTATAAAAAGATAATTCATCTTTAGTAAATAATTCGATTACACTACTAGCCATAGTTTTAGCATCATTTACACTAACTGTATCGTTAACGCTAATAATAACATTAATTATTTTCCCTTGTAAATTAGCTGTTGCTTTTAAAATATTTTCATTTTCTTCTAATTTACTACTTATAGATTTTAAAGTATCATCAGTTAAAGGATGATTCTTTATTCCATCCAATCTATCTCCATAAGCCGCTTTTGCTGTATCTGGTACTAAAATATTTTTAGCTTTAGCTCCTATAAATACTAAACCAATAAATATTAAAACGGCAATAATTGTATATTTATTCTTTTTTATAAATTTCATAAATCCTCCACTTTGATATAAGTATTATACAATATTTTTTAATCTTAAGCAACTAGTTGATATTTTCTATTTCAGATATTTTAATTGTTTTTTCTAAAGTTTGAAATGGTAAGGTTGCACATTTTTTTCTACTTGGTTGTTTAGCTATATTAGAATAAGCATTAAGTTCCCCTAAATATGCTTCATCATAACTATTTTCTTCAATCATATTATAGTATTCCCTCATAAGTGAAATAGCCTCTTCTTTGGTTTTACCAATTATTTTTCTTATCATGATACTAGTAGCACTAGTTGTAATTGCACAAGCCTCACCTTCAAAGTAAGCATCAATTATTTTTCCATCTTGAAATTTAACATATAAATCTATATTATCTATACAAGACTCATTATGAGTATTAGCTTTTACATAACCTTCTTTATTCGCTAATCCTCGATGAAAGGGATTTTCAGCATTATCAACAATTATTTCTCTTCTTAAATTTGTATCCATTTTCTACCTCTATAAAATTATTTCATATAAATCTTTATTATTTTTAAGTACTTCAATTAATTTATCTATTTCTTCTTTAGTATTATATAAGTAAAAACTAATTCGGCAAGTATTTTTAATACCTAGTTCATCTTTAACCATTTTAGTACAATGATTACCAGCTCGAACAAAAATATGATAATGATTTAAATATCTTGATGTGTCTTCTGAGAAGATATTATCAATATTAAAAACAACAATACCAGAATCAGTGTTTTTATTGTAAACTGTTATATTATCAATACTTTTTAGTTTTTCTAATAAATAGTTTTTTAATTCTAGCTCGTGTTCATGAATTTTATTAATACCTATACTATTTAAATAATCAATACTAGCAGATAGTCCTAAAACGCCAGCAATATTTTGCGTTCCAGCTTCAAGTCTTAAAGGAAGAGTTTTATATTCAATTTCTTTAGTACTTTCAAAACGACTATTCATGCCTCCTCCATAGAAGATTGGTTTCATTTTATCTAGATATATATATTTTCCATATAAAACTCCAGTTCCTGTTGGTCCTAACATTTTATGAGCTGAGAAAGCTAGAAAATCAATATCATCTTCAATTACATCAGTTTTTATATGAGGAACACTTTGAGCTCCATCAACCACAATTAAACCATTATTTTCATGAATTAGTTTAGCTATTTCTTTAATTGGTCTAATATCACCTATTACATTGGTAATATAAGCAAGTGAGATTACTTTAGTTTTTTCAGTTATACAATTTTTAACTGTTTCTAAATCTACTTTTAAATCTTTTAAAGGAATATATTTAACAACTATACCTATTTCTTTTTCAAGTTCAAGCCATGGTAAGACATTACTAGCATGTTCTGCTTTCGTAATTAAAACTTCATCACCTTTTTGTAAATAATATTTCATAAAACCAAATACTATCATATTTAAAGACATTGTTGTACCACTAGTAAATATTATTTCTTTACTACTACTAGCATTTATAAAATCTTTAACTTTATCACGAGTTTCTTCATATAAATAATCAACTTTTTGACTTAAATCATAATCACCTCGATGAGAATTAGCTGTATATTTAGTATAATAATCAACTACTTTATTAACTACACTATTAGGTTTAAAAGTTGTTGCCCCATTATCAAAATAAATATAGTCATTATTTAACATTAAAAAATCATCACGATTCATATTTCACCTCCCTATTTTATAATTTCTAATTGCATAAATAAACTTATACATGTCTATTTCTAAATCCATACCATTTAATAAGTTAGCTTTTAATAATAAACGATAAGCATCTTCTAAACTAATACCTCTTGATCTCAAATAATTAACTTCATTTAAAGAAAACTCTCCAATAAAAGCCGAATGATTAGCAACTACATCTTTATTATCAATAATTAAATTAGGTATTATTTTACTATCAGATTTATTATCAAGATTAATAATTTTACTACTTTCTTCTAAAATAGAATTAGGACTATTCTTAGGAATAATACCATTCATTGTTAAATAAAATTTATTTAAAAGATTAACTCCATTAATAATTACTTTAGAAGTTGAAGTTTCTTCATGATTAATATTAATTATATTATCAAGATCACAACTACTTAAAAAACTAGCAACGTATTTAATATTTGAAAATTTATTTAAATTAATATTTAAATTCATACTAGTATCAAGAAGTAATTGGTTAACAACTAAATTACTATTTTCTTCTAATTTTAAATTTATTAAAAGATCTTTATTACTAACTAAAATACTTATTTTAGTTAGTATATCTTTTTTAACTATTATATTTATTTTAGAAGATTCTAGTATTTCAATGCTATAAGAATTACTTTCATCTATTATTAAATCATACTCTTTGGTATCTATTAATATTTTATTCATAACTTTATTCCTCAGTTATTGAAAATGACTGATAACCATTCTTTTCAATTTCTTTTGCAAGGGAATAATCACCTGATTCTACGATTGTACCATTATTCATTTTATGAACAAAATCTGGTTTGATGTATTCTAGTACTCTTGTATAATGAGTTATTATTAAAACTGAAGTATCTGGGTTTTTTTGTAAATATTTATTTAAATTAAGACAAACTATTTTTAAACTATCAACATCAAGTCCAGAATCTAATTCATCTAAAATAATAAATTTAGGTTTTAACATCAATACTTGTAATATTTCATTTTTCTTTCTCTCACCACCAGAAAAACCAACATTAAAACTTCGATGAAGCATTTCTTTTGGCATTTTTAACTCTTGCATATCTTTTTCTATTTCTAAAGCAAATTCATATAAGCTTTTATGTCCTTTTGTATCAACACTTGCTTTTATTAACTCACTGCTAGTCAAGCCCGAAATAGAAATAGGATTTTGATAAACTAAAAATATTCCTAGTCTACTTCTTTCATCAATTGTTAAATTATTTATTAAAGTGTTATTAGCAAAAATACTTCCCTTAATATCAAAACCAGGATAACCCATGATTACCTTAGATAAAGTTGATTTACCTGTTCCATTAGGTCCCATAATAGCATGGATTTCTCCTTCTTTTATATTTAAGTTTAAATTATTTAAAATTTCTTTTTCTTTAACACTAACATATAAATTCTTTATTTCAATATGCATAAACCCTCCTTAGAAAGGTAATTTCATATTACCATTCATTATATTTTTAACCATTTTTTTATAATTATCAAATTGTTCTAATAGACGATTAACCTCACTTACAGATACTCCTGATCCTTTAGCAATTCTTGTTTTTCTACTAGCTTTTATAATACTAGGTTCTTTTTTCTCAGCCTCTGTCATTGAAAGAATAATTGCTTCAATTCTTGCTACTTGTTTTGGATCAATATTTAAATTAGTAAGTTCCATTTTTTTAGCACCAGGAATTAATTTTAATAAATTTTCAAGAGGTCCCATCTTTTTAATTTGTTTCATTTGATTTAAAAAATCATTTAAATCGTATTTTCCTTTTTGAAGTTTTTTAATAGATGCTTCAGCTTCTTCTTCACTGATTGCTTCAGTTGCTTTTTCAACTAAAGAAACAATATCTCCCATACCAAGAATTCTACTAGACATTCTTTTTGGATCAAATAATTCTAACCCATCCATTTTTTCACTTGTTCCCATAAATTTAATTGGAACATTGGTTAAATGTCTAACTGATAAAGCAACTCCACCTCTGGTGTCTCCATCAAGTTTAGTTAAAATAACTCCGGTTAAATCAACTTTTTCATTAAATCCTGTTATAACATTAATAGCATCTTGCCCCATCATAGAATCTATTACTAATAATATTTCTTGAGGATTAACTTTTTCTTTAATATTATGAAGTTCTTCCATTAACTCATCATCTATATGTAAACGTCCAGCTGTATCAATTAAAACATAATCATACCCATTTTCCCTAGCATAATTAATAGCTGAATTACTAGTTTCAACTGGATTATTTAAACCATTTTCATAAACAAAAATATCTAATTCTTTTCCAAGTTGTTTTAACTGATCAATTGCGGCAGGACGATATACATCACAAGCAACCATCATTGGTTTTTTATGATATTTTTTGCGAAGTAAATTAGCAAGCTTAGCAATCGTTGTTGTTTTTCCTGATCCTTGTAAACCTACTAACATTAAAACAGCAGGATTACCATCCATATTTAAAGGAGCAAAATCTCCTCCTAATAATTCCGTTAATTCATCACTTACGATTTTAACAAATACTTCCCCTGGTTTTAAACTAGTTAAAACACTTTCTCCTAAAGCTTTTTCTTTTACTCTATTTGTAAATTCTTTTACTACTTTATAATTAACATCAGCTTCAAGTAAAGCAATTCTAACTTCTTTTACCATTTCTGAAATATTATCTTCCGTTATTTTACCATATCCTTTAGCTTTATGTATAATATTTTGTAATCTATCTTGTAAACTCTCAAACATAATTTCTCCTCACTTAATCTATTATATCAAATAATAACTAAATTTTAATACTTTTTTGATGAAAAAGCCAAAGAAAAAGTAGTTAAACTACTTATTGTTATCATCCTTATAAAAAATAGCAGGCATTATCTTAGTATTATTATATTTATTATTTATATTATCAATTATTTTCCATACATCATCTTGTTTAGTATTACTATCAAATAAAGACATTTGACTATTTTTATAATTAACTAAATCACTTACCCTAACCCCAATATTTCTAATTGCATTATTAGAAACTACTACTTCTAATAACTCTAAAGCATTTTTATATAATTCCATTGTATCATTAGTTTGATTTAAGATTTTCTTTTGATGCGAATAAGCTTTAAATAAATCAGTTTTAATAGTAATAGCAATACAAGAAGCATATAAATTTTCATTTCGAAGTTTTAAACCTATTTCTTCACACATATGTAATACTTCTTTTTTTAAAATATTTAAATCCCTTGTATCATGTTCTAAAGTTTTAGATAAACTAATACATTTATTTTTACCATTGGTACTTATTACTTTACTATCATCCAAACCATTAGCAAGTTTTATCATATCATAGGCTCTATTTTTAAAGTATTTTTTTAATTTATTAGGATCATAATTAGCAAGATCACCAATTGTATTAATACCAAGACGATGTAATTCTTTACTAGAAGACGCGCCAACATACAACAAATCTTCTACTTTAAGAGGCCACATCTTACTTTTAATTTCATTATCAAACAAGGTATGAACTTTATCAGGCTTGGAAAAATCACCTGCCATCTTAGCACATAATTTATTATTAGCAATACCTATATTAACGGTAAAACCATATTCATTTTTAATATAATCTTTTATTTTATAAGCAAGATATAAAACATCATCATATAAATAACTAGTATTAGTTAAATCTAAAAAACATTCATCAATTGAATATCTTTCAACATCAGGTGTAATTGTTAAATAATAATTATATAATTTATCAGACATTTCTTTATAAAAAGCATAGTTAGGTTTATATACTTGTAAATCCTTACATTTATTCTTAGCTGAATACAAGCTTTCTGGAGTTCTTATTCCATATTTCTTAGCAGGATAACTAGTTGCTAAAACAATACCATGTCTTTTTTTAGGATCACCTGCTATAACACTTGGAATAGTTCTAATATCAAGTTCATAGTTTTCATACTTTAATAAATAAACACTAGTCCAAGATAAAAAAGCATTATTAACATCAATATGAAAAATAATATTCATAAAACCACCTATGAATATTATAAACTATCTATTTAAAAAATAAACACTAAAATTTAAAATACTTGCATATATTAACCAAATTAAATAAGGAATTTGCAAAATACCTGCTTTTTTATCTAAACCATAGAAACATAAAATCATATAAAATACTACAAAGTCAAGTAATAAAATAAAGATAAAAGCAAATAATCTAGCTTCTAAATTAAAAAATATTAAAGGCCAAAAAAAGTTAAGAATTAAATTAAGAGTATAAATAATTAAACAAGTACACTTATGATAACTTAAACTTTCATATATTTTATAACTAGAAAGTCCCATTAAAAAGTATAAAACTGGCCAAACTAGAAAAAATAAATATCTAGGAGGAGCAAAACTAGGTTTATTTAAAGTCATATAGTTATTAATTCCCTCTCTTGTTAAGAGAAACGATAACAAACCTAAACTAAGAGGAATAAGTAAAAATAAAATTAATACTTTATTATTTTTTATATTTTTAATATTATCACCAATTAATTATATTTTAAACATAAAAAAAAAGACCTATTTAATCTTAGAATTAACAAAGTCATAAATAAAATCAAATACATCTTCATAATCAATTGTATCATAATACTTAATGTAATCATTTAAACTAGTATTATTTTTAGAAAAATTTTTATATTTTTTATTCATCATTTTTACTATTTCATGATAAGTCTTAGCAACTTCTATACCTTTTTCTTCAGCTAAATAATTAAATATTTCTATTTCACTATCAATAAATATTAAATTATAAGGTAAATCAGTTAGCATAGTTTCTTTAACTAACTTAGCAACTTCTTTTTCTTTATAATTCATAACACTTGATATTTTAAAACCATGTCTATTACTAAATTCTTCTATTTCTAAAATAATAAGTCCTAGTTTTAATAAATTAACATCTCCTGCTAAGTAATTAAAGCAAAAAAATGGTACTAATTCTAAATATATATCTTTTAAATCTTTATTTTTTAAGTAATTACCTAAAACATTATTAGGTAAATCATCAAAGTTAAAATTTAAATAATAACTTACTTGATTAAAATAAAAAGGTGGTAAATCATCAGCTATTTTATATAAATTATCATAATCCGGATTAAAATCTATAGATACTAAAAAAACTTCATAATCTTTTTTTATCAAGGTAAATACTTCTTTAGTTAAATCAATCATACTACTAATAATAATATTTTTCATATAACCCTCGTACCATAATTTAATTATAGACTAATTTAGGGAAAAATAAAAGCAACTAGACATTCAAATGTAAAGTTACTTTAGTTTCCTTCGTTTAAATAAATCATCTTCATTTACTAAAGTTAAATAATCATATTCTTTTTGATAACCATAGATACAAATAGTTTTATATTCATCTAATTTATTTTTATTATTAGGAGTTGGATAACTCTTAGTTTTAACAACAACAATTGGTAAACCTGTTTTTCTAGAACTTTCTATGTCATTTTCTGTAATAGCATCATAGCAATATATTCCCATAGGAATTGGATTACTTAAATTAGCATTTAATTCATCATATGAATTTGCATTATGTTGGGCAATTATTATTTCATTATGATCCATTCCCCATTCAAGTAATTTATCAGGTAAGGTAAGTTCAAATACTCTTGTAGTTGCAATAGAACCACTTCCCCTTTTGTAATGAGAATAAGAATCAACTGGATAAATATGAAGTAATTGTTCTTTAGGAAAATCAGCATAAATAATATTATAATTAACTCTTGGATCATAAAAAGTTTTTAATTTTGAACTACCATCTAAAGAATAAGAAGCTCCATCTACTCTTGATATTAAATTACTAGGTTTTAATATTTCAGACTTAGGTATTTCTAAAGATTTTACTAAACAGCAAAAAGGAAGAGATTCTAAAACATAAACTGGTACTTGTAATTTATTAGAAATATCAAAACGATAAAACTTTTTTAATTTATCATGATTTAACATACTACTTTTAATTAAATCAATATTTTTATCCTTAGCTTTTTTATAATCATCATAATATTTTTCCATAACATTTATTTTCTTTAATTTATCATGTACTTTAACTTTATCTAAGTAAGAAAGCTCATCTAAATTTAATAACATTTGATAAAACTCTATATCTTCATCACTTAAAGTTCTTCCCTCAGTTTCTTGAAATTTAACTAATCTTTTAATATCGATAAAAATATTATAAACAATTTCTTCAAAATGATAATCTATAATCATATCAGTTATTTTTATATTAGATTCTAATTCTAAAAACTCTTTTAATTTAGTTTTATCTTTATTTAAACAATAATTAAGTAATATATTTTTAATAGGATCGTAGGTATTTAAACAAATAAAATACTTATCAATTAATAATAAAATATTTTCTTTTGTAATTAAAGGCATTTTTAAATATTCTTGATAAAAATCATTAAATCTTTTTAACATCTTAGTATTTAAATCATAACTATTTATTTCTTTATCATAATATTCTTTTCTTTTAACCTCAATTATTAAAGGACTATATTTTTTAGAAAAAGTCTTAATTAATAAACGATAATCTTTTATATTATAAATATTAGTAATTTTTTTTAAAAACTTTTTTTCAGTTAAATAACTACTAGGTATATTATAACTTTCTATTAAATATTTAATTTCATTATAATCATAAATACTAATTGTATTAAATCTTATACTTTCAAGGAATAAATAATCTAAAACTGTATTAGAAAATATAACTCCAAAATCACTTATAGTTTTAAGAGAATAATTATTACTTCTTAAAATATTTAATTTAATATCCGAAGGTAATAAATGAAAGAATAATTTAACTAAATCTTTATTATTTAAATAGTTATTAATTAAATCAATTAAAATATTACTATCTAAATTAAGATTATTTAAACCATAATAAATATTTAAATAGTAAATAAAACTTTGATTATTATATAAAAGTTTTATAATAATATCTTTATATTTTAATATATATATAACTTTATCTCTTAAATCAGGATATTCTCTTTTAGAAAAGTCATAGTTAAGAAATAAATTTAAAATTTCTTCATTAGATAATTTTTCAATTTCTTTAAAAAAATCAGTAAAAGAAAGTTTTAATATATTATTCATAATACCTCACTAACTAGATTAGTATAACGAAGATTATTTTAAATAGCAAGAAAAAACTGTAAGATTTTACTTTTCCTTACAGTCTACTACTTCTAATTTTTTAATCATTTCATCCATGACTTCCATGGTTTTATCACGAACATCAATAGCTTTTTCTTTTAAAACTGGTGTTCCTTTTTCAATAGCTAAATCAACTAAATCTTCTAATTTATCTTTAATATCATTTGATTTTTCTTTAGCTATTTTTAAGACTTTTTCTTTATCTAAGTCATTTAAATCATGTTTGATTTCTTTAATTTTTTCTTCTATTAATTTTCTAGCATCAGAGTAACTCATATCTTTTACTTTATCAAGTAACTCTTGCATTTTTTCTTTTAAAGCACTTCTTGTATCTTCACCTTTCTTAGGTGCAAATAAAACTCCTAATCCAGCTCCAATGGCTACACCTAAAAGTAATTTTCCTGTTCCTTTTTTTCCCATTTTAAAATTCCTCCTCTTTCTCTTTTTTTTCTTTTTTCTTGGAAAATATATTAGCAATAAAGGTAACTATAATATCTACCATTCGATCATTTATTAGTGATATTGAATCAGTTACTTTATCAACAACTTCAAAAGCATGATCAACAGTCTTTAACTTTTTATTAACATTATCTAACATATAATCGATTTTACTAACAGTAAAATTAAGTCTTACTATTAATATTATTAAAGATATTATAAAAATTATTCCAAAAACAACAAGCAAAATTAATAAATAATCCATTTTTAATCCTCCTTATCATACATAGATTCAATTAAGTCAAATAAATTATCTTCAAGGGTTTCATCTTTCTTATCTTTTTTTAGTCTTTCTTCTGGTATTTTTCCATCACTTATTTCTTTTGATACATCTTTGTAATCAGTATTATAAGCAAGTCCTAAATCATTAAAATATTCATCAGCCTCTCCAAGAGTTACTTTTTCAATACTAGGTTTTTCTTTTTTAGAAGACATATCATAAAGACGATTAAATTCTCTTGGTTTAGTTTCTTCTTTAACAACTTTTTTAGTATCTTCTTCGGTTTGAGGAAATAAATCATTTTCTAAATCGCCAAAAGCTTTATTACGAACACTATCAAAGTCCATTTTAGCAGGACGAGTTGAAAGTCTTATTTCTTTTTTCTCTTTAACTTCTTCTTTTTTATAATTTTTATCAAGTATTCCATATATTGGAGAAATTATAGGTGATGGTGTAAATACTTTTTTAGTTTCTTCATGTTTAGAATATTCATATTTAGGTGTTTCTTTTTTATAATAAGTTTCTTCTTTTTTAACCTCTTTAACCTCTACTTTTTTATAATCCATCTTTTTATAGGGTTCTTTTTTAGGCTCACTATCTAAAAGAAAGTCTTCATCATCAAAGATTAAATCCTGAGCTTGTTTAGTTTCTTTTTTAGGTTCAACTTTTACAGTTACCTCGGGTTTTATTTCTTCTTTAACAGGTTTTGCAGGATTGATTTCTTCTAATTTAGCACGTTTTGGTATTTCAACCTTTTTAATTACAACATCTTTCTCTGGTTTATTTTCAATCTCTTCTGTAGTTTCTTCTTCCTCTTCTTCAAAGAAAATATTTTTAAGTTTATCCATAAATCCCATATTAATCACACCTTCCTATTCATCAGGATCAATTATATCCTGATCTTTTGTTGTTTTATCTTCATACTTATCATATTTCTCTATCCATTCCAAGAAATTATCATTATTTTTCTTTGATTTAAATATATCAAATTCTTCTCCAGTTGCTTTAAACTCTTCATCATTTAATCGATACTTAATTGTTGCATCATTATAATCAATAGTTGCTAAAATATAACATATATTAATAAAAGCATCGTTTAAATCATTTTCTTTAACATAAGTTTCTACTTTAGCATAATTATAATAAGCTTCAATAAAATAAATATTATCAGTTTTAGAAATATCAATATAACCAAATTTATTATTATAATTTAAATCAACTGAATAAAATTTATTAGTTTTTTCATGAGTACTTTTGTTTTTATAATAATAACTAATCATATCAACATATAAATAATAAGTATTCTTATCACCTTGAATTTCTAAATTAGCACCTTTTTGATCAGATACTCTTAAAGATCTTGGTAAATAAAATTTATATCCCTCGAAACTAGTATTAGTTAATTTAGTATCTTGATATAAAATACTTTGAATAATTCCATTAAAACTAGTTTCTTCAACTTTTTTAATATTACATCCTGTAGTTAAAAGAATGATAATAAGGAGGGCTACTATTTTTTTCATATTCCACCTACCCTGCATACATTATAACAAATTTTTTAAATATTAGATAGTACTTTTTTACTTTTTCTTTTTAGTAACTTCTATTTTATATATAGGATTGTTAAGTTTTGTAAACTTTTCTTCGTATTCAGTCATTATATTATCAGGATCTTTTTCATTTTCTAAATCAAATGTTAGATAATCAATGTAATAACCGTAGTTATTTAAAGATTTAATACTATAAGAAAATAAATCTTTATTATCTGTTTTCATAATTATATGATTATCATTTTTAAAAACTAAATCATATTTTTCTAAGAATAAAGGACTAGTTAATCTTCTTTTCTCATGTCTTTTTTTAGGCCAAGGATCAGAGAAATTTAAATAAATTTTATCTATTTCAGCATTAAAAACATCTAAAATATTATTAGCATCAAGTCTTATCATATATAAATTACTAAGTTCTGTATCAATTTTTTTCAAAGCAAGAGCTAAAATACTATCAATTACTTCAATGCCAATAAAATTAATACTTGGATACTTCTTAGCATTTTCAATGATGAATTTACCTTTTCCCATTCCAATTTCTATACAAATTGGATTAGAATTATTAAATAAGGTATGCCATTTTCCTTTATATAAAGTTGGATTGCTAATAAAATATTTGGAATTATTAATTATACTTTCTTTATTTTTTACATTTCTTTGTCTCATATAAATCACCAAGAATATTATACATTAAAAACAAAATTAAAAAAAGTACATATAATAAAATAAGGAGGATTAAATGAATAATATACCTTATTTTAATCAAAATAGTTACATTCCAAATAACCCATTTGAAATAGAAATAGAAAGATTAAATAATCGAATTAATAGATTAGAAAGACAAGTTAAAATATTAGAAAACAAATTAAATAAATTAGAGGTTATTGAAACAAAACCTTTGAACATTCAAGAAGATAATAGTAATATGTATATGCTTTAATAATAAATAACCATAGCACTAAAACAATATATTTGTTCATCTAAATAAGTAATTGAACTAGTAGAAAACTTAATATCAATTACTTCAATATCATTATCACTTAAAAAAGAATTAATACTATTTTCTAAATCTTTTTCATGTTCTTCATCAAATATTTTAACTTTCATCTAATCACCAACAATATTATAAAATACTTAACTTAAAAAAAATGTCTAAAAATAGTTAATAAAAATTAATATTAAAATGCAACCACAAAAGTTGCATTTTTTACTATAAATCTTTTTTGATGTTATTTAATTCTTCACTAGAAATGTTAATAATTTCCATGATTTTTAAATCAGTCATATTTTCATTTAATAATTTTTTGACAATAAGTGTTTGAGTTTCTTTTAGTTTTTGTTCGGCTTCAGTTTTAGCTTTAGCTTCACCTTCATGAAAACCAGCAAAATATTTTTCTTGATTACGCATTATTTCTTCTGCTTCTGCTCGCATAAGTTTCTCCACATATTCCTTGTTGTTTGAAAAATATTCTAAATTTTTACTATAGGTATCAAGTTCATCAAACTTTTTAAAATATTCAAGTTTTTCTTTACTATCTACAGTTAAAAGTTTAAAAAATTTATCAAACATGATAACATTATCATAACTTAGATTGTCATAATAATCAAGGTTTATGTTGATTATTGTTAAAATATTATCATCAATTTTTTCATCTGGGTAAGGTATGGTATGAATTTTTTTACCAGGAATTTCTAAGTTTTTATTTTTATACCAGTTAAGATTAACTAAAATAACTTTAAAAATGGCATCTCTTGCATAATAACTACAACCATTATTATTATAAAAATTAAGTAAAGTATTAAAAGCATAGTTTAAATTTCTTGTATAAATTCCTTCATAGTTATTATTAAGTTCAATAACTATTTTTTCATTTTTATATTCAACTATTAAATCAACATACTTAGTTCTTTCTTTTTTATTGGTTCTTGTTAGTCTTACATTTTTAACACTTACTTTACCTTTTAATTCTTTAACATCACATTCGAGTATTTGAGATGCTACCCATGATGGCAACTTTAATGTCTTTCTCATTAAATAAATTAGAAAACAAAATATCATTTCTTACTTGTAAAATTTCAGTTTGCATATTCCCCCTTTCCCTTAAATATTTAAGTATTTTAATCCGGATGAATACACCATAACAGATAATATAAAAAAATGCAAATCATAAAACCACTTTTTAAAATCACGATTTAAATAAAAAAATAAAGAAAAATTTATTTTTGCTATAAGTAATTTTCTTTATTTAAAAAATAATATTTATAAATTTTAAATTTGATAAAAAAATTCAAGCAAAAAAAAATTAAAAAAATTTTTTAATTTGACACAAATTTAACATATCAAACATTTTCTTAATTTAATTTTTTAACCAAAATAATTTAAAATAACTGGTCCAAGTATTAAAAGTAGAAGTAAAGGTAAGAAAAATATAACTGATATAATACTTATTTTAAGAGGTAATTTACTAATTCTAGCTCGATTTTCTAGAACTATTTTTTCTCTTATATAATCTATTTGATTATATAAAGTATCTATTATATTATTACCAAATAAATTAGATTCTCTTATATTTAAAATTATATTATTAATCGTATCACTTGGAATTCTTTCTTTTAAAAGAGTTAAAGCTTCATCTAAACTTTTTCCCATCTCAACTTCTCTTATTACTTCTCTAAATTCTAAAGCCAATTCATTATCAATACTATTACTTGTAGTTTTAATAGCTTTTATTAAGTTATTTCCAGATTCAATTGATAAAGCCAATATTTCAAAGAAATACATAGCTTGATAATCTAATACTCTTCCTCTTTTTTTAATCTTAGTATTAAAATAAAGATTAGGTAAGAAAACATAATATAAATAAGTTAAAATAGGTGCTAAAATATAACCAAAATCATTTAAGAATAAAATCATGATAAATAAGAAAATACTAGTAATTATTCTTAAAGTCATAAAAGTGTAAGCATTATGCTTAGCATTAATTCCTAATAATTTAATTTTTTTATTCAAACCATTTATAGTTTTCTCACGATAAATTAAATTTACCATATTATTATTCATGATAATCACCCATCTTCATTATTCTTTTAATAACTATTATATAAGTAATATATAAAATTAAACAAGTAATAACTATTAAAATACCTAAACTAGAATTAAATAAAGGATTAAAATAAGTATTATCTAAAAGATAAATAAATATTATAAAAACAATTGGTATAAATAATAAAACATAATATAAAAATTTACTAGCAGCTGTTAAATTATTAAGTTCATCTTTTAACTTTTTATTATTAAAGAAAGTTTTTTCAACACTTTCAAATACTTTTACAATATTACCACCTGTTTCATTTAAAATAGTTAAAGAAGTAGTAATATATTTAGCATCATTAATCTTAACTCTTTCTTCAAATCTTTTAAAAACAATATCTAAACTTAAACCATAGTTAAGATCAACATACATTTTTTTAAATTCCAAACCAAGAGGAGAATCTAATTCACTTGAAACAAGTTCAATTGATTGCATAATACTTCTACCACTTTTAAAAGAATTATTCATAATAGTAATAGCTTTTAATAAATCATTTTCTCTTTCTTTTTTTAATAATTTACTTTTAGAAATTAAAAATATATCTAAAGTATAAAAACCTATTAAAAAAGAAAATATTAATTGAATAAAAGTAAAACTTTCATTTTTAAATATATCAAATACTAAAACTATTAATATAAATAAGAAACTAATTATTAATTTTTTACTAATAAAATCCATTTTATCTAAATAATCTTTATTTTCTTTATTAATATATTTTCTATATTTTAAAGAATATTTAGTTAAGAATTTACTTTTATACAATTTTTTAGATATTTTACTAACTAATTTATCATAACTATTAAAGATATTATCAAACAATTTAGAATCATGACTTTCTTTATATATACTATATTTTAATAATCTTTTATTAATTAAAACTTTTCTTCTTAAAAGTTTATAGTAATAGATAACTATTGCTAGTAAAAATAATAAAATTAATATTAAAATATAATAACTTACTAATCTAATATTCATCTACTACTTCCTTTCTTTATTTAAAAATATTATCAAGAGTTTTAATACCTTTATTTCTTATTTTAGATAATACTTTTACATCTTTAGTAATTAATTTAAATTCTCCATCTACTTCATTTTCATTTGTTATACCAGTTTGTTCAAATTTGAATATGGAATTAAGAGAAATTTCTTGATTTTTTATCCCAGTTATTTCAGCTATTTCAGTTATTTTTCTTCTACCATCACTTAGTCTTGCTATGTTTACAACTATGTTAATAGCATCTTTTATATAATCACGAATAGCTGATACAGGTATTTCTATTCCATTCATTAAAACCATTGTTTCTAAACGGTTTAAAGCATCAACACAACCATTAGCATGAAGAGTTGTTAAACTTCCTTCATGACCGGTATTCATAGCTTGAAGCATATCAAAGGCTTCTTTACCACGAACTTCACCAACAATTATTCTATCAGGTCGCATTCTTAAAGAATTTCTTACTAAATCACGAATTGTAACTTCACTTTTAGAATCATAATTATCAACTCTAGTTTCCAAAGAGATAACATGACTTTGCTTTAAACGAAGTTCAGCAGCATCTTCTATAGTTATTATTCTTTCATTATCAGAGATGAAACTTGATAAAATATTTAAAATAGTAGTTTTACCAGATCCGGTTCCTCCACATACTAAAATATTTAAACGAGATTTAACACAGGCTTCTAAAAATAAAGCCATATCATTTGTCATTGTTCCATTACGAAGTAAATCTTCAATACTATTTAAATCTTCTTTAAACTTACGAATAGTTAAAATTGGACCCTTCAATGATAATGGAGGAATAATAGCATTTATTCTTGAACCATCCTTAAGTCTTGCATCAACCATAGGACTTGAAGAATCAATGGTTCTACCAAGAGGTCCTACTATCTTTTGAATAGTTCTTAAAATATGATTAGAATTAATAAAAGATATACTTTCATCTTTAACTAACTTACCATTTATTTCAACATACACCTCATCTGGAGCATTTACCATGATTTCAGTTACATTTTTATCTTTTAAAAGTTCGGTAATTGGTCCATAACCATTTATTTCATTATCAATTAAATTAAATACATAACTACGTTTAAGATTAGATATATCACTTCCTAAATATTTATCTATTTCATAGTTTATATATTCATTTAAATTATAACCATTTGGTATATTATTATCAATTATATTTTGAATTATAATACTTCTTATTTCATCTAATTTATCTTTTTCTTTAAATACTTCATAGTCAGTTTCTATCTCAGGAAGATTATTTTTAACATTAACATAAAACTCACTTGAAAAACTTTTACTTTTCATGACAATCCCCCTCTTTTAATAAATCAAGAGCTATTTTTTCTAATAATTTATATTCTTTATCACTTAATACTTTATTTAAAGTAATAATAGATCCAGCTAGAACATATTTATCAATTGTTTTAACAAAGAAACTTTCATTTAAACGATAAGAAATATTATATTCTAAAAAAGATCTTATATCATATAAAGAAAAATATTTTTCTTCGACATTTATGCCTTCATTTAATAAAATTCTAAGATCAGTAAAATTAATATCTTTACATATATTAATAAATGATTTAGTATTAACAAGATCAATAGGATCATTAGTCATAATATTTAAAATAGTATCAGATTCATCATAGATAACAATATTTAAATCCATTAAAACATGAGAAGTATCAATTAAAACAACATCATAATTATATTTAGCACAATTAACTATTTGTTCTATGTATTTTAGATTAATTAAAGATGCTTGACGAGGGTCTTTACAACTTGCAAGAACTGATATGTTATCATTATATTTAGTTACATAATCATTAAATTCTTTAAAACGATTATTACTAATATCATCAACTAAGTTAAAGATATTTTTATTAGGTTCAAGATTTAAGCTAACAGATATGCTATTGGTGTATAAATCAAAGTCTAAAATAATTGTTTTTTTATTTAAATTACTATAAACCCCAGCTAGATTTAAAAGATTAGTAGTCTTACCTACCCCACCTTTTCTACTTGTTATAGTAATAACTTTCCCAACACTTGTCATATAACCTCTAACAATCTATGATATCAAAACGAGTTCGATAATCACTTAATACTTTTTTCGTATTTTTATCAATTATTATATAATCTTTATACTTCTTTTCACCTTCAACCATGATAACTATTACTTCTGTACCCTTTTTTATTTTAGTATTAACTGGGTATAAGTAATCAATGAAAACATCATCACGACCATTTATTTCACAAACATAATAATATAAGAAATGTTCTTTAGAGGATACTACAATACTATCAAAACATTTTATATCAGGATCATTATAATTATTTTTTTCAAGCTTTGGTATTAAGAAAACTATTACATATAAAAGGAATAATAAAACTATAATAAAGTAAAAGTATCTAAAATCAAATGTTATTATCATACAAGTAATAAGTGGTAAAATAAGACCAAATATATAAAATAAAACTAAAATATTTAACTTACTACGAAGTTGCATATTTAATAAAATTTCTCTTTCTTCTTTTGTGATTTTACGCATTTTTTTCATAATTTTCATCTCCTATTATCTTACTTGTTGAAACACAAGCAGGATCACCTAATATTTTATTTAAACCTGGGGTGGTAATTGATGTACATGATTTAAGTTCAATAAGAAGCCCATCACTAGTTTCTTTTTTATTTAAAAATATATCATAATTTTTATCTTTAATAGTATTAGTATTTTCATTAACATCACTTAAAACACTTTCTAAGTGCATTTTCATAACATTAAGTTTACCAATATCAACAAGAGCAAGTATTATAAATATTAATATTGGTAAAATAAGAATAAATTCTACTAACGCTTGACCTTTTTTATTCATTTTCATACTCCTTTCAAAATATCTAAAAGATACTTTGAAAGAAATACAAAAGTATTTCTATTTTATAAACTTATTGTAAATGGATTAGATTTAGTTCCATCTCCTCCAGTTATTTTAACGGTTGATTTAAGGTATAGAGAGGGGCGGACAGCA
>CAKPFH010000016.1 GCA_934153655.1 uncultured Bacilli bacterium
TTTAAGAAATCTTGAAGAAGAATACTTGAAGAATACTTTAATTTTACTTGATGATAAAATTGAAGAATTAGGGGGAAACTTAGAAATTGATAATGTTAAAATCAATGAGTTTCAAAAGTTTATTTTTAAAGAAATAGGTAGCATGGATAAATATGAAATCCAAAGTAATATGTTATCTAGTGCTATGGAATTAAATGAATTTGAAAGAAAAGCTAAATATTTAAAGAAATTACTTCGTATTAAAGATAGTCCATATTTTGGGAGAATTGATTTTTTAAGTGATAAGTTATATGAAGTTTATATTGGCATTACTTATTTATCTACAAATGATAATCAAAATATTATTTATGATTGGAGAAGTCCAATTGCATCTTTATTTTATCAAAATAGCCTTGGTAAGACTTCTTATTTAGCACCTGATGGAAATGTCTTTGGTAATTTAACTTTAAAAAGACAATACAATATTAAGAATCGTAAATTATTACAAATTCTTGATAATTCTTTAAATATAACAGATGAATTATTACAACAAGTTCTTGCTAATAATTCAAGTGATAAAATGAAAAATATTGTTAATACTATTCAAGAAGAACAAAATGATATTATTCGTAATTTAAGTGATAAAAACTTAATTGTTGAAGGTATTGCAGGATCAGGTAAAACTAGTGTTGCTTTACATAGAATTGCTTATTTATTGTATCAAATAGAAGATTTAACTAGTAATAACATTTTAATATTTTCTCCAAATGATATTTTTTCAACTTATATTTCTAATGTTTTACCAGAACTTGGAGAAGATAACACCAAAGAAACTACTTTTTCAGCTTTACAAAGTAGTTATTTAAAAGAATATAAAAGTGTTGAAAGCTTTAAAGATTTTCTAGCTAGATATTATCAAGATAAAGATTTTAATAAAGAATTAGTAAAATTAAAACAAAGTGATCTTATGATTAAATTAATTGATGATTATGTTAATTATTTAAGTAATAATATTAAATTTACTTTAGACTTTGAAGATAAAAGATTTTTCTATTCTAAATGCACTTTAAATGAATTATTTAATCGTTATAGTAGATTAACTATAATTGAAAGATTTAAAAAAATAAGTGAATATATTTGTATGCATAATAATATTAGTTATGGTAAATATGGTAAAACTATTTTAAATAAATTATACAAGTTAAGTAATTTTAATCCTAATTTAAAAGAAATATATAAAAACTTTTATGAAAGTAAAATATTTCAAAGTATTTATAAATTAACTGACATTGAAATTGATAATTTTGTTAATCTAAAAGAAGCCAATTATGAAGATAGCCTACTTTTAATTTATTTAAAAGGTTTAATAAATGAGTTTCCATATAGTAATTTAATTAAAGAAATAGTAATAGATGAAGCTCAAGACTATAGTTTAATTCAATATATAATTTTAAAGAAAATATTTAAAAGAGCATCTTTTACTATTTTAGGAGATACTAATCAAACAATTAATCCTTATTATCATTATAATAGTTTAGATGAAATATCAAAAATTATTGAAAGTAAGTATTTAAAATTAACTAAAACTTATCGATCTAGTCCTGAAATAATTGAATATGCTAATAAAATTTTAAATTTAAATCATGTAGTTGCTGTTAGAAATAGTAAAGTAATCCCAGTTATTGAAAAAAATAGTTCTAATGTTTTAGATTTAGTAGGTGATATTAAATCTAATATAGATAAGTTTAAAAGAATTGCTATTATTACCAAGAATGATTTAGATACTAATTATATATATAATAATTTAAAAGATAAGTTTAATATATCTAATATGTTAAGTTTAATAACTAATCCTAATTTAGTAGTAATTCCTGCATATCTTGCTAAAGGACTTGAATTTGATATGGTAATTGTTTATACAACTTTAGAAAATAAGTTCTTAGAACGTGATAAGTATTTATATTATGTTGCTATTACTAGATGTCAACATAAATTAATTATTTATAATAATAGTTATAATTTCTAATTAAATAAATATATTTAATTAGGAGGATATATGATTAATAAACAAGGTATATGGTTTTTAACTTTAACTAGTTTGGCTCTTGTTTTAAGTGTTTATTATATTACAATGCCAAATGAATTATTATTAACAAATAATAGTAATTATGAGAGTACTAAAAAAGAAAATAGTGTTGATAAGGTTAATAATGTTGATATAAAGGAATCTGATATAATTACTAGTATGCGAGTAGAACTTGATAATGAAAGGACAACTATTAGAAATGAATTACAAGGTAAATTAAGTGATTCTAAACTAACGGTTGATGAAAAGAATGAAGTTTATGAAGATTTAAGATATTTATCTAATATTGCATCTATTGAAGAAACTTTAGAACAAAAATTAAAACAAGAATTTAAATTAAGTGGTTTTGTTAAAATTGATAATGATATTGTTGATGTAGTAGTTAAATCAAGTAATCATGATAAATCACTTGCTGTTAATATTATGAAAAGTTTACAAGAAGAATTTACTGAGAAAAAATATATTTCAGTTAGTTTTAAAGAATAACATAAAAAAAATTCCTGCATATACTAAATTAGATATGAGGAGTTTATGAAGAATATATTAACTATAAGAGAAAAAGAGGTATTTACTTTATTAATTCAAAATAAAACAACAAAAGAAATTGCTACAAACCTTAAAATATCTGAAAAGACAGTAAGAAATCATATATCTAATGCCATGCAAAAACTAGGTGTTAAAGGAAGAGCTTCAGCTGTTGTTGAACTTTTAAAATTAAATGAAATATCACTTTAAGCGTACTAAAATAGTACGTTTTTTCATATAATTAAGTGATATATATGTTAAAAAGAAAAGCTTTGAAAAGAATAGGTTTAACTACCTTAGTTTTATTTATTATGTTAATAACTTTTTCTCTGGAATTAATGGATACTAAAACTAATAGTAAATTAGAAGAAATAGAATATGTTAGTAATTTAAATACAACTCATATTTATCTATTAAATAAAGAAAATTATTTAGTAAAAGTCGATACTTTAATTAATACAGAAAAAATTGAAGATATGGCAAGATCGGCACTTAAAAAATTATATATAAGTAATAATAAATATCATAATTTGAAAGGATTAATTCCTAGTAATACTAAAATAAATAAAATAGAATATAAAAATGATACTATAATAATAGACTTTTCTAAAGATTTATTAGCTGTTAATAAAAAATTAGAAGAAAAAGTAATAGAAAGTATAGTTTATACTTTACTGGAAATAAAAGGTATTTCTAATATTCAAATAAAAATAGATGGTAAGATTTTAAATAAATTAGAAAAAAGTAATATAAGCTTACCTGATGTTTTAGATAATTCAATTGGTATTAATAAAACTTTTAATATTAATAGTTTAAAAGATATTAAATGTGTTGTTTTATATTATGTTTTCAATAATGATTATGATGACTATTATGTTCCTGTTTATAAATATATTAATAGTAAAGACTCTAAAATTAAAATAATAATAGATTCTTTAAATGGATCGTATACATCAAGTACTAATTTAAGAAGTTATTTAAGTTATAAAAATAGTATTAAAGATTATAAATTAGATAATGATACTTTAACAATTACATTTAATTCTTTAAATGATTTAAATTTAGAAAGTGTTACTTATTTATTATCATCTAGTGTTTTTAATTCTACTAATGATATAAAAAGAGTTGTTTTTGAAAATAATAAAGAAATAGTTGCTATTAGACTTAATAGTTAACTATTTCCTTTTAATATCTATATCTAAAGACATTAATTCATTTATAATATCTTCAAAGTAATAATTATAATTTGGTATTTGATAAGATGCTAAATAAGAATTAATTTCTTTTTGTAATTCTTTTGGTAAAACTAAAGCATTTGCTGATTGTAAAGATCTTATATCATTTCCTTTAAAAGTATTATTTATTAAATAATAAATTAAAAGACATAGAATATCTAATTTGTCATCATTTATACTTTCTAATATTTTTTTATCTAAAGAAATATCTTCTTCAAAGTAAATATTATCAGATGAAATAAATTCATCTATAATAGCAGAGTCTAAATCAATAAAGTTAAAATCTAAATTACTATTAATCATAATATTATCAGGATTTAAATCACTATGAATAACATTACTATTATGCATTGCTTTTATTAAAGAAAGTAACTTTTTAACAAGAAGTAAAACTTCTTTTTTAGATAAAGAACTTATTTTTTCAAAGTTAGTCAAAGTTACATAATCTTTTAAAAATTCTAATTTTATTTTACTTGAACAATTAATAAATCTTTTTCTTTCTTTTTCATTTATTTCTCTATAAGCAAGGGGAGTGTTTAAAAAAGATAAGTCTTTTTCTTTTAATAAACTCCATCCTTTTATACTCATTGGAGAAAACTTAATTATCGTATTATCATCTCTTAAAAATACTTTATCATATTTAATACCATTATATATAATATTACCCATATAACCCCCAAAACTTGGTATATTATATCATAAAATAGATAATTTGTAAAATTTTGTAAACAAAAAGAAGCAAATGCTTCTTAATTTGTATAAGTATCATTTAAACAACGAATGGCTAAGACACAGTCTAGGTTAATTGTAAAAAAGTTATTAGTGCTTAAATATGGCATGATAGTATTTTCAGTATCTGGATTTGGGGCTAATATTTCGAATGTTGCACAGTTACAGTCAACTTTATTAATTTTAAATACAGTACTGGTTCCAGTTTCTCCATTTAAGGTATAAGGCATACTCCATAAAGTACCAGTAGAACAACAATATAAGGTTATTGGTCTTGTATTATAAATAAAACCATTGACATTTGGACCTAAGCATGGTTTATCACAACCAGTATTATCAAGGTTTTGACATTCTGTATTTTTTTGTAATTCTAAGATAAATTCTAAAATTTTACTTATACAAGTTTCTTTACAGTTGTTTTCCATAAAATCTCCTTTCTTAAACGTTATCAACAATAGTGTCTGCTAAACATCTAATAGCACAAATACAACCTAAATTAATAGTTGCATAAGTGTTAGTGTTTGTATAGGTTGTTGTATCACCTGATGTGTTTTCACTTAAAAGAAGGACACCAACACTATCATTAGAAACACTTTCTACACGAAATACATTTGTTGTTTGAGTATTACCATCTACATCAGTATATTCTAAAGTAATTGGGGTATTATCACAACGATATAAGGTAATAGGTCTTGTGTTAAAGCATAAAGTATTAGTAACAGGACCTAAGAAAGGTTTTACACAGGTATTATCTTGACATTCTATTTTATCAGCATTGTTTTGTAAAACATTAATAACATTTAAAATTTTAGCAATACAATTTGTTAAATTATTCATAAACTCACTCCTTTATTCTTATCTAATATAAAATATTCAAACTTAGTTAAAAAGTGTGTTATTAATACCTAGGAAATGATATAATAGTAATATATGGAGGAAATATGAAAGCATTGATTACAGGTGCAACTAGTGGAATAGGTCTTAGTATGGCTAAGTACTTAGAAAAACAAAATGTTGATTTAATTTTAGTTGGAAGAAACAAAGAAAAATTAGAGCGTATTGCTAGTAGTTTTAAAGTAGAAACAAAATTAGTAGTTTTAGATTTAAATGATTTAAAAAGTGTTAAAGAATTATATGTTTTAACCAAAGATGATGATGTTGATATTTTAATTAATAATGCTGGTTTTGGTTTATTTGGAGAATTTGCTGAAACTGATATTAAAACTGAACTTTCAATGATTGATGTAAATATTAAAGCTGTTCATTTATTAACTAAGTTATTTTTAAAAGATATGGTAAAAAAGAATTCAGGATATATTTTAAATGTTGCCTCAGCTGCTGGTTTTGGACCAGGTCCTTTAATGGCAACTTATTATGCAACTAAATCATATGTTTTAAACTTAACCGAAGCAATTAACTATGAACTTAAAAAGAAAAATAGTAAAGTTCAAGTATCAGTTTTATGTCCAGGTCCAGTTGCAACTAATTTCAATAATGTTGCTGGAGTTAAATTTGCATCTCGTCCTCTTACAAGTGAATATGTTAGTAAATATGCAATTGATAAAATGTTTAAAGGAAAAGCTATTATAATACCAGGATTAAGTATTAAAATAATTACTTTTTTAAGAAGATTAACTCCAAGAAATTTAATTTTAAATATTACTTATAATTATCAAAGAAGAAAATAATATTAAAAAATCATGATTTTTAGTCATGTTTTTTTTTAAATAAACATTAAAATATTAAAAAAATATGATATAATATTTATATAATAGGAGGTAAAAATGAAGTGTATTAAATTAAAAAATGCTAAAGATTTACAAATAGCTACAATTAAAAAGCCAGTTTCTAAAGATGGTTCGGTTATAATTCGTGTTAAAGCATGTGGTATATGTGGATCGGATTTACATTATTTTGAAGCAGGAGAACCCAAAGAATTAATTCTTGGCCATGAATTTTCAGGAATAGTAGTAGATCCTGGGGATAGAGTAGATTTAAAAATAGGTGATAGGGTAACTGGACTTCCTATTTCACCATGTGGTATATGTGAACCTTGCAAAACTGGTAATATTCATTACTGTGCTAATACTTGGAAAGATGCTGTTGGTTTATCTTTAACAAACTCAGGTGGACTTGCTGAATTTTTAAGTTGTCGAAGTGATATGGTTAAAAAATTACCAGATAAAGTTTCATTTTTAGAAGGAACTATGGTTGAACCATCAGCAGTATCATTACATGCTATTAATCTTGCTAATATTAAAGTGGGAGATAAAGTTTTAATTATTGGTGGAGGAATAATTGGCTTGATGGCTGCTGAATTTGCTAAATTAAATGGAGCAAGTTATGTTGCTTTGATGGAAACTAATATGAAACGTGGTAAAAAAGCCATGAAATATGGTAAAGTAAATGAAGTTTTAAATGCAACTAATCCTGATGTAATTGAAAAATCTATAAAGAAAACTAATGGTGGTTTTGATAAAGTAATTGAATGTTGTGGTAATAAATATGCTGTTAGTGAAGCCATTATGACTGTAAAACCAGGAGGAACCATTGTTCTTGTTGGAGTAAGTTTAACAGAAATTTCTATACCAATGGTTGCTAGTGTTATGAAAGAAGTTAATATGCAAGGAGCAATTGCTTATAATGAACATGAATTTGAAACAGTTATTAGATTAATAGAAAAGAAAATAATTGATGTTTCAAAATATATAGATAGTAAAATTTCTTTAGAAAAAGTTCAAGATGCCTACTTAGAACTTATAAGTGGAACAACTGATAAAATAAAAATTGTTGTTAAGCCTTGAAAATAATAAAACGTTATACAAAAAGCTATTACGGTTTAGTGTAATAACTTTTTAAAATTAAAAAATATTACATTTTGGTGTAATAACTTTACAAAAAAATATTATATAATGTTCTTGAGTTGATTAAAATGCTTATAAGAGAAAACTATTTAAATAAAATAAGAGGTTTTTATGATTCGGATTTAATTAAAATATTAGTAGGAATAAGAAGATGTGGGAAATCAGTTATTTTAACTTAAATAATTGATGAATTAAAAAGTAAGAAAAAAATAGATGATAGTCATATTATATTTATTAATTTTGAATATATTGAATATGCTGATTTACTTGATTATAAAAAACTTAATAAATATGTAAAAGAAAGAATAAAAGATGAAAAAAATATTATTTATTTTTAGATGAAGTTCAAAATGTTGATAATTTTGAATTGGTTGTTAATTCTTTAAGAGCTTCTGTTAAGAATATTAGCATTTTTTTAACAGGTTCTAATAGTAAATTGTTAGCAGAAGAGTTATCATCAGTTTTATCTGGAAGGTATGTCCTATTTAATATTAATCCTTTATCATATAAGGAATACGTTTTATTAACAGGAAAAGATGGTTATAATATGGATACATTTATGGATTATGCTAAATGGGGAGGACTTCCTAATAGATGTGAATTTGAAAGATCCTATTTTACTTAATATGATTTTACAATATTTGGTAGAAACAATTGGAAGAGAGTTTTCTGCTGACAATATAATTAATTTTTTAAAAAGTCAAAATATAAAGATGTCTAATGAAACGTTATATTCTTATGTAGACGCATTATGTAAAGCATTAATCCTGAAAAAAGTTAATAGATATGATGTTAGAGGTAAAAAAATTTTAAAAACTCTTAATAAATATTATGCTACTGATTTAGGAATTGCTCAAATAAAAAATAGTAATCCTGAATTTAAAAGTTATATTGTTTTAGAAAATATTGTTTATAATGAATTGATTGACAGAGATTATGAAGTTTATATTGGGAAAACTAAAACAGGGGAAGTTGACTTTATTGCTATAAAAGATAATCAAGTAAAATATATTCAAGTAACATATGAAATGTATGGTCATGAAAGTACTATTGAAAGAGAATTTAATGCTCTTAAAAAAATAGATGATAATTATCCTAAATACGTTATTTCTCTTGATAAAGTAGATATGTCAAGAGATGGTATTATTCATTTAAATTTAATTGACTTTTTACTTGGTAAAAAAGATATATAAAAAAGAATCACTTATTTGGTATTTCAAACCAAAAAGTTGATCCTTTTTTTTCTTCAGAAATAATTCCATATTTAAAACCATGAAGAATAAAAATATTTTTTACAATTGATAACCCAATTCCTGTTCCAACTGTATTTCTTTTATAATTCTTTTCGGTTTTATAATATTTATCCCAGACTTTATCTAATTCTTCTTTTTTAATACCTTTACCAGTATCTTTTATTTCAATTCTAATTTTTTTCTTTTCTTTAATTAAATTAATATATACTTTATTATCACTTCCAGTATAATTAACAGCATTTCCAACTAAATTATAAATAACTTGTTCCATCTTTTGTTTATCAGCATTTATTAAGATTTCTTCATTGGTATTAAAAATAAATTCATAGTTCTTGGTAAACTCAAATATTTTAAAACGATTTAAAATAGTATTTATTAACTTAGTTATATCAAATGTTTCAAGATTTAACTTTTCAATATTACTTTCAAGTTTAGATAAATTTAAAATATCATTTACAAGAATAGTTAATCTATCAACTTCTTCAATTATAATGTCCATATTACTATCATGTTTTTCCACATCAGGAAAATCTTTTTCCATCTCAGCATATGCTTTAATCATAGTTAAAGGAGTTTTCAAATCATGGGAAACATTACTTAATAAATCTCTTCTAAGTTCATCAGTTTTCTTTAAAACATTCTTAGCATAATCAAGAGTAGTTGCAAGTTCATTTATTTCATAAATATCAGTATTTACTTTAAAATTAGTATTATAATTACCATCTGATAATTTCTTAGCCGAAGTTGTTAATTCACTAATAGGTTTAGATAAAGATTTAGAAATAAAATAAGCAATTATAATAGATAAAATAATAACAATAACACTAACAATTAATAATTGTTCTCTTAAAATATTTAAAGTAGAATTAAGAGGTTCTAGAGAAGTATTTAAAAAAACATAATTACTATTATCTAACTTAACCCCATATAAAAGAGTTAAATTATTAAATTTAGGATTTATTATTTTTAATTTAAAATAATCTTTACCACTATTAATAAAATCTAATTTATTTTTAACTATTTTAGTACTACTATTAGTATTTATACAACCTTTATTATCTTGAATACTAGAATAAATTGTTTCTTTATTCTTTACAATTTCAATACAAAAATCAGTATTATAAGAGACTTTCTCTAAAGTTTCATATAAAGTATCACTATTACTTTGTTTTTTTATTAAATTAATAGTATCAGTTATTTCATTAGTTTTATAATATTCATAATACCTATTTAATAAAATTATTTGAAATAACCAAATTAAGAATAAAATAATACAAGTAAATATACTTAAATAAATAAATATTTTTAAAATCAAACTCTTATTTTTCATAAATAAACTTATATCCTATTCCTCTAATTGTAATAATTAAATCTCTATATTCTGATAAGTTATTACGAAGTATTTTAATATGACTATCAACAGTTCTATCATCACCAAAGTAATCATAACCCCATACTTTATTTAATAATTCATCTCTTGTAATAGCTTTATTAGGATTTTTAACAAAGTAGGATAATAAATCAAATTCTTTAGGAGTTAAATATACTTCTTTATCTTCTATATATAATACTCGTCCTGTAAAATCTATTTTAAGACCTTTATAAGTAAAAGTACTATCTAAATTATTTAGTTTTGTTCTTTTTAAAATAGCTTTAATTCGAGCCATCAACTCTCTTGGGGAGAAGGGTTTAGTTAAATAATCATCTATTCCAAGATCAAAACCTAATAATTTATCATACTCATCATTTCTAGCACTTAAAATAATTGTTGGAATATTTTCTTTATTTTTTAATTCTTTAAAGAAAGTATAACCATCCATTTTAGGCATCATAATATCAAGAACAATTAAATCAATACTATTATTTTCAACTATTTCTAAAGCATCAAGACCATTTTCAGCTTCAAATACTTTATAATTTTCTTTTAAACAATATTCTTTTACAACATCTCTTAATAACTTTTCATCATCAACAATTAATATATTCATAAAAATCACCAAGTATTATTATAACTTACTTTTGTGAAATTTAAATGAAATTATTTATTTTTTATATTAATTCCTAGCATACTACCTAAAGTAATAACAATTATAATAATTAAATAATAAATAATACTTGTAAATTTAAATTCTTTAATTAATAAACTACTAAGTAAAAAAATACCAATAATTATTAAACTAAACTTAAGTCCATTTATATAACCTTTATTATTACTTTTAAAGCCTATATAAAAACCACTTAAAAATGAACTAGTTAAAATAATAACTATTTTTAAATATTTCATAATATTATTACTAAATATATCAAAATAATAAAAAGTATTAATAATTAATAATAAAACAAGTAAAGGTATAAAAAAGAATAATATTCCTTTTAAATAATTTTTAATCATAAACCCTCCATTAAATTTTATTTTTATTATTAAAAAAATATGATATAGTATTAATATGAAAAGAATTTTAATGTTTCAAGATTATTATAGTAGTGGTGGAATAGAAAAAATAATAAATGATTTAAAAACTAATTTAAATTATAAAATAGATATTCTTTGTTTTAATAATTTAACAAATAAAAATATTATTACTTTAACTAAAAACAATTATAGAAATTTCTTTTTAAGAAATATTTTATCTTTAAATAAATTTAAAAAATATTTAAAAAATAATAAATATGATTTAATATATTTAAATTGTTATAATAGTTTTGGTTATATATATGCTAAAATATGTTTTAAATATAATAAAAATATTATTATTCATGGTCATAATTCTAATATTGATAAAGATTATTTAAAAATAAAAAGATTAATTAATAGTTTAATTAAAATATTATTTAATAGTAATAACTATACTTATATAGCACCTACTATTGAAGTAGCAAATTTTTGTTTTTCTAAAAATAATAAAGTTAATATTATAGAAAATGCAATTGATTATAATAAATATTATTTTAATAATACTTATTATTTAAAATATAAAAAGTAGATAAAGAAATAATAATAGGTAATATAGGAAGAATGGAATATCAAAAAAATCAGTTATTTGTTTTAGATATTTTAAATGATTTATTAAAATTAAATAATAATTATAAATTAATAATAGTAGGAAATGGTTCTTTTAAATCTAAAATAATTAAAAAAATAAATAAATTAAAATTAAATGATAAAGTTATTTTAATAGATAAAGTTAATAACATTTATAATTATAACTGTTATTTTGTTTTTATTTTTATCATATCGTATAACACATCTTAGAGAGGATATATTAGAGTTTAAAAAAGAAACTACTAGTATTAAAGAAGGGGAAGTTACTGATAATTTTGGAACGGGGAGAATTTATATTTGAAAAAATACTTTAGAAAAAATTCAAGAAAATTATTTATTTGGGGTTGGTATTGATAACTTTGCTTTAGCTTTTGATAATTCTTTAATTGATGGTATTTCTGGTTTTATGGTTGATAAAGCTCATAATGAATATTTACAAATTATGTTATGTGAAGGTGTTATTAAAGGAATACTTTATATTGTCTTTTTATTAATTATTTTCTTTAAAAATTTAGTTAGAAAGAAAGATAAATTAACATTTGCTTTGTTTTTAAGTTTTACTTGTTATTGTATTCAAGCCTTCTTTAATATGAGTGTTACCAGGGTATTTCCTTTATTTTTTATAATACTTGGGTTATTAATTTCAGATAGTTATAACTTAAGAACTTAATTTCAATTTATTTAAGTTCTTTTTCTTTTAGAAAAAAATAAACTTAAAAGGGATTGGCTTTTAAGTAAGAATAATATATAATTTAACTAGGAGTTGTTTATGAAAAAAGAAATTATAAATGATATTAAAGAAATTAAAAATGATTTTAAAAATAAAAATTATAAAAAACAAATACCTAATATTTTAACTAGTATTCGTTTATTATCACCTGTTGTTTTGATACCTCTTTTTTATTATGATAAATTGCTACTTGCTTTTATTATGATTTTATTGTTTTCTTTAACTGATACTTTTGATGGTTATTTTGCTAGAAAATACCAAGCAATTTCAACTTTTGGAACTTATTTAGATAGTTTAGTTGATAAAATATTTGCTTTAACAATTTTGATTTCTTTAATTATTAAAACTTCTGTTAGTAATAATTATTATTTAACTATAGTAATTATTAGTTTAGAACTTATAATTGGTTTTATAAATTTATATGCATTTTTTAAAAATTATCGACCTCATTCAACGTATGTTGGTAAGTTTAAAACTGTTATTTTATTTAGTCTTTTAGCCTTTTTATTCTTAGCTAAGTTTAAAAATATTTCTGGAACGATTATTTTAGTTTTTAATATTTTAACTATTGTTTTACAAGTAATAACAATTATTTCTTATCTTTTTCAAATAAAAAAAAGAAGAAAGGCTATTTCTTCCTAGCAATTTTAATTGTATTACTTCTTCCAACTATATAATCAAGACTTATATTATAAGTTTTAGCAAGTGTATAAGCAAAAGCTGTTAAAATAACGGTTTTACCGTTTTCGTATGCACTGATATTTGATTGTGATGTATTTAAAACTTCGGCAAGTTCTTCTTGGGTAAGTTTTTTCTTTAACCGAATTTTTCTAATTCTCATGCCAACTACTTTAGGTTTTAATTTATACCTTCTTGTTGAATGATTATTTACATTACTTAAACCTGTTACATAATCCATAGAAACATGAAATACATTACAAAAGTCATTTAAATGCTTAAGTGATAGAATGTATTCTCCAGTTTCATAGTAATTATAACTAGATTTACTGATTTTAAGCCTTCTTGCTGTTTCTCTTTGGGAAAATTCATATTCTTCCCGAACTCTTTTTAAATTATAAAACATATTTACTACCACCAGTTAAATTTTCTCATTAAATACCTGTAAACCTTTGATTTGTCCATGTATTACGATATTTAACTTATGTTTTTAATTTGGCTTAATTTTTAAAATTTATACGAGTTTTCGTATTGCTATTTTTTCTTTAGTTTGTTAAAATTATAAAGAAAGTAGGTAATAAAGATGAAAAAAATAATTACGGGGTTTTTTCTATTTCTTTTATGTTTAAATGTTTATGCTTCAAGTGGATCAATTAAACAAAGTAGTGTTATAAAGTGTGATGGAGTATATTATGGAAGTCATTCTGATCATTGGCATATTGTAAAACTTGAGAATAATAAATATGTAATTAAAGATAGTAAAGAATTAAGTGCTCCAAGTTGTTATAAAGAACTTAAAAATGAAAGTGAAACAGTTAAATTATCTAAGTGTGTTGATGGAGATACTGCTAAGTTTTTAATGAGTGATGGAAGTGTTAAAACAGCAAGATTTTTAGCAATTGATACTCCAGAATCTGTTCATCCTAAAAAAGAGGTTGAAGCATATGGAAAAGAAGCCAGTGAATTTACTTGTAATTTATTAACAAATGCTAAATCATTGAAAGTTGAATACGATAAAGCTAGTGAAAAAACGGATAAATATGGTCGTATTTTAGTTTGGGTATATGCTGATGATAAATTAGTTCAAGAAACCCTTTTAGAAGAAGGATATGCTAAAGTTGCTTATTTATATGCAAATTACGAATATACAGATCATTTAAAAAGTGTTGAAAGTGTTGCTAAAAGTAAAAAATTACGTATTTGGAGTGATGATAACATTAGTAATAACTTATCTGATACTGAAAGTAATAAAACAAATAGTAGTAATGAAACAAATGACTTTTTTGATAGTATTTTAGCTTTAATTAAAGATTTTTTTGCAAGTTTATTAAATAAAATATTTAATTTTTAAGTAAAATAGGTGTCAAAATTTGCTATTTAAATTAAAAAATGATATACTTAATACGATGTGAGGTGTGATATGAATAAAGATGAAAATATTCAAATTAATATTAAGAAAAAAGATTTAATAAAAGGAGTAGGTGTCGTTTTAATAGCTTTAGCTATTTTAGGACTTTCTTTTATGGCTTCTAAAACTTATGGAAGTGGCAAGAATGCTTATAAGTTTACTGATATAACAGTTGATGAGTATTTAGAATTAATGAATAGTGAAGAAAAACAAATAGTTTATCTATCTAAAAATGGATGTCCTTGGTGTGAAAAAGAAAATCCAATTATAAAAAAATTAGGAACTGAATATAATTTAAAAATTTATCGTTTAGATGCTACTAACTTTTTTGATAATGATACTAATCAATATACAGAAGATGGTAAGAAATTTTTGAATTCTAATGAAGTATATAAAGATGGTTATGGTACTCCTAATACAATTATTGTAAAAGATGGTACAATTGTTGATGGTATTTATCAATATGAAGATGAAGCTGGTTTACTTGAATTATTTAAAAATAATGGGTTTATAAATGAATAATAATATATATAAATTAGCTAAAAGATTTAAAGATAAGTATTTTGGAACAATTGCTTTTCGTATAAAAGCTCATTCTAGTGTTATTCAACAACATTTAAATCCTGATGAAAAAGTTTTATATGTTTTTTGTGGTCAAAAAGGTTATTCTCATAAAGAAATATTTTCAAGTTGTGTAATTGCTTTAACTAATGAAAGAATAATGATAGCAACTAAAAGAGTAGTATGGGGTTATTTTTTAACAACAGTAACTCCTGAATTATTCAATGATTTAAAAGTACAATCAGGAATACTTTTTGGTCGAATAATGATAGATACAGCTAAAGAATTAATTGTTGTTTCAAATCTTAGTAAAGCTTCTTTAAATGAAGTAGAAACAGCTATTTCTACTTATATGAACCAATATGGTAAAAAAGAATAAAATTCTAATTAAGTTTAGAATTTTTTTTAGAATAGGCTCCTAGTTATTATAAAAGTTAAAAATAATAACTCTAAAAATAAAATAAAACAATTTATTTTGGTAAAAGCAATTAAAATTATAAATAATTGATAAACACATATTATTAGAATAATACTTGTTATTATATTATAGAAAAAACTTGTTTTTCTTCTAGTTCTACAAGTATTACAATAACAAAACATTCCGTGATTTCTTTTTTTAAACATAATATCACCATAGTATTTTATGTTTTATTTTTAAAATAGTATAGTTTTTTTTCTTTAAGTAGTATATAATATATTTGAAAGGATAGTTATGAAAAAAATTATTGGTTTATTAATTGTTATTTTATTTTTTAGTGGTTGTTCTTCTAGTAGTTTAGATCCTGTTGAAGAGATTAAAACAGATTTTAAAAATATGAGTTTAAAAGAAACAGAGGAGTATGCAAGTAAACATGATTTAGTTATTACTAAGACATATGAATATGATGATACTATTAGTAAAGATGTAGTTATTAGTAGTAAGTTAGATAATAAAAAATTAGATTTAGTTATTTCAAAGGGAAGTATTCCTGTTTCTGATTTTAAAGAGAAGGGTGTTAATGAACTTGGAAAAGTTCCTATTATGATGTATCATGGTATTAGAAAGAAAACTAGTACTTCAACGGGTACTATTGGTGGTAATGTTGATAAAGATGGTTATAATAGAACTCCTGATGCTTTTAGAGAAGACTTAGAATTTTATTATCAAAATGGTTATCGAATGATAAGACTTAATGATTATATAAATGGAATTGTTGATGTTACTTTAGGTAATAGTCCAATTATTTTGACTTTTGATGATGGTAATGAAGATAATTTTAAAGTTATTGGGGTTAATGATGATGGTTCTTTAAAATTTGATCCAGATTCTGCTATAGGTATTCTTGAAGCTTTTAAGAAAAAATATCCTGATTTTAAGGTAACAGCTACTTTCTTTTTAACGGGAGCTTTGTGTAATCAACCAAAGTATAATGAAGAAATTATTAAATGGTTAGTTACCAATGGTTATGATGTTGGTAATCATACCAAAACTCATCTAGATATTAAAAAATCTAGTAGTGAAAGAGTTCAAATGGAAATATCTTATGTATATGATCAGTTAGAAACTATTATTCCAGATAAATATGTAAAAATAATTGCTTTACCATTTGGTTCACCTTATAAGAAAACTCATGATAATTATAAATACGTTTTAGAAACTAATTATAATAATAAAACTTATAAAACGGATGGAGCTCTTCGAGTAGGGTGGGAACCTGAAGTATCTTGCTTTGATAAAACTTTTGATAAAACTTTCTTAAAAAGATGTCGAGCTTATGATAATAATTCCAAAGAATTTGATATAACCATGGTATTTAATATGTTAAAGAAAACCAGATTTATCTCTGATGGAGATGCTTCTTTAATAACTATACCAGAGTCTTTAAAAGATAAAATTATAGAAACTGATAAAAAAATAGTAACTTATAAGGAGGATTAATGAAAGTACTTGTAACTGGAGGATGTGGTTATATTGGATCACATACAACTGTTAGATTATTAGAAACTGGTAATGAAGTTATCATTGTTGACAATTTAGTTAATAGTAAAAAAGAAACTCTTGATAATATAAAAAAAATAACAGGAAAGAGTGTTACTTTTTATCAAGAAGATTTATGTAATTTAGAAAGTTTAGAAAAAATTTTTTTAGAAAATGAAATAGATGCTGTTATTCATTTTGCAGGCTTAAAAGCCGTTGGAGAAAGTGTTGAAATACCACTTCGTTATTATCAAAATAACTTAGTATCTACCATGAATTTACTTTATTGTATGGAAAAATATCATGTTAATAAATTAGTTTTTTCATCAAGTGCCACCGTTTATGGTAGTCCTAAAACTTTACCTATTTTAGAAGATTTTCCATTATCAACAACAAATCCTTATGGAACAACTAAGTTGATAATTGAAAATATTTTAACTGATGTTTATAAAGCAAATAATAATCTTGATATTACTATTTTAAGATATTTTAATCCAATCGGAGCTCATAAATCAGGATTACTAGGTGAAGATCCTAATGGTATTCCTAATAACTTAATGCCATATATTGTAAAAGTAGCCTTCAATGAATTACCCGTTTTAAATATTTTTGGATCTGACTATGATACCGTTGATGGAACCGGTGTACGTGATTATATTCATGTAATGGATTTAGCTGAAGGACATATCTTAGCTTTAAATAATAAGAAAAAAGGTTTGAAAATCTATAATTTAGGAACTGGAAAAGGAACTAGCGTTTTAGAACTTGTTAATATGTTTTCTAAAGTAAATAATGTTAAAGTTAACTATAAAATAGTTGATCGAAGACCAGGAGATATTGCTTCTTGCTATGCATCATCTAAAAAGGCTTTTGACGAACTTGGTTTTAAATGCCAATATACAATTGAAGATATGTGTCGAGATAGTTATAACTTTGTTAAAAATAATCTTAATCGATAAAGAAAGTTGGTAAGTTTTGCTTACTTTCTTTTTTTTCAACCACTTCTTCTTTTTTAGTTACTACTTCTTTATCAGACTCATTAAAAGCAGACATAATATGACCAAAACTTCTTACATTTTGCCATACTGGTTTAATTTGATAATAAACAGGAATTGCTTGATTAATAACATTTAAAGTCTTTTGGGTATTAGTTAATAAAGAACCCCATTTTATATTACTAAATGCTTTAAAAATACTAGGTTTAGCTACAGCATACATAGAATTATTTACAAAAGGATAGAAATTATAAGGATTATTATACATATATTCACCTCTACAATATTATATGAAATGTTAAAAAAATGTTTATTATTTTTAAAATTTATTATATAATGAAAGCGGTGATGTTATGCAAATATTAGACTTTTTTCTATGTGATACCATAGGATATTTAAAAGTAATGTCTTTAATTAAAACTTTACTTAATATTATTAGATTTGTTATACCAATTATTTTAGTTGTTCTAATTATTACTGATTTATTTAAAAATGTTTTAAATCCTAATAATAAAGAATCAGTTAATAAAATTAAATCAAGAATTATAGCAGCTATTATTATTTTTTTAGTACCAACTTTAGTTAGTTTAGTTGTTTATTTAATTCAAGTTATTTTAGATGATAATTCTAGTGGTGAATATAAAATTTCTTCTTGTTATACTAATGCTACCAGTGTCTGTATAGAAAAAGTAGAAAAATATTTAGATTGTAGTGATATAACTAATTCTGAAAGTAAAAAGAAATGTCTTACTTATAGAGGCTGTAATGATTATAAATTAACTAATAGTTGTTCTTTAACAACCAAATTAAATGAAGGAAATTGTAGTACTTATAATAAAGATTCTAACTACAATATATATAGAAGATAATGGATGGAATAATAATAATTAATAAAGAAAAAGGTTTAACCTCACGTGATGTAGTAAATTTAGTAGGTAAAAAATTAAATACAAGAAAAGTAGGACATGCTGGTACTCTTGATCCTATGGCAACTGGTGTTTTAGTAATTGGAGTTGGTAAGGGAACCAAAGTTTTAGATTTATTAACAATGGATACCAAAGAATATATAGCAACAGCAAAAGTAGGAATAGAAACCGATACTTATGATATAACTGGTAATGTTTTAAAAACTGAAACTAATTATAAATTAGAAAAAGATCTTTTAGAAAATACTTTAAATACTTTCTTAGGAAGTTATAATCAAGTAGTTCCTAAATATTCAGCTGTAAAAATAAATGGAAAAAAATTATATGAATATGCTAGAAATAATTTAGAAGTTACTTTACCAGAAAGATTAGTAACTATTTATAAAATTGAATTATTAAACTATTCTCAAGATGAATTTACTTTTAAAGTTTTAGTAAGTAAAGGAACTTATATAAGAAGTTTAGTTCATGATATAGGTGTTAGATTAAATATACCGATGACTTTAAAAGAATTAGTAAGAACTAAAAGTGGTAAATTTGAATTAAAAAATAGTAATTATTTAAATGATGATTATAAATTTATTAAAATTCAAGATGCTCTTGATTATCCAAAAGTAGTAATTAAAGACTTGAATATGTTAAAAAGAGTAAAAAATGGTAATTCTCTTAAATTGGATGAAAACTCTTTATATTTAACTATTTTAGATGATAAATTTAATATTATAGCTATTTATAAAAAAGAAAAATTAGAATATAAAGCTTTTAAGGTATTTTAATTTTTTTTTAAATATGCTATAATTTTTCTATAGAATATAGGAGGTATTTATGTATACAGAATATAGTAGCAATAATATGGATAATAATAACAATTATAATGATTATAGTAGCTATAATAATTATAATAATGTTCCTAAAGCTAATAAGTTTTTAAGTATTTTATGGAAGATTTTATTAGTAATTATTATTTTAATTATTGGTTTTATGTTACTGATAAAATTTAATGTTATTAGTTTTTCATCTAGTGTTATGCCAAATGCTATTTTATTAAATCAGAATGAAGTAGGTATTAAAAAAGGAAAAAGTTATCAATTAGTTTCAACGGTTTTACCGGAAAATGCTAATAATAAACAGGTAATATGGACAAGTAGTGATCCAAAAATAGTTTCAGTTAATGAAACAACTGGTTATATAACAGGTTTAAAAGAGGGATCAGCTACTATTACCGTTAAAACTTTAATTAATGATGTTTCTACCGATTGTGTTGTTAATGTAACTGATAAAAATGTTTTAGTAACTAGTATTACTATTCATCAAAAACAAATAAATATAGCAGTTGGTTATACCCAAAGTTTAAGTTATACCGTTTTACCTAAAAATGCAACCGAGAATAGTTTAATTTTTACAAGTAGTGATTCTAGTGTTGCAACCGTTGATGGTAAAGGTCTTGTTAAAGGTTTAAAAGAAGGGTCAGCAGTTATTACGGTTTCATCTAGTAATTCTAAAGTAAAAGATACGGCTTATGTTACCGTTTATAAAAATGGAGGTACTACGGTTGTTGATGGAGAACCAGTTAAAACTTCAACTTATCCTAAATCTATTACTTTAAATCCAACGGAACTTAATTTAAATCTTGCTTCAACTAGTCAAATAGTAGCAACTATTTCCCCAAAAGATGCTAATTCAAGTATTTCTTGGTCAAGTTCTAATTCAAGAGTTGCAATCGTTGATAGTAATGGTTTAGTAAAAGCAGTTGGGGTTGGAGAAGCTTTAATTGTTGCTAAAACAGTTAATAATTTAACTGCTAATGTTAAAGTAACCGTAGGTAATTACAATACTAGAGTAAAAAGAATTATGATAACAACTAATTATTTAGCTCTTACTCTTGGTCATACTGAACAATTTGTTGTTGAATTTACTCCAAAAGATGCTTCTAATAAAACGATTTATTGGTCTAGTAGTAATTCAAATGTTGTTACAGTTGATGCAAGTGGTATCATAAAAGCTGTAGGAGCCGGAACAGCAACTATAAAAGCAACTAGTGCTGATGGAGGGTATACTGATACAGCAACCATTGAAGTTAGTAACTATGGAAATGTTATCTCAGCTAAAAGTATAACTTTTGATAAAAGTAGTTATATCGTTGGAGTTAATAAAACCATTAATATAACTCCAATTATTACTCCAAGTAATGCAACTTATAAAGCTGTTACTTTTGAAAGTTCCGATCCAAGTATAGCAACCGTTGATAAAAACGGAGTTATAACAGGTTTAAAAGCTGGAACAGTTAATATAGAAGCTCGCTTAAATAAAAGTAATTTAAAAGCTGTTGTTAAAGTAGAAGTTAAATACATACCAGCAACTAGTATTAAATTAAATAGTTCAAATATTAATCTAAAAAAAGGTGAAACTTATACAATAGTTGCTAGTATTGTTCCAAGTGATGCCTCATCAACAACTTTAGAATATACAAGTAATAATCCAAGTATTGCAACTGTTGATAGTAATGGTATTATAATGGGTTTAAATACAGGTCAAGCTATAATAACAATTAAAACTAAAGATAATGTAGTAGCAACTACTATAGTAAATGTAAATTAAGTGAATTATTTTCACTTTTTTTCATATACTTAACTGGTGATAAAATGGATAATAATATTAGTAAATTTATTAAACCTAAAAAGAAAAATTTTTTTATTAGCTTATTAAACAAATTATTAGTTTGTTTTATATTAGTTATTATCTGTTTAATTTTAATGAAAACAAATAAGAAATTCAATAGTTTTATTAATAATAAAGTATTTAAAGATAATATAAGTTTTGCTTATATAAATAATTTATATAATAAATACTTTGGAAAAGTTTTACCAAGTTATTCTACTAAAGAAACCGAACAAGTTTTTAATGAAAAATTAACTTATCAAAGTATTAATTCTTATTATGATGGTTATAAATTAATAGTTAATGATAAATATTTAGTTCCAATTATTCAATCAGGAGTAGTAATATTTTCTGGTAATATAGATAACTATGGTAATACTATTATTATAAATGGAGAAGATGGAGTTAATATTTGGTATGCTAATATAGAAAATACAAGTTTAAAATTATATGATTATGTAAAAAAAGGAACATATCTTGGTGAAACTAAAGATAATAACTTATACTTAGTTATAGAAAAAAATCAAGAATATTTAAAATTTGATGATTATTACCAAGGTTAAATTTGATAATACTTTTTATCTATTTTTATTATTAGTAGTAGTAGCTGGTTTATATAAGGAATTCTCATTTATCTTTATTTTAATTTTCTTTCATGAATTAGGTCATGCTATAACCGGAGTATTATTAGGTTTTTCTATTTCTAAAATAATAATTTATCCTTATGGAGGTTTAACTAAATTTAATAACTTAGAAAATACAAATTTAAATAAAGAATTAATAGTTGCTTTAATGGGACCAGTTATTCAAATAATAACTTATTTAGTTTTAAATAAATTATTTACTTATTCTTATATAAAAATATATCATTATAGTATTTTATTTTTTAATTTATTACCAATTATATCTCTTGATGGTGGTAAAATAATAAATATTATTTTAAATAAATTTTTTTCTTATTTAAAAAGTTTTTATTTATCTATTATAATATCAGTTATAGTTATTATTATTTTAGTTATTTATTGTTTATTTTATTATTATAATCTTAACATGTTTTTAATGAGTTTATTTTTATTAACTAAGATATATATAAGTATTAGAAATATTAAATATAGTTATAATAGATTTTTATTAGAAAGATATTTATATAATTTTAATTTTAAAAAAAAGAAAATAACTAATAGTATTTATGATTTTTCTAAAGAATGTTATCATTTTATTGAGTTTCAGGAAGAAAAGGCTTATTTGAAGAAGTATTTTAAAAAATAATTAGAAAATCCTTGACAAATAAGGAAAAATCGAGTATTATCTTATCTGTAAATTGAAAAAGGAAAGCGAATATGTCCACCTGATTACATGTAAGTAATGGGTTAAATGCCTGATTAAAAATAATTTATATTATTTTTTTAGTGTATTTAAAGTGGATATTCTATCTACTTTTTTTAATTAAAATAATTATTGGAGGTGTTTTGTATCGCAAATAACAAAAATGATTTGTTAATAAATGAACAAATCAAAGCGAGTAATGTTTTAGTAATAGGACCTAATGGAGAACAAGTAGGAGTTAAACCTTTAAAAGATGCTTTAATTCTTGCAAATTATGCAGGACTTGATTTAGTTTTAATGAATCAAAATGGTAATCCACCTGTATGTAAAATAATGGATTACAACAAATATCGTTATTTAAAAAATAAGAAAGAAAAAGAAAATATTAAAAGACAAAAAGCTAATATGGTTGAAACAAAAGAATTTCGTTTAAGTAGCGTTATTGATGTTGGAGATTTTGAAACTAAAATTAAACAAGTTACAAAGTATTTAGAAAAAGGAGCTAAAATAAAAGTAACAATAAGATTTAAAGGAAGACAAATGGCTCATACTGAACTTGGAAGTGAAGTAATGTTAAAATTTGCTTCTAGGTTAGAGAGTATTGCAACTGTTACTGATAGTCCAAAGTTAGATGGAAGAACAATGACAATGATGCTTGCACCAAAAAAATAATAAGAAAAGGAGAGAAATTATGCCAAAGTTAAAAACACATAAGGGTACTAAGAAAGTACTTAAAATTAGAAAAGGCGGCTCAATTAAAATAGGTAAACCAGGAAGTCGTCATAATACAGGAAAGAAAAATTCTGTAGTAAATAGAAGAAATAGAAAGGGATCTAGTCTATCTAAGGCTGATCAAAATAGATTAAGAGATATTATCTAATCTAAGGAGGGTAAAATGACAAGAGTTAAGAGTGGTGTTCAAACTAAAAGAAGACACAAGAAAATATTAAAAGAAGCTAGTGGTTATTTTGGAAGTAAACACAGATTATTTAAAAGTGCTAAAGAACAATTAATGCATTCAAGCGTTTATGCTTATCGTGATAGAAGACAAAAGAAAAGAGAATTTAGAAAATTATGGATTACAAGAATTAATGCAGCTTGTCGTATGAATGATATTAGTTATTCTAAATTTATTGATGGTTTAAATAAAGCTGGAGTTACAATTAATCGTAAAATGTTAGCTGAAATTGCTATTAATGATATGGATGCATTTAAAGAATTAGTTGAAGTTAGTAAAACTGGAAAAGTTAAAGAAGCAAAAGTAACTAAGACTAAAACTGAAAAGAAAGAAGTAGTTGATTTAAGTTCTAAAACTGTTGCTGAATTAAAAGAAATAGCAAAAGAAAAAGGAATTGAAGGATACACTACAATGAAAAAAGCTGAATTATTAGAGGCTTTAAAATAAAAATAAACAAATTAATGGATTTATATTCATCCTGCTAATATTAGTAGAATATAAGAAGTTAATTGAAGAGATAAGGAGAATTTAAAAATATGACAGTAGTTTCAATGAATTATTTATTAGAAGCAGGTGTTCATTTCGGACACCAAAAAAGAAGATGGAATCCAAAGATGAAAGAATACATCTTTGAATCTCGTGATGATATATATATTATCAATTTACAAAAAACCGTACAAAAATTAGAAAGTGCTTATGATGCTTTAACTAAAATTGTTGAAGATGGTGGAAAAGTAATTTTTGTTGGTACTAAAAAACAAGCAAGTGAAGCATGCTTAGAATGTGCAACTCGTACTAATATGTTCTATGTTACAGAACGTTGGTTAGGTGGAACTTTAACAAACTTCAAAACTATTAGATCACGTGTTAAGAGATTAGAAGAACTTGAAAAAATGCAAAGTGATGGAACATTTGATTTATTACCTAAAAAAGAAGTTGCTTTATTAAACAAAGAATACGAAAAACTAAATAGATATTTAGCTGGTATTCGTGAAATGAAAGAATTACCACAAGCTATGATCGTAGTTGATCCAAGTCATGAAGATATAGCAATTCGTGAAGCAAGAAAATTAGGTATTAAAACATTTGGTATTGTAGATACTAATTGCGATCCTGATATGTTAGATTATCCAATTCCAGGTAATGATGATGCTGTTCGTGCTGTTAAAGTTGTTTTAAATGCTTTAACTAATGCTATTGCAACTGTTAATGGAAATGAAATCGTTGACTGCGTTTCAGAAGATGATAAAGATAAAAATACTGAAAAAGAAACTAAAACTACTAAAAAAGAAGAAGTAGAAGAAGTTGCTAAAGAGGAAGATAAAGAAGTAAATATTAAAGAATTAACTTTAACAGAACTTAAAGATTTAGCTAAAGAACGTGGAGTTAAAGGTTATTCAAAAATGAAAAAAGATGAATTACTTGAAGCTTTAAAATAGGAGGAAATATGTTTAGTGCAAGTGATGTAAAATCATTAAGAGATAAAACAGGGGCTGGAATGTTAGATTGTAAAAAAGCTTTACAAGAAAACAATGGTAATTTAGAAGAAGCTATTACTTGGCTTCGTGAAAAAGGAATTGCTAAAGCTCAAAAGAAAGGGGACAGAATTGCTGCTGAAGGATTAGCTCAAATATTTGTTAAAGATAATGAAGCAATTATTCTTGAAGTAAATTCTGAAACTGACTTTGTTGCTAAGAATGCTGAATTTAAAAACTTTGTTAACACTTTAGGCGAAACTATTTTAAATAGTAAAGCAACTACTATGGAAGATGCTTTAAAATTACCAGTTAATGATGGAACTATTGAAGATATGATAATTGCTATTATTGCTAAAATTGGTGAAAAAATTAGTTTCCGTCGTTTTGAAAGAGTTACCAAAACTGATAGTGAAAACTTTGGTGAATATTTACATAATGGTGGAAAAATTGCTTCTTTAGTAGTAATTGAAGGAGGAAATCCTGAGGTTGCTAAAGAAGTTGCAATGCACTCAGCTGCTATGCGTCCATTATATTTAAATAGTACATCCGTTCCTTCAGATGTTCTTGAAAAAGAAAAAGAAATCATGCGTCAAGAATTATTAAATGAAGGAAAACCAGCAGATAAAATTGAAAATATCTTAGTTGGAAAAGTACGTAAATATTATGAAGAAGTATGTCTTGAAAATCAAATATTTGTTAAAGCAGTAAACAAAGAAACTGTCGAAAAATATTTACAAGAAAATGGTGCTAAATTAGTTTCTATGGTACGTTTTGAAGTTGGAGAAGGAATGGAAAAACGTCAAGATAACTTTGCTGAAGAAGTAATGAATCAAATAAATGGCTAAAAAAAAATTAACTAGTTTCTAGTTAATTTTTTT
>CAKPFH010000017.1 GCA_934153655.1 uncultured Bacilli bacterium
AATAAACATTTTTTTAAATTTAACAAAGTCATATAATTTAGCCATGAAACCAGTGTAAGCACCTTTGTTTTTATCACTAAAAACAGTAAAATATAAACAAATTCCACCAATTATAGCAGCAACGATAGCAATAATACCCCAAACACCTAATCCATTAAATAGGCTAGGACTACTACTTCCCATCATATAATCATATTCGTACATATTACTCTTCCTTAACTAAAGGATATCATATTTTTTATAAAAAGTTAAGTAAAATTTTAACTTTATTTTTCCTTTACTAAATAATATGAAATTACTTAGTAAAATATTTTAAAAATGTGATATATTAATAATATATGGAGGAAAAATTTATGAATAAAACATTGATTACTTATTTTTCTTGTAGTTCTAATACTAGAAATGTTGCTTTAAAATTAAAAGAAATATTAAAGGGAGATATATTTGAAATAGAACCAAGTATACCTTATACAGATGCTGATTTAAACTGGGAAAACGAGAATAGTAGAAGTTCTATTGAAATGAAAAATGCTAGTGCAAGACCAGATATTAAAAATAAAATTAATATTGCTGATTATGAAACAATTTACTTAGGGTTTCCTATCTGGTGGTACACAGCTCCAAGAATTATTAATACGTTTCTAGAAAGCTATGATTTTACAAATAAAAAAGTATATCTATTTGCAACTTCAGGAGGATCTAATCTAGATAATACTTATCTTGAACTTACTAAACTTTATCCAAATATTAACTTTATTAAAACAAGAGTATTTAGTCCTAGTATTGCAACTTCTGAATTAAAAAAAGAACTTAATAATTAACTGTAAATACTTTTTAAAATTAATAAAAATGTTTTAATAATACAAAAAAGATATTTAATTGGAGTAAAGATATGAAAAACTATTCTAAGGAAGAAATAATTGAACTAGTAAAAACTAAAAAAATAGGTGTTAAAGAATTAATAGATAATGGTATATGTCCAACTTGTTTTAATAAAGAAAATAATAATATTTTATATGGTTCAACTAAAAATACTCTTATATATGAAAATAGTGATTTAGAAATTTTATTAGTAACTAATCCACGTTCAATTGGTCATACGGTAATAATTAGTAAAAATCATTATAAAGATATGTTAGAAATACCGGATGATTTATGTCAAGAAATGTTTTTAATTGCCAAAAAGACTATGAATATTTTAAAAGAAGTATATAAATGTGAAAGTGTTTATTTATGTACTATGTGTGATGGTCCAATTAATCATTTTCATATTCAATTAATACCTAGATATCAAGATAAATTAAGAGGTTCAAAAAACTTTGTTAAAGAAAGAAAAAATTATATCTTTGATAAAGAAAAATTTACTAAATTAAAAGAATTGTTAAAAAATAAAAAATATAAAAAATAATTACCTATTTCAAAAATTAAAAATAGTTTAATATTGCTAAATACTTACTAATGTGAAATTATTGTGAAATGACTTGATTATTTAAAAACATGTGTTATATAATGATATGGGAGGAAAATATGAAAAAAAATAATACTTTAAAGGTACTATTGATTACAATTTTAGTAACATGTGTTTTAACTTGGATATTTCCAATTAGTTATTACAATGGTGGTTTGATAACTGATAGTAGAATGCCTGTTGGATTATTTGATATATTTAGTTATTTTACTTTAACTTTATATTATTTTGGTTCTACAGCAGTTTATTTATTAGTTGTTGGAGTATTTTACAAAATATTCGAAAAAACTGGTGTTTACCGTAAGGTTGTTGATAAAATAGTTAAATTATTTAAAGGAAAAGAACTTATCTTTTTTGGAACAGTTATAACTCTTTTATCAGTAATTACAGCATTTTGTGGATTTAGCTATGAATTGATTTTTGTTTTACCACTTTTAACTTCTATTATATTGTTAATGGGATATGATAAGATAGTTGTTGGTATGACTTTAATTGGTTCTATTGCCATTGGAACAGTTGGTAATTTATATTCAAATGCTATTGTTGGTACTTATATTAGTAATTTAAGTTATAATTATAATGAATTAATTATCTATAAGATTGCTCTTATTGTACTTGGAATTGCTTTACTAGTATTTAATATTAGTCGTCGTATTAAAAAACTAAATGAAAATCCTGAGTTAAAAGAAGAAGCTAAGGATTTAATTGCAAGTAAAGTAGAAGTTAAAACTAAAAAAGGTAAAGTTAAATCAAGTATACCTGGTATAATCATTTTTGATTTAATTTTAGTTATGATGATTATTGGTTCTCTTAACTTTAGTAATGCTTTTGGTGTAGATGTATTTGAAAAATTCCATCAAAGTGTTATGAATGTTAAGATAAATGGATGGCCAATATTTGCAAGAATTTTAGGATCATCTTTAGAAAAGGCTAGTCTTGGTAATTGGACAAGTGTTGAATTTACTTGTTTAATGCTTCTTGCTACTATTGTTTTATCTATTATTTATCGTATTAAAGTAGATGATATTTTAGATGATTATAAAGAAGGTGCTAAAAGCTTTATAATGCCTGCTTTACTAGTTGTATTTGCTTATGTTAGTGTAGTAGTAACAACAAATCATCCATTCTTACTTACTATTTTAAAACCATTATTAACAATAACAGATGGATTTAATAGTGTTACACTTTCTATTTCAATGTTTATCACTAGTATCTTTAAAATGGAACCTTATTATATTGCAACTTCAGTTTTACCTTATGTAGGAAGTATTGTAGAAGATACAAGTGTTTATGCATTAATAGGATTTATAACTCAAGGGATGCAAGGATTAAGTATGTTAATTGCTCCAACTAGTATAGTTTTACTTGCTGTAATTAGTTATTTAAAAGTTAATTATACTAAATGGTTTAAAGGAATTATTGCTTTCTTTGGAGAGTTATTACTAGTATCATTTATTATATTTACAATTATACTTTTAGTATAAAAAATAAAAAGTGCCAATTTGGTACTTTTTTATTTTATATCTTTATATTCTGTAAACAATAGTCCTATATTAATAAGACCACAAATACCTACAATGGCATATATAATTCTAGATAAAGCACTACCATCACCAAAAATACTAGCAACTAAATTAAAATCAAATATACCAATTAATCCCCAATTTATAGCTCCAATTATTGTAAATACTAAAGCTATTTTTTGTAATGTTTGCATGACTCCTCCTATCATTAAATAATATGTTCAAAAAAAATTATTTTATACATGAATATTTATAATAAAGATAAATATAATTAATTGAAAAGAAAGAAAAAGGGGTTTTAAATGAAAAAAAAATTTATTTTTATAACATTAATTAGTATATTTATTTTAACTGGTTGTGGTAAAAGTAATGAAAATACTGTTTTCAAAGATTTAACTAATAAAATAAATAAATTAAATAGTTATACTTTAAATGGTAATTTAGAAATTAAAAATAATAAAGATAAACATACTTATAATGTTAAGGTTAATTATATGAAAGAAGATAAGTTCAAGGTAACCTTAGTTAATACATCTAATAATCATGAACAAGTAATTTTAAGAAATGATGATGGAGTATTTGTTCTAACACCAAGCTTGAATAAAAGTTTTAAATTTCAAAGTGATTGGCCACATAACAATTCACAAATATATTTATTAAAATCTGTAATTGATGATTTAAATAATGATCAAAAAATGGAAAAACAAGTTAGTGATGACAAATATATCTTTACTAGTAAAGTTAATTATCCTAACAATAATGCTCTTGTAAAACAAAAAGTAACAGTTACAAATGATTTAACTATTCAAAAAGTAGAAGTATTAAATGATAAAGATGAAGCTGAAATGACTTTTGTAATTACAAGTGTTGATTATGATCCAACATTTGATGAGGCTTATTTTGAAGTAAATAGTATAATTAATACTAAACCAAATGCTGATAATCAAAAAGAAAATGATAAAACAGATAATAAAACAACAGATGACAATAAAACAACCGATAATAAAGAAGATAATAAAAATACAACTGATGATAATAAAACTAGTAAAACAGCAACACTTGATGATATAGTTTATCCTTTGTATTTACCAACAGGAACAGTTTTAGAAGGTCAAGAAAAAATTAGTAAAACCGATGGTGAACGTGTAATTTTAACTTTTACGGGTGATAAATCATTTACTTTAGTCGAAGAAACCGTTGATGCTTTAGATGAATTAACAATTATTCCTACTTATGGTGAACCATCATTTATCAATGATACAATAGGTGCTATTACTGATAACTCTCTAAATTGGACTAGTAATGGAATTGAATATTACATAGTATCTGATGTAATGAATAAAGAAGAATTATTAAATGTAGCTAAATCAATTGATATAAAAGCAGTTAGTAATATGAAATAGTTAATGTTTAAAATTAACTATTTTTTTAATAAATATTTGATATTGTTAATATATTATTATTAATTTCTAATATTTTATTAAAAACAAAATAACTATTAGAACTATCTAATTTAGTTAAGTGATTACCTATATATAATTTTTTTAAATAAAACTTACTAATATAAAAATTACCAAGGTATATACCATTTAAATAAATAATTATTTTATTACCATAGAATTTAATTTTATTTTTATTTAATAAATTAGTTATAGGTAGATAAAAAGATTTAAAACTTTTAAAATTTTTTAAATTAAAATTAATTATTATTTCATTTTTATTTATTTTATAATTTGTTATCATACTATTATATTGTTATATTTCTTTTTATTTATTCATATATTTTTTCTAAAAAATATGTTATTATTAATATGAAAGGAGTATTTATGTTATACGTTATTATTGGAATAATTTTAGTAATTTTGCTTGCATCAATTAAACAAATTGATGAATATGAAAGGGGAGTTTTGTTTTCTTTTGGTAAATACAAGAAAACTTTAACACCTGGTTGGAAAATAGTATTACCAATAATTCAGTCTTATAAAAAGATTGATATTAGAACGAAAGTTGTTGATGTACCTGAACAAGATGCTATTACAAGAGATAATGTTTCTATAAGAATAAATGCAGTTGTTTATTATAAAATATTTGATGCTAGTATGGCAATTCTTGAGGTGGAAAACTTTTATTATGCTGTTAGTCAACTTGCTCAAACAACTATGCGTAATGCAGTAGGAGAAGTTAGTTTAGATGAACTTTTAAGTGAAAGAGAAAAAATAAGTCAAAAGATATGTGAAATAATTGATAAAGCAACTGATCCTTGGGGAATAAAGGTAGAGAATGTTGAACTTAAAGATGTATCTTTACCAGAAGAGATGAAAAGAGTAATTGCAAGAGTTGCTGAAGCTGAAAGAGAAAAACAAGCTGTAATTACTAAATCAGTTGGAGAAATTGAAGCAAGTAATAACCTTGCTATAGCTGCTAATAAATTAAATGAAAATCCAGTTGCTGTTCATTTAAGAACACTTGAAACTATTAATGATTTAAGTAGTGATCAATCAAATACAATTATTTTTGCTTTACCAATTGATGTTTTAAAATCATTTGATACTTATAATAAGAAAAACGAAAGAGAAAAGAATTAGACCTTTTCTCTTTTAATATAGTTCAGGACATGCACCTTTATTAGGAACATAGAAACAATGACTTTTATATCTTCCACTTAATTTTTGATTATACCATTTTGTAACACATGGACTATCACCACTTGGAGCATAAAACCATAAAGCATCAGTTGCTGGAAAATAGTTTTCGCCATCTAATATTCTTTTTGCTAACTTTTTTTCATTAGCCGTTGCACTTGAAAAAAACAAATCACTTTTAACTCCAGCAAACCCTCCAGGAGACTGATAAACAGCATCATAAATAGATTTTATATTTTTAAAAGTTAAACAAGATGCTAAAGCTCTATTTACAATTACATTACCAACCATAAGCATACCAAGATTTCCTTCTCCAACTGCTTCAGCTCGCATAAGTCTAGCTAATAAATCAAGTTCTTTATCTGTATATTTAATAATAGGCATAATTCCTCCTATATAATATATGTAAAATTTTAAAAATATCGTCTAAAATAATAAAAAACTGGTTGCTTAAAGAAAAACTTTATGTTAAAATTATCTTATAATAAGGGATAGTGGTGTCTAGTGAATGATAGTTTAACTAAATTATTGACCTATATAGAACCAAAAATATTAGATATTCAAGATAAAAGAGAAGAAATAATATCATTAAAGTATTCTTATCAAATTTTAAAAGAATTATGTGCTTCTAAATCATATCTTGATATTATAAATTTTTATGATCAAAAGTTTATAATTGATTCTATTAAAAAAAGTTCAGATTTAGATATTAATAATTATAAATTATATCAAAGTTCTAAATATCTATTAACAAATAATAACTTAGATTTACAAGAATTACCTCAATATAAAAATGCAACTTTTTATATGAAAAAGTTATTCTCTTATTTAAATAATTTATATAAAGAAACAGAATTAGAATATTTTTCTAAAGAAAAAGAATTAAAAAAATTAGAATTATTAAATAAATATTATTTATTATTTAATAGTGATAATCATTATCTTGATAATGTAGAAGACTTTTTAGCCTTTCTTGAACTTGTTGATATACCATTAGAAGATAAATATAAAGTATTAATTTATATGACTAAATATAATGTTCATTTCTATACTTTAACAAATGATATTTTATTAATAGATGATATTCGTTTATCTGATATTAAAAAAATATTAGATGAAAATGAAACTATAAATGAAACTTTTAATGAGGATTTATCACTTGATAATGATATTTTACTTAGTTTAGGTCTTGATAAATTAAAGGAAAAAAGAAAATATTTGATTACTATGATAGCATCTTTATATAAGCAAAAAGAATATAAGAAATTAGCTAAATATTATAAAGATTTTCTTAAATTAAATGATGATTTACAAGAACTTATAAAACAAGAAAAATATAAAACAAGAACTATTGTTTTTGTAAGAGATAATAATAATTTATTAATAAATAAATATTTAGATAAATTATCAGATAATTATAAAAGTTGTATTTATAAAAACTTATTTGATTTAGAAAATTCAGATACTTTAGTTTTACCTGATTATAAATATAAAAATAGATATTATTATTTAAAGAAAGAATTTTTAAAGAAAACTGTTTATACTTTTTTAGATAAGGGAATAATTTTAGTAATAGGCGTTATTTCTAAAGGAGATAATTTAGAAGAATTTATAAAGGAAAATATAGAATTTATTACAAGAACTATTAAAGATATTAATAAATATATAAATAATAATGATAAGGATTTAATACTTAAAAATATAAAAATAGAGGATTTGGTTTTAACTATTGATTTAAATACTTTGGATATGGAGGAAGAAAATGCAAGATAAATTAATAAAAATATTAAATATAAAAGTAGATGCTATTAAAAAGAATATTGAAAATTTAAATTATTTAAATAAAGAATTAGATTTTAATAATGAAGAATTAAACTATCTTAGTAATAAAATTATGATTTTTAAAGATAATGATGTTTTAGAATTTGATAAGATTTTAATAGATGATTTCAAAAGAATACTTTCAATGGTAGATAGTAAAGTTGAAGATATTTTTAAGAATAAAGCTTGTAATTATCAAGGAATTATGTATATTATCAAGGGAATAAGAGAAGGTATAAGCCTAGAATTAACAGAAGAACAAGAACAAGCTATTTCATTATTTGTTGAAGGAATGAAAGAAAAAGAAAAAAATATTAAAGAAATAATTGCTAATTTAGAAAGTAATAAAGAAAAATTACCTGAAACAAATTTAGAAGTTTTAGAAAATACTTTAGCTGATTATGAAAAAATATTAAGAAAACTTGATAATAATTCTTATTTAACCGAAATTGAAGAAATAATTGATGCTTTAGATTTTGCTAATTTACCAATGATAGAAAAAATAAATGTTTTTAGTTATATTTTAAAATATAATCGAGATATTTATAAAGAAAGTATAAAAGAAGAAATAGATAATTCAAGTAATGAATTAAATGAAGTTAAAGTAGCTGATTTAGATGATGATTATTTTAATGAAAAATTAGAATTACCTAAGTTTTCTAGTTCTAAATTAGAAAATAAACCTATTGATAATACGGTTGATTTAGAAGAAATAATTAAAAGAATAGATGAAAAAATAAAAGAAATAGATGCATATGAGCCAAGTGATGAAAAAAAAGAATTACCTGAAATAAAATTAGATGGTTTAGATGAAAAAACAGATGAAAGTTTAAAAGAAAATAATGATGAAAATGTTCCTATTACTTTTGGTGATGCACCTATTCAAACAGATATAAATCCAACTTTTGTAACTCCTGAAGTAAATCAAATTCCAGTTACTCCTTTAGTAAATCAGCCTATAGAAGTACCAGAAGTTAAAGAACCAAATGAAATAGGTGAAATTTCAGATTTACCTGAAACAAATCAAATTCCTGATGCTTTTGAAAACCAAATTCCAACACCTCAAGAAGAACTTCAACCAGTTGAACCATTAACTAATTTTGAAGAAGAAACTCTTAAGGAAGAACCAATTAACTCTTTTAGTAAAGAAGAACCAACTAGTTCTTTAAGTGATGAACAAGTTCAAGCAACAGTTAGTGAGGTATTTAAAGAACCAACTGATGAATTATTAACACCAGAAACTGAACCAGTTGTTCAAACTGAAGATATGCAAGTTAAGTATGAAAATTTACTTAGTAATTACCAAGTATTACCAGAATTTACAAATTATCAAGATATCATGTCTACTATAAAAGAATTAGATATTAATACTTTAGAAAAGGCTTTAATTACAATTAAAAATGAATTATGTGTTAAAGAAAATGAATTTTTAGAAGTAATAAATGTTATTTTAAAAACTATGCCAAGTATTTTTAAAGGTCAAAAAATGTTAAATACTTTCTTAGATAATATTAATTTTTATAAAGAACACAATATTAATTTAATAAATTTATTTGATAATTATCGTGAATTATTAATAATTGATACTGATATTTTAAAAAGAAACTATGAAATAGTTAAAAAATATGAATTAGAACTTAATAATGATAATGTTAAATATTTATTATGTAATGTTAATTTAATTACTAATTTAGATTATTATATAGAAGCAATTGGTCATGAAAAGGCTTTCCTTGGTAAAGAACAAGTATTTGATGGTTTGGATTATATTAAAAAATATCCATATAAATTAAATATGATTTCTCGTGATACTTTATTAAAACTACGTTATTCAACGGATAATAATTTAAGAATATTTGGTAGTAAACCAGGAATATTAGCAGGGGAAGTTGCTAATCCAAAGGTAGATATTTTAGTTTTACCAGAAGAATATAAAAATTTATATTTTAATTATGAATATGAATTTATTGATCGAAGTGAAATGACTAACTTATTGTTAGATATTAAAAATAGTCAAGATTTCAATTTAGAAATAGATGAATATTTGGAAAAATTGGATAACGTTTATAAAATAAATGATTTAAGATATAAAATCAATAATTTATATTTTTCAAGAATTAAAACTATTCGTGTTTATAACTATTTAAAAACAAGAAATGTTTTAGGTGTTTATGCTTTAATAATTGCTTTAACATATCAAAGTGTAATTACTAAAGATGAATATAAAAGTATTGAAACTTTAATTACTAAATTAGTAGAAGGAGGTAATTAAAATGGATTTTTTAAAACAATTAGGTTATACAGATCAAGATATAATTGATATTAAAAACTATAATTATGATTATATTGTAGAAAACATTATTATTAATAAAGAGAATGTAGAAAGTATTATTGAATATTTACTTAGTATTGGTATTGAAAGAAGTACTATTAAAGAAATTTTTATGTATCAAGTGGGATTGTTTTTTAAAACATTTGATGAAATAAAAACTTCTTTTGATGAATATGAAATAGATTCTATTGTTAAATCTTTAAATTATGATGTTAATAATATTGAATTAATTGATTTTGTTTAAAATTGCTTGCAATTAAAAATATTTTATTGTAAAATAACGAATTAAGGAAGGAGTAACTATATTTTAATTATATTAGTTGCTTCTTTTTACTTTTTTGAAGGTGAATATGGGACATTATTTTGTAAATGATGATAATTTAAAAAGTGAGATTAGAGAATTTAAAATTAATTTTTTAAATCAAGATTTTGTTTTTAAAACTGATAATGGAGTATTTTCTAAAGGTGAACTTGATTATGGAACTTATTTACTTCTTACAACAGTTTTAAATTTAAATATTAAAGGTAAAGTATTAGATCTTGGGTGTGGTTATGGTGCAATTGGAGTAGTTATTTCTAAATTAAAGAATACCAAGGTTACAATGGTAGATGTTAATAAAAGAGCAGTTCATTTAAGTAAAATGAATGTTAGTGATAATAAGTGTGATTGTTTAGTAATTAATAGTGAGGGTTATTTAAATGTATCAGATAAATTTGATTATATTATTACTAATCCACCTATTAGAGTTGGTAAAACTAAGTTATATGAACTTATGATAGATAGTAAAAATTATTTAAATGAAAATGGGGTTATTTACTTAGTAATTAGAAAAGAACAAGGTGCTAAATCGTTTATAAAAGATATGAGTGAATATTATAATGTAAACGTTTTGGAAAAAAGTAAAGGTTTTTACATAATTTCTTTAAAATGTTGTTGACTATTGAAGAAAATTGTGTTATTAATATAAATTGGCGACGTATTAGAAATTTAAATATGTTAAGAAAAAAATTAGTGTATAGGGGTGAATTTTAATGGCTTATAAGCTTATTAATTGTGGCGATTATCGTCAAAGAAGATCCTTTTCTAGGATTAAAAATACTTATGAATTAAAAGACTTATTGGAAATTCAAAAGAAGAGTTACAGATGGTTTATTGATACTGGTATAAAAGAAGTATTTGATGACTTATTTCCAGTTGAAAATTTTTCTGGTACTTTATCACTTGAGTTTGGTGATTATCATTTTGATGAACCAAGATATTCAATTAAGGAAAGTAAAGACAGAGAAACAACTTATTCTCAACCTTTAAAAGTTGATGTAAGATTATTTAACCATGAAACAGGTGAGGTTAAAGAACAAGAAATATTTTTAGGTGATATGCCTGTTATGACAGATAGTGGAACATTTATTATTAATGGGGCTGAACGTGTTATTGTTAGCCAATTAGTAAGAAGTCCTAGTGTTTATTTTAATCGTGAGATTGATAAAAATGGACGTAGTGTTATAACATCACAAATAATTCCTACCCGTGGAACATGGTTAGAATTTGAAACAGATGCAAGAGATGTTGTATATGTTCGAATTGATAGAACAAGAAAGGTGCCTCTAACTACACTTTTAAGAGCTTTTGGATTATCTAGTGATGAAGATATTTATAAAGTGTTTGGTAAAGATGAATACTTAGAAAATACAATTAGTAAAGATTCAACTAGAAATACAGATGAAGCTTTAATAGAAATATATGAAAAATTAAGGCCAGGTGAACCAGCTACTTTAGATAGCTCTAAAAACCAATTAATTACAAGATTTTTTGATGAATTTAGATATGATTTAGCTCGTGTTGGTCGTTATAAATTTAATCGTAAATTAAATGTATGTGATAGATTATTAAATCAAGTACTTGCTGAAGATATAGTTATTGATGGAGAAGTTAAATATCCAAAAGATACAGTTATTAATAAAGAAATACTTGAAGATTTGAAAACTATATTTAATAATGGTTATAATTTAATTGATGTTAAAATTAATACTGATTTAGATAGTAATTCTAAAGTTCAAACAGTTTTAATTTATAATCCAAGTAATAAAAAAGAAAAATTAGTTGTTGTTGGAAATGATTATAATATAGATGTTAAACGTTTAACCATTTCTGATTTTTATGCATCAGTTTCTTATTACTTAAATTTATTACATGGTGTTGGTAATTTTGATGAAATTGATCATTTAGGAAACAGAAGAATTAGACAAGTAGGAGAATTATTACAAAATCAATTCCGTATTGGGGTTGCTCGTATGGAAAGAGTTATTCGTGAACGTATGACAACTCAAGAAATGGATGAAGTTACACCTAAAACTTTAATTAATATTCGTCCAGTTACAGCTGCTATGAAAGAATTCTTTGGAAGTAGTCAATTATCTCAATTTATGGATCAAACTAATCCACTTGCTGAACTTACTAATAAGAGAAGATTATCAGCTCTTGGACCAGGAGGATTATCAAGAGATAGAGCTGGTGTAGAAGTACGTGACGTTAATGCTAGCCACTACGGTAGAATTTGTCCAATTGAATCACCAGAAGGACAAAACATTGGACTTATTACTTCCCTTGCAAGTTATGCTAAAGTTGATGAATATGGATTTATTATGACTCCATATCGTAAAGTTGAAAATAGAAAATTAACTGATGAAGTTAAATATTTAACAGCTGATGAGGAAGCTGAATTTATTATCAGTCAAGCAACTGTTGAAACTGATGATGATAATCGTATTGTTCCTGATCAAGTAACAGCTAGATATAAGGGTGAAAACATCATGGCTAAATCTGATGATGTTGATTATGTTGATGTTTCTCCTCAACAAGTAGTTGCTGTTACAACAAGTTGTATTCCATTCTTGGAACATGATGATGCAACTCGTGCACTTATGGGTGCTAACATGCAACGTCAATCTGTACCACTTTTAAGATCAGAAGCTCCATTTATTGGAACTGGTGTTGAATATATTGCAGCCAAAGATTCAGGAGCTGTAATTGTTGCTAAAGCTGATGGTGTAGTTGACTATGTTGATGCTAAAAAGATAGTTATTAAAAATGCTCTTGATAAAGACGTTTATTTCTTAGCAAATTATGAACTTTCAAATGCTGGAACTTGTCAACATCATAGACCAATCGTAAGATGTGGTGATACTGTTAAACGTGGTCAAGTTATAGCTGATGGTCAAAGTACTGATAAGGGTGAACTTGCCCTTGGTAAAAACGTTGTTGTTGCTTTTATGACATTTAATGGTTATAACTATGAAGATGCTGTTATTTTAAATGAAAATTTAGTTAAAGATGATGCTTATACATCACTTCATATGGAAGATTATCAAATGCAATGCCGTGATACTAAGTTAGGTCCTGAAGAGATAACTAGAGATATTCCAAATGTATCTGAAGAAGCTCGTAAGAACCTAGATGAAAATGGTATTGTTATGATAGGAACTGAGGTTAAGGAAGGCGATATCTTAGTTGGTAAAGTAACACCAAAAGGTATGGCTGAACTTACTAGTGAAGAAAAATTATTACATGCTATTTTCGGTGAAAAAACTCGTGAAGTTCGTGATACATCACTTCGTGTACCTCATGGAGGAGATGGAATTGTTCATGATGTTAAAATTTATTCAAGAAAAGAAAATGATGAATTACCAGCAGGGGTATCTAAAGTAATTAGAATTTATATAATTCAAAAACGTAAAATTCAAGTTGGTGATAAGATGTCAGGTCGTCATGGTAATAAGGGTGTTATTTCCCTTATCTTACCTCAAGAAGATATGCCATTCTTACCAGATGGTACTCCAGTAGATATCATGTTAAATCCAATGGGTGTTCCAAGTCGTATGAATATTGGACAAATTCTTGAATTACACTTAGGATATGCTGCTAAGAAATTAGGTGTTCATGTTGCAACTCCAGTATTTGATGGAGCTAAAACTGATGATATAAAAGCTATGATGGAAGAAGCCGGAATGGATCCAGATGGAAAAACAATTCTTTATAACGGAAGAACTGGTGAGCCATTTGAAAATCGTGTTGCTGTTGGTGTTATGTATATGATTAAATTACATCACATGGTTGATGATAAATTACATGCAAGATCAACTGGACCATATAGTTTAGTTACTCAACAACCTCTTGGAGGTAAAGCTCAATTTGGTGGACAAAGATTTGGAGAAATGGAAGTTTGGGCATTATATGCTTATGGTGCTGCTCATACCTTACAAGAAATCTTAACAGTTAAATCTGATGATATAATTGGTCGTGTTAAAGTATACGAAGCAATTGTTAAAGGTCAAGATATTAATCAAGCTGGTGTTCCGGAATCATTTAGAGTATTAATGAAAGAATTCCAAGCTCTTGGATTAGATTTAAAAATCATAAATGATGAAAATCAAGTATTAGATTTAAAACAAATTGAAGAAGATGAATATAAAGATGATGTTAAATTAGACATTGATGAAATAGAATTACCACCTGAACCTAGTGATAGTGTTGATGACTTTGATGATGATGGTGATGATGAATTTGATGAAGATGAAGATGAAGATGACTTCGATGAAGATTTTGATGATTTAGAAGAAGGAGGGGATTTCTAATGATAGAAGTAAATAAATTTGAAGCCTTAAAAATAGGTATTGCATCCCCTGAAATGATACGTTCATGGAGTTATGGTGAGGTTAAAAAACCTGAAACAATTAACTATCGTACTCTTCGTCCTGAAAGAGATGGATTATTTTGTGAAAAGATTTTTGGACCAACTAAAGACTTTGAATGTGCTTGTGGTAAATATAAACGTGTAAGATATAAAAATATTGTCTGTGATAGATGTGGAGTTGAAGTTACAAGAAGCAAGGTAAGACGTGAAAGAATGGGACACATAGAACTTGCTTCTCCTGTTTCTCACATTTGGTATTTTAAAGGTGTACCAAGTAGAATGGGACTTGTTCTTGATATGTCACCTCGTGATTTAGAGGAAGTTTTATACTTTGTTAGTTATGTTGTAATTGATAAAGGTATTACACCTCTTGAAAATAAACAAACTTTATCCGAAAAAGAATACCGTGCCTATTATGAAAAATATGGTGATGGTTTTAAAGTTGGAATGGGTGCTGAAGCAATTAAAGAACTTTTAAAACAAGTTGATCTTGAAAAAGAGATTAATGAAATTAAAAAAGAACTTGAAACTGCTCAAGGACAAAAACGTGTTCGTTTATTAAAACGAGTAGATGTTTTGGATGCATTCTATAAATCTGATAACCGTCCTGAATGGATGATTATGGATTGTATTCCAGTTATTCCACCAGAACTTCGTCCTATGATTCAACTTGATGGTGGTAGATTTGCAACAAGTGATTTAAATGATTTATATAGAAGAGTAATTAATCGTAATAATCGTTTAAAGAAATTAATTGATTTAAATGCTCCTCAAATTATTATTCAAAATGAAAAACGTATGCTTCAAGAAGCCGTTGACTCATTATTTGACAATGGTAGACGTGGAAGAAGTGTTACAGGTGCTGGAAATCGTCCTTTGAAATCACTTTCTAGTATGTTAAAAGGTAAACAAGGAAGATTCCGTCAAAACTTACTTGGTAAACGTGTTGACTATTCAGGTCGTTCAGTTATCGTCGTTGGACCAGATTTAAAAATGTATCAATGTGGTATTCCCAAAGATATGGCTCTTGAATTATTTAAACCTCATGTAATAAATGGTTTAATTAAACGTAATATTGCATCTAATATTAAAGCTGCAAAACGTTTAATTGAAAATAAAGATCCACTTGTTTGGGATGTTGTTGAAGATGTAATTAAAGAACATCCAGTAATGTTAAACCGTGCTCCTACTTTACATAGATTAGGTATTCAAGCATTTGAACCTAAATTAATTGGTGGTAAGGCAATTCGTTTACATCCACTTGTATGTCCTGCCTTTAATGCCGACTTCGATGGAGACCAAATGGCAGTTCACGTACCATTATCTGAAGAAGCAATAGCTGAAGCTAGATTATTAATGTTAGGTGCAAACAACATCTTACATCCAAAAGATGGTAGCCCAATTGTTACACCAAGCCAGGATATGGTTCTTGGAAACTATTATATAACAATGGAAAAAGCTGGTCTTGAAGGAGAAGGTAGAGTATTTAAAAATTCAAATGAAGCAATCATGGCTTATGAAAGACGTGAAATAACTCTTCATACAAGAATTGCTCTTCCAGTTGATTCATTCAAATACAAATTATTTACTGATAATCAAAAAGGTAAATATTTAGTAACAACACCTGGTAAATTAATATTCAATGAAATCTTACCTGATTCATTTGCATATTTAAATGAACCAAGTGATGAAAATATTCAAAAGATAACTCCTAATAAATATTTCTTAGAAAAAGGAACTGATATTAAAGAAGCAATTAAAAATATGCCTCTTGTAAAACCTTTTGCTAAAGGAACTCTTGAAAGTATTATTGCTCAAACATTCAAACGTTATAAAACAACTGAAACTTCAATGATGCTAGATAGACTTAAAGATTTAGGATTTAAATATTCAACAATTGCTGGTATTACTGTATCAGTAGCTGATGTTACAACAAGTAAAAATAAAGGAAAAATAATTGAAGAAGCCAATAAGATGGTTGCAACAATTAATAAACAATATACCCGTGGTTTAATTACTAATGAAGAAAGATTTAATAAAGTAATAGATACTTGGAATGAAGCTAAAAATGAAGTTCAAAAAGAACTTGAAGAATATGCTAAAACAGATGTTGATAATCCAATATTTATGATGATGAACTCTAAAGCTCGTGGTAATATTTCTAACTTTACTCAGCTTGCTGGTATGAGAGGACTTATGGCAAAACCAAATGGTGAACCAGTAGAAATCCCAGTTACTTCAAACTTCCGTGAAGGATTATCAGTTAGCGAATTCTTCTTATCAACTCACGGTGCTAGAAAAGGTTCAGCCGATACTGCTTTAAAAACAGCTGACTCTGGATACTTAACAAGACGTTTAGTTGATGTTAGCCAAGATATTATTGTTAAAGAAGAAGATTGTGGCACTGATCAAGGTGTTGAAGTAAGAGCATTTATAAATGACAAAAATGGTTCTGTAATTGAAAAATTATATGATCGTATTGTTGGAAGATATGCTAATAAACAAGTAGTTCATCCTGAAACTGGTAAAGTTTTAGTTGAAAGAAATGAATTAATCACTGAAAGTATTGCTGAAAAAATTGTATCAGCAGGAATTGAAAGTGTTGAAATTAGATCAGTATTAACATGTAATACTCATCATGGAGTATGTTGTAAATGTTATGGTCGAAATCTTGCAACTGGTAATATCGTTGAAATTGGTGAAGCAATAGGTGTTATGGCTGCTCAATCAATCGGAGAACCAGGTACCCAACTTACAATGCGTACTTTCCATACCGGTGGTGTTGCAGGTGGAGAAGATATTACACAAGGTCTTCCTCGTGTTCAAGAATTATTTGAAGCTAGAAATCCAAAAGGAAAAGCAACTATTGCTGAGATAAGCGGTAAAGTAACAAAAATTGTTGAAGATCATGGTAAATTTAAAATTAGTGTTAAAAATGACCTAGAAACTAAAGAACATATTACTAACTATGGTGCTAAACTAAGAGTAGAAAAAGGTGATATGGTAAATCCAGGTGATAAATTAACTGAAGGTGCAATTAGTCCAAAAGAATTATTAGTTGTAACCGATCCACTTACAACTCAAGAATATATCTTAAAAGAAGTTCAAAATGCATATCGTAGCCAAGGTGTTGAAATTTCTGATAAACACGTTGAAATAATTGCAAGAAGAATGATTTCTAAGATAAGAGTTGTAGATTCAGGAGATACTTACTTATTACCAGGATCACTTGTTAACTTCTTTGAATTCACTGATGGAAACAAGAAAACAATTCTTGAAGGAAAACGTCCAGCAACAGGTGTACCAGTATTATTTGGTATTACTAAAGCATCACTTGAAACTGATTCATTCTTATCAGCTGCATCATTCCAAGAAACTACAAGAATCTTAACTGATGCTGCAATAAGAGGAAAAGTAGATCATTTACAAGGATTAAAAGAAAATGTTATCATTGGTAAATTAATTCCAGCTGGAACTGGTATTAAAGCTTATCAAAATATTGACTTTGATCTTGAAACTGCTTTTTCAGACAATGAACCACTTGAAGTGTTAGAAAACGAATTTAATGAAGAAAATTAATTAAAAAGGCAATGAAATTCAAAAATCATTGTCTTTTTTCTAAAATTTAAATATTAATAAAAATAAGATTCTTACTTTTTTATAAGAGTCTTATTTTTTAATTTTAAAAATTTTATATCAATATTTTCATTAATTAAAGTTACTAAAAGTTCCATGCTAACATCTAGATATTCCTCTTGATAATTATCTTTTATTAAATGTAAGTTATAAGCATCACTTCTTAACATATAAACTTTTTTTAAATCAGTATCCATATAAAGTATTAATTGATAACTCATAATCCCTCCAAATGAGATTATTATAGAATAAAAAAAATAAAAATACAATAATAAATTTGTTTGATGAAGAAACTAATACTTTTAATAATAAAATATAAGGAAAAAATTCAAAAAACAATTCATAGTTTAAAAGGAAAATATACTATTTTAATAATAGATCATAGATTATCTACTATTGTAAATAGTGATAAAATTATCATGATTGATAAAGGAAAAATTCATCAAACTTTAATGAAAAAATCTTCAAAATATCAAAAACTATATCAAGCAGATTTAATTAAATAACTAAAAAATCAAAAATAGTTTACAATTACTTGTCATAGTTTTATAAAAAGTGTATAATACTTTGTATTGGAGGTACTTATGAAATTATATAATACTTTAACAAGAAAAATAGAAGAATTTAAACCAATAGATAAGGTAGTTAAAATGTATACATGTGGTCCTACTGTGTATCATTATGCTCATATTGGTAATTTAAGATCTTATATTGAAGAAGATTTACTAGAAAAATCTTTAGAGTATCTTGGCTATCCTGTTAAAAGAGTTATGAATATAACAGATGTAGGTCATTTAACAAGTGATGCTGATACTGGTGAAGATAAAATGTTAAAAGGGGCTTTAAGAGAACATAAAAGTGTTTTAGAAATTGCTAAATTTTATACGGATGCTTTCTTTTTAGATTGTCAAAAATTAAATATTAAAAAACCAGAAACAGTTATTCCAGCTACTTCTTTAATTGATTTTTATATTGAAATAATTTCTAAGTTAATTGATGAGGGGTTTGCTTATTTAAGTAATGGTAATGTTTACTTTGATACTTCAAAACTAAGTGATTATTATTGTTTAACTAATCATAATCAAGAAGATTTACTAATAGGCGCTAGAGATAATGTTTTTGAGGATGTAAATAAAAAAAATAAAGCTGACTTTGTTTTATGGTTTACGAAATCAAAATTTCAAGATCAAGAATTAAAATGGAATTCTCCTTGGGGACTTGGATATCCTGGTTGGCATATAGAATGTTCTGGTATCTCAATTAAATATTTAGGAGAACACTTAGATATTCATTGTGGTGGTGTTGACAATATTTTTCCACATCATACAAATGAAATTGCTCAAAGTGAAGCATACCTTGGTCATAAATGGTGTAATTATTGGTTCCATGTAGAACATTTAAATGATAAAAATGGAAAAATGAGTAAAAGTAAAGGCGAATTTTTAACTGTATCTCTTCTAGAAGAAAAAGGATATGATCCTCTAGCATATAGATACATGGTACTATTAAGTCATTATCAAAAAAATCTAGAATTTTCTTTTGAAGCCTTAGATAAAGCCTCATTTGAATATAAAAAACTAAAAGAAAGAATTAATACTTTAAATAAAGAAAAAGATAATTTAAATCAAGAATTATATAATACTTATAATAATAATTTTAAAGAAGCAATATCTAATAATTTAAATACTTCCCTTGCTATTACAACTATCTATGATGTTTTAAAAAGTGATATGAATGATTATACTAAATTAGAATTAATTAAATCATTTGATAAAGTATTATCTCTTAATTTAGTAGATTCTGATAATATTCCAGAAGAAGTATTAGAATTAGTTAATTTAAGAAATAAATTAAAAGCTGAAAAAAATTACGAAGAAGCTGATAAAGTTCGTATGAAAATCTCTGATTTAGGTTATAAAGTTTTAGATACAAGAGAAGGATTTAAAATAATAAAACTATGAAAACAATAGAAATAAATTCTTTAGTTCTTGCTTATCTTGGAGATAGTATCTATGAAAGTTATGTAAGAGAATATTTAATTAGTCTTGGAACTTTTCATGTTAAAGAATTACAAGAGAAATCTTTAGAATATGTAAGTGCTAGAAGTCAAAGTAAAATATTAAATGATTTAATAGATAAAAATATCTTCACTAAAGAAGAACTTGAAATAATTAAAAGAGGAAGAAATCAAAAAAGTAATACCCATCCTAAAAGTTGTAGTATTCAAGAATATCGAAATGCAACCGGATTTGAAGCTTTATTTGGTTATTTAAAATTAGAAAATAAAATAGAAAGGATAGAAGAAATAATTAGTAAGATATTTTATTAATTATTTCTTATTTTAAATATGTTAGTAAGTGGAAGAAATAATTGTAAAGAAATTTTAAAAAATTTTTCAGATAAAAACTTTATTAAAAAAGTAATTTGTATGAATAATTTTAATGAAAAAGACCTTTTATCCTTAATAGAAAAAAGGAATTTAAAAATAATTTATAAGGAAAAAGCTGAATTAGATAGACTTGCAAAAAATAATCATCAAGGTATAATAATGGATGTTGAGGATTTTTCTTACGTTTCTCTAGATGAAATTACTAAAGGTGAAAATAGTAAAATAGTAATTCTTGATCATTTAGAAGATCCTCATAATTTAGGAGCAATCATAAGAACTGTTGAAGCATCAGGAATAGATGGTATAATTCTTCCTAAAGATAGAAGTGTTTCTGTTAATGAAACGGTTATGAAAACTAGTGTTGGTGCTTTATATAATGTTAAAATATGCCAAGTTGTTAATTTAAACCAAACAATTAAAAAATTAAAATCTTTAGGTTATTGGATAATAGGAACTGATATGAATGGATCTAATTATCAAGAATTTAATTATCCGGAGAAAACGGCTTTAGTAATTGGAAGTGAAGGTTTTGGTATGTCAAGACTTGTTAAAGAAGCTTGTGATTATGTTGTTTCAATTCCAATGAACGGGAAAATAAATAGTTTAAATGCCTCAGTTGCAGCTGGGATTATGATATATGAATTAATAAGAAAGAGGTAATATGTATAAAGATATAGAAGATCAAGAAATATTATATATGATAGAAGAAAATAATGATAATTATGAACTAATCTATGAAAAATATAAACCTTTAATAATTACTATATGTCAAAAAAGATTAAATAGTATGAAAGGTATGGGTTATGAATTAGATGATTTAGTGCAAGTTGCTAACATGGCTGTATTTGAAGCTGTTAAAACTTATAAATATGATAATGATACAAAGTTTTATACCTATTTATCCCATTGTGTTAACAATGCTTTAAACCTTTTACTAAGAAATAACCTAACTAATAAAAAAATAGTCTTGAATAAAGCTATATCTTATGATACCAAAATAAATGAAGCAACAACTTTATTTGATTTAATAGAAGATAAAACTGCTATTAATCCGTATGAATATTTAGATATTGAAGAATTAAAAATTAAATATATTAATTTTATTAATTCTCTTCCTTTTGAAGTTGCTATTTTTTATGAACTTAAACTAAATGGTTTTACCCAAGAAGAAATAAAAACTTTAATGAATATAAATGATTATACTTACAATAAGTGTTTATCTTTTATTAATCAACAAATAATTGTCTAAAAAGGTTAAAAATATTTATTTTTTTTCTTAAATATGATAAAATTTTAAATGATAAGAGAGGTTACTATGAAGAAAAAAGAAATGCAAAAGAAAATAAAAAAAGAAAAACAAGATATGCGGGCTTATAATTTAAGTGATAGTGATAAAAATATAAGAAATGGTATTATAATTGCTTTAAGTGTTATAATTTTTATAGCTTTAATGTTTGTATTTACCAAAATAAAAACCGGAGAATGGAAATTATTTACTAAAGAAAATAATATATTCTATACAGCAGAAGCTCAAACAGAAAAAATAAGTTGTGGTTCTATTTTAAACCGAACTGACGAAGAATACTTCGTTCTTGCCTATCAAATGAAAGAAGATAGTGCTAGTTTATATCAAAGCTTAATTAGTAAATACAATGATTCAAAAAGAAAAATAACTTTATATCAATTAGATTTAAGTAATAGTCGTAATAATATATGTTTAGCAGATAACTTAAATATAACAAATGATATTACTACTTTAAAATTAGTAGTTCCAACATTATTAAAAATAAAAAATGGTAAGATAGTTTCTACTATAACTAACTACGACCAAATTAAACAAGAATTATATACTTATGTAGATTAATGTAAATTAGTCTACTTTTTTTTGACTTTTTCTATTATACTTAATATAGGAGGACAATATGACTATACTAAAAATTAATAATTTAAATTATTCAAGAGATGATACTATAATTTTTTCTAATTTAAATTTAAATGTATTTAAAAAAGATTATATAAGTATAATAGGATTAAATAGAAGTGGTAAAACTACTTTAACTAAACTCTTATGTGCTATTATTCCAACTGATAATATTTTTTCTATAAATGATATATCTTTAAATAAACAAACAGTTTTAGATTATATAGAACATATTGGAGTAGTATCAAATTCTTTAAATGTTTTTTTAACTAAAAAAGTAAAAGATGAACTAATATTACCTTTAAAAAACTTAGGTTATAATGAATTAAAAATAAATTATTATTTAAATAAAATAGTTAAATTCTTTGAAATAGAAGATATGTTAACTAAAAACATAACTTCTTTAACTAATATTGAGAAAGCTAAACTGCAAATAATAATAGCTTTAATTCATGAACCATCTATCTTAATATTAGATGATGCTTTCACAGAACTTGATAATAAAACCACAGAATTTATGTTAAATAAACTAAAAATCTTAAATGAAAAAGGTTTAACTATTATAAATATTACAACTGATTTATCAACTATTTATAATAGTAATGATATTTATTTATTAAATGATACTAAGTTAGAAAAACTAGGCAATGTAACTGATACCTTTGAACAAGATAATTATTTAAGAAGTTTAGGCTTTGAAATACCATTTGTAGTAGACTTGGCAATTAAATTAAAATTCTATGGTTTATTAGATAAAATATACTATGATCTTAATCTCTTGGAGGATAATCTATGGAACTAAAACTTTTAAATATTTCTTATAAAAATATATATAATAATATTAATTTAACTATCAAAGATAATAAAATAACTGGAGTATACAATAGTAATTTATTAAACCTATTATTTTATTCAAAAAAAACTTATACAGGTAATATTTTATTAAATAACTCAGATATTTTATCTTTCAATGAAAATGTTTTTACCTATATTACTAATAAACCTTGTTTTTATACTAAAACAGTTAAAGATGAATTTTATCTAATGAAAAGAAAAATAAAACTAAATAATAAAAACTATTTAACTAAAATAGATTCTATTTTAACTTTAGTAGGTCTTGATAGTAACTATTTATTAAAAGAAATTAATACCCTATCAACAAGTGAAAAATATTTATTAAACCTAGCTCTTAATTTAATAATAGATCCTGATTTAATAATAATAGAATTACTAAATGGATTAGATAAAAATATTCAATTTAAACTAAAAAATATTATTCTAGAATTAAAAAAGAAATACAAGAAAACAATTATAATTATTACTAATAATATAGATATACTATATGACTTAGTAGATGATTTAATAATATTTAAAGATAATAAAGTAGTAATAAATGATAAATTAGATATAGTTTTTAAAAACTTAGATCTTTTAAAAGATCTAGAATTACCTAATCTAATTAAATTTACTAATATAGCAAGCACTTATAATAAAAATATAAAATATTATAAAGATATAAAAGATTTAATAAAGGAAGTGTATAAAAATGTACAAGAAACTAATAACCAAACTTAAAGAATTTAATTTAGAAAAAATAAATAGTTTAGTTTTAATTATTTCTTTTATATTATATTTATTAAGTATATATTTAGTAAATAATAAATATATTTTAATTATTAATTATTTGTTTATTTATTATATAAGTTTAAAAAATAAAAATAAAATAATTAGATTTTTTAAAGATATAACAGGTATCTTATTATTAGGTTTTTTCTTTATTAGTTTATTAAATTTAAATGTATTTATTCTTGATTATAAATATTATATATTTTTAATAGTTAAACTAAGTTTTTTAATTACTTATTTATTATTAGTAATTAAAAATATTAAAATAAAAAAAATAAAGTATTTAAAAATAAGAAAAGGTTCTAAATATACTTTTAAAGAATTAAGAAGAAAGAAGATAGATGATTTTAAAGATAAAGAAACTAAAGAAATTAATAGTTATTTAGAAAGAGAAAATATTTTAGTTAACAGTGAATATGCAAAATTAATAAAAGATAATTTAGATAATTTAGCAAGCAATGAATTAAAAAATTATATCTGGATGAATTATTTAAGGTTTTATAAAAATCAAAAGAAAAAGAAAGATAATAATATTTCTAAATATGATTTTGTATTTTTAATAATACATGTTATAATTTTACTATTAAGTTTATTAGTGAGGTAATATTTATGCGTTATTTAATTACTTTTTCTTATGATGGATCTAATTTTAATGGTTTTTCTAAACAATATGGTTTAAGAACTATACAAGGTGAAATGGAAAATGTTTTAAAATTTATTAATAATGGAGAAACTAAAATAGTTGGAAGTGGAAGAACTGATAAAGGTGTACATGCAATTAAACAGGTATGTCATGTTGATATTTTAGTTAATATAACGGAATATAAATTAAAATGTGCTATGAATAGTTTATTACCAAAAGATATTCATGTAATTAGTACTAAAGTAGTAGATAATAATTTTCATGCTAGATATATGGTTAAAGAAAAAGTATATGAATATAAATTAAATATGGGAGAATATAATCCTATAGAAAGAAACTATGTTTATCAATTTAATAAGAAATTAGATGTTGATAAAATGATTGAAGCTTCTAAATATTTAATAGGAATTCATGATTTTAAAGCTTTTACTCCTAATAAAGATATTAGAAATAATTATGTAAGAGAAGTATATAGTATTGAAATAACTAATAAAGATGATATAGTAACCTTTATATTTAAAGGTAATGGTTTTATTAAATATCAAATAAGAAATATGGTAGGTTTATTAATTCAAGTAGGACTTAATAAAAAAGAAGTAATAGATGTTAAAAAAATATTAGATAGTAAAAATAGAAGTAATGGTTTTAGAACAAGTCATCCTGAGGGATTATATTTAAAAGATGTAATTTATTAAATGTAAATAAAAAGTTATTAACAATTAATGTGGATAACTTTTTATTATTTCTATTATTTGATTAGGAATAACTAAACAAATATTTTTAGGAAGTGTGATATCATTTTTTATAATTAAATATTTTTTAATTTCATTTATATTGATTGATTTGTTTAAATGTTATTATATTTTGTTATATTTATTGAATAAAAATTTGCTTGTAATATAATATTAGAGTTTTGTTCATAGCAATTTAATTTAGATAAAGGTATAGTTATATTATTTGAAATTCTAGTTATATTTGCTAATTCTTCTATTCCTAATATTTCTTCTTTTATTTCTTTAAAGAGAGTAGCTAAATCATTTAAATCATTTTTTTCTATCTTTCCGCCTATTGTTTTTACAGGAGCACATAATTCATTATTAATTATTTTTCATCTATTAATATTTTGAGAACCTAATAATATACAATTATCAACTATTAATATACTTTCAACACCATTAATCATAATTACCTCTTATAATTAATTTTATTATATATTAACATTATTTTTAATGTCAATAAAAGAATTATCAACAATTAATGTGGATAACTTTTTTTAATTATGCTATAATATTTATGAAAATAGGTGAGATATGAAAAAGAAAATATTTGTTTTTATATTTTTATTATTAGTAATAATAGGTGTAAGTTCTAGTTATGCTTATTT